>JADJYJ010000003.1:0-369175 GCA_016719785.1 Candidatus Amarolinea dominans
CATCTCGGCTCCACCGCGCTGACCTGAACAACAGCGGCGCGTCAAACCGAACTGCGCTACTATCCCGCTTTGGCGCAACGCTTCGCGCAACAACCAGGTGACGACCTACCGTTTCACCGGGCAGCGATGGGACAGCGGCACGGCGTTGTATTTCTACCAGTCCCGCTGGTACGATCGATCATCGGGCGATTTTCTCGCCGCGGATACGGTAATTCCCCAGCCGGAAAATCCGCAGAATCTGAACCGTTACAGCTACCTCGGGAATCAACCTCTCCGGGTTCATCGATCAAGCGGACATGCAACCATATGTGGAACAAGCGTAGATGATGGTTGTGGCGGCATAGATGCGCTCCACAGCATTGAATTGCAACTGCGGCGAGAAGACTGGATCAATCGGCGCCAAGCAAGCGTATCAGTATTACCTGGCGCACCCTGGCGAGGACGCAGGCGCCTATCAGCCACTCCCGCAACCGAAGAATTCAACGGCATCATCTCGACCGGGTAATGCGCAAGCTCAAGCGGAGTTGGGCGCAGAAATCTTGGCGGAGTTAGCACTGAAGCGCAGCGACCACCAATGGCGTAATCTTCGAGGCGATGTCCGGTTATGGGGGGAATGCATCTTTCGGCGTAGGGCTCTATGCTGTTGGAGTTTTCGGGACATTTGGTTCCGGGAAAGCTCTCCACCAAGCGACTGTGACCATTACTCGCAATGGCGAAGTTGCATCCCAATATACGATGACGAGTGGGAATATGACGAACGAGGAGGCTGCTCTTGGGTTTCCTCGCTCATCGTTGGCAACGCATACTGAGGCCCGCGCTGTGAAGCAAATCCCCATGCTATCTGGTGACACGATGATTATCATGGGTCAGTATCCACCTTGTCCATCATGCAAAGGGGCCATGAACGTTGCGGCAAGAGTCAACGGCACTATCATCATTTATCGTTGGCCTGGGGAGAATGGTCAACTCCGAAATGAGGTGCAATGAAGAGATTAACAGTTCGAGCAATTTCAGTACAAGAATTGGAGGATCTGAATGCTTTTGTAATCGCGCTGTATGATCAGAAGGAAATGCCAATGAGTTGGATTGAAATCCAGCAACCCCTGACTCTTAACACACAGGATCAGCAACTTGGGTTGGATACTTACTGTGTTACAACCAATACCGGTGCGTCGCACTACGGCGGGATTACTTCATGCATTCTTCGCGGTCGCGTATTGAGGATAGAATTCTCTCAACCAGCGGGATCTGTCCTAGGTTTGGGGGAAGCGTTGGAATGTTACCTTCTAGTACCGATGACGGTTATCACCTCACTTCGATTTGGGCTGGAACGTATGCTCCAGAACAATGTTCAGTGTTCATCAATGTGAAGGTGAACTGCAAGCACTGGTATCCCATTGTGCCGATGAAGCCTGAGATACTTCCGTGGCCGAATCTAATGTGCAGTCCAGGCAGGGTGAATGCCACGGCGAGTAAGTCCAGTGTGGGGAGTTATGTGTACGGTGCGTCGTCGCCGGGGAATTGCCGGGCGGGGACGCAGGCGACGAAGCCACATGCGGTGCTGCAGGCGGGCAGCAGCAACGTCTACAACTACGGCTGCAGCAGCATGACCGGGCGCACGGTGGGCGGCGTGACCTACACCCTGGTCTACGATGCGGAGAACCGGCTGCCAACCGGTAAAGCAGGGAAGCACGGCGCTGTTGCTTCACCCACTGGCACTGCGGACGGCAGCAACCGGGTGAAGGCGGTGATGGGGAGCAACACGACGGGCGGACTTTTGCCACGAATTGCACGAATTGACACGAGACGAAACTCGATTCGTGTAAATTAGTGAAATTCGTGGCAGAGAAAACGGTCAACGAGACCGGCGGCCGGCTGTCGGAGATTCGCTACAAGCCGTGGGGCGAGAGCCGCTACACCTTCGACGCGACCCCGACGCAGCGCCGCTTCACCGGGCAGGTGCTGGACGAGGTGGCGGGCGGATTGTATTTCTACAACGCCAGATACCACGACCCGGCGCTGCCGACCGCGGCGCGATCCGGTTCGAAGGGCGAAGAGCGTTGACGGCGTTGAGCGCCTGACCCAACAGATTGATGCGAGTAGAATAGCCGGCTGCCAGCAGAAAAACCTCGCGCCAGCGGTCTGGCTCTGCACGGACCAGTCGCGCCGCCTCGCTCGCATAATCGGGCAAGCTGGCCAGGTGACACGCGGCCAGAAATTCCTGAAAGGTGCGATGTGGAAAGGTGTAGGCTTCGGTCTTGTGGCGGATGAGCAGACCGGCTCGCTCACGAATGTAATCAATGAACACGCCGGCCTTGTTCCAGTCGTTGTTCAAGAAGGGCGCCAGCCAGGCGCGCAGTTCGCCTTCGGCGATGTCCGCCGTGTCGCCATCACCGCTGTGCCGGCTGTGGGCCTTGAAGGCCACCGCGTACAGGCGGCTCGCAGATCGCTCATTTCAGGGTAGGGGATGGCCGGGTGCTCCACGATACCGGCGCCGGCGCCGGTTGGATTTGCCCATCGCTCCAGGAGCAATTGCACCGCCTCGGTGTACAGTTGGGGTGGGGGTCTTAGGGCAACTGCCCGGTGAAGGGCGGGGAGCCGCGCCATGATCGTCAAGAGCAGAGGACGTTCGGCCAGGAGACCGCGCGCAGGCAATCATACCGCAAGCGGACGCCGCGGTCAGTCCCCGCCTGCGCCAGATTTTGCCACGAATTGCACGAATCGACACGAAGGCAGAGCCAACTTGGAAATTAGTGAAAATCGTGGCAGCGGGAAGCGAGGCGGATTCTCCGAGTGCACGAATTGACACGACAAGGCCCTGAAATTCGTGCAAATTAGTGAAATTCGTGGCAGGGAAATCTGGTCGGACTTTTGCCACGAATTGCACGAATTGACACGAAGACAGAAGCTCGATTCGTGTAAATGAGTGAAATTCGTGGCAGGGAATTGAGGCCCATCGAGACCGACGCGCATCGCCGAGATTCGCTCATGCCCCCAGTCCGCTTCAGCGGACTTCCCATAACAGCCTGAACTTCAGTTCAAGGCTTGGCTTTGACGAATTGCCCGGCCTCAGGTACAATAGTCCGGCGCCTGCTTACAGGCGCCTTTATTTGCGCGGTATGAAGAATGCATCCACATCAAGCGCCAGCGCAGACAACGCCGATGGTGCAAGAAACGAAATGATTAACGAAAAATACGCGGCAAGACGTTCATCGTAAGATAGTAAAGTAAGATAGTAAAAAGGAGATCGTAGAATCGTGGCTCAAATTTCATTAGCGGCGCAGCAGCGCGACCCATCTGCCCATGTCAACCAACTGCGCCAGCAGGGCCTGGTGCCTGCGGTAATGTACGGACACAATATCCCGGCCGAATCCATTCAGATCGAACGGATCAGCCTCGATAAGGCGGTCAAGCAGGGCGCTCTGACCCACCTGACCACGCTCGATCTGGGCACCCGCCAGGTGGCCGTGCTTATCAAGGAACTGCAGCGCCATCCTGTCAAGCGCAATCCATTGCACGTGGACTTCTACCAGGTCTCCATGACGGAAGTGATTGAGATTGCGGTGCCGATCAGGCTGGTTGGCGCACTACAATCTAGCCTGGGCAGTGATTATGTGCTGGTGCATAACCTGGAGGCCGTCATGGTCTCCTGTCTGCCCAGCAACATTCCCAATGCGCTGACGATTGACATCAGCCAACTCACAGCCGAGCACCACATCCTGCACGCCAGAGACCTCGTCATTCCGGCCAACGTTAAATTGGCAATCTCGGCTGACGATGCCGTGGTGATGGTCAGCCGTACCCGCGCCGCCGTCTCTGAAGATACCGGTGAGGCCGCCACGACGAGCACGGCTGCCGAACCGGAAGTCGTGATCAAGGGCAAGGCCGCCAAGGGCGAAGAACTCCCGCCCGAGGATACGAAGAGGAAGTAAGCAACCTCGCTGCTTGTTGGCCGATTCTGCTTATGCTGAAACCGGGTTTCATCACTGAAACCCGGTTTCTTAGTGCTTTTTTATGTTAGAATTCAGCCTTTTGTGCGCGTGAAGTCCACGCTCGACACGACCGCAAGGATCAATGCAACAAAGCGCCGGGTCATGCGACTGCGCGTGGCGCGCGCTGTCAGGAGAACCAGATCATGGCTCATGACAAATTGATTGTTCGCGGAGCACGCGAACACAACCTGAAGAACATCACCGTCGAGTTGCCGCGCGACCAGCTGGTGGTCATCACCGGCCTCTCCGGTTCGGGCAAGTCGTCGTTAGCCTTCGATACGATCTATGCCGAAGGCCAGCGCCGCTACGTCGAATCGTTGTCGGCCTACGCACGCCAGTTCCTGGGCCTGATGGAAAAGCCCGACGTGGATCAGATCGAGGGCCTCAGTCCGGCCATTTCGATTGACCAGAAGGGCGCCAGCCGCAACCCGCGCTCCACCGTGGGCACCACCACCGAGATCTACGACTATTTGCGCCTGCTCTATGCCCGCGTGGGCACACCGCACTGCCCCAACTGCGGCCGCGAGATTGCCCAGCAGAGCGCTCAACAGATTGTGGACTCGATCCTGGAGATGCCAGCCGGCAGCCGTATCCTGATCCTGGCGCCGTTGATCCAGGCGCGCAAGGGCGAGCACAAAGGCATCTTCGAGGATGTGCGCAAGGCCGGCTTCGTACGCGTGCGCGTCAACGGCGAGGTGCATGATGTGGATGAGGAGATCGAGCTCGATCGCTACAAGAATCACACCATCGAAGCGGTGGTGGATCGCCTGGTAGTGGTGAAGGACGGCGAGGGCGCGCTCGATCTTAGCCGCCTGACCGACTCGGTGGAGACCGCGCTGCGTCTGGGCGGCGGCGCCATCCTGGTCAGCGATGTCAGTCAGCGGGACGCGGCTGCGACCGATCGCCTCTACTCCGAGCATTTTGCCTGCGTCCACTGCGGCATCAGCCTGCCGGAGATCGAGCCGCGCACCTTTTCGTTCAACTCACCGCACGGCGCCTGCCAGACCTGCAGCGGCTTGGGCGTGCAGATGGAGTTCGACCCTGAGATGATCGCGTCGAATCCTGATCTGTCGCTGGCAGAGGGCGCGCTCAATGTCAGCGGCTGGGGCAAGCAAGGGCAAAAGGACGAGGAGAATCACTATCGCCAGCTCCTGCGCGCCCTGTGCGCCAAGCACCATATCCCCTTCACGGTTGCGTGGAAGGAATTGAGCAACCGCCAGCGCGAGATCATCCTCTTTGGCGCCGGCCAGGCGGAGTCGGTTGCGATTACGTACCACAACACCGCCGGCCAATTGCGCACCTACGAAACGACTTACGAGGCGGTCATCCCGCACTTGCAGCGGCGCTACCGTGAATCCACCTCTGACTATATCCGCTCCGAGATGGAAGAATTGATGACCTCGCGCCCGTGCCCGGTCTGCGGCGGCAAGCGCCTGCGCCCCGAAGCCCTGGCCGTGACGATCATCAATCAGAACATTGATGTGGTGACGCAGTTCTCAGTGATCGAAGCCCTGGAATGGGTGCGCCTGCTGCAAGGAGAGACGGCGCCGGTCATCACGGTCGCGGCCAATGGCCGCGACGGCGCGCCCGAGAGCCAGCGCGTGGCGAAGTATGGCGATGCCCTGGAGGTGCCTGCGGCCTCACCGCTGACGCAGCGCCAGTGGACCATCGCGCGCCAGATTCTGAAGGAGATTCGCGCCCGGCTCGGCTTCATGGCCGATGTGGGCCTGAACTACCTGTCGCTCAAGCGCGGCACCGCCACGCTGTCTGGCGGCGAGGCGCAGCGCATCCGCCTGGCCACGCAGATCGGCTCGCAGTTGATGGGCGTGCTCTACATCCTGGACGAGCCGTCCATTGGCCTGCATCAGCGCGACAACGCGCGCCTGATTCGCACGCTGATTGCCATGCGCGACCTGGGCAACACCGTGCTGGTGGTTGAGCATGATGAAGAAACGATGCGCGCGGCCGATTGGATCGTGGATATGGGGCCAGGCGCGGGCGAGCACGGCGGTCAGGTGGTCTGCTCCGCGCCGCGCGATAGCTTCATCGAGTGTCCCGACTCGTTGACGGCCCGCTATCTGCGCGGCGAAGAGCGGATCGAGGTGCCGACCAAGCGCCGCGACGGCAACGGCAAGACCCTGCTCATCAAACACGCCACGGAGAACAACCTGCAAGGCGTGGATGTGCGCATTCCCCTGGGCAAGTTCATCTGTGTGACCGGCGTCTCCGGCTCCGGCAAGTCGAGCCTGGTGATCGAGGTGCTCTACAAGCGCCTGGCGCAGAGCCTCTACCGGGCCAAGGACAAGCCGGGCGCGCATGAGACGATCCTGGGCATCGAGCAGTTGGACAAGGTGATTGACATTGACCAGAGCGCGATCGGACGCACGCCGCGCTCCAATCCGGCCACCTATACCGCTCTCTTCGGCCCGCTGCGCGATCTCTTTGCCCGCCTGCCGGACGCCAAACTGCGCGGTTATGGGCCGGGGCGCTTCTCGTTCAATGTCAAGGGCGGGCGCTGTGAGGCCTGCCAGGGCGATGGCACCATTCGCATCGAGATGCAGTTCCTGCCCGATGTTTGGGTGCCATGCGAAGTGTGCCACGGCAAGCGCTACAACCGGGACACGCTGCAAATTTTGTACAAGGGCAAATCCATCGCCGACACGCTCGACATGACGGTGGAAGAGGCGCACGAGTTCTTCAACAACATCCCGGCCATTCGCAACAAGCTCAAGACCCTGGAAGCGGTGGGTCTGGGCTATATCCGCCTGGGGCAGGCAGCCACCACCTTGAGCGGCGGCGAGGCGCAGCGCATCAAGCTGAGCAAGGAGCTGAGCCGTCGCGACACCGGCGATACGCTCTACATCCTGGACGAACCGACGACCGGCCTGCACTTCGCGGACACGCGGCGCCTGCTGCAGGTGCTGCACGACTTGGCCGACCGCGGCAACACCCTGGTGGTCATCGAGCATAACCTGGATGTCATCAAGTCGGCCGACTGGGTGATTGACATGGGGCCGGAGGGCGGCAACGGCGGCGGCCGCATCATCGCCGAGGGACGCCCGGAAGAGGTGGCGCAGGTGTCGGCCTCCTACACCGGCCAGTTCTTGCAGCATGTCTTGCCGCAGATCGGGCGCCTGCCAGTCTCGGCAGCGTTCGACCCGTCCACCCCTGTGAACTAGCCGCTCCTCGGAGGCCGCTGATGGCGCTGTTTCGTGCTCTGACGCACCGATCGTTTGCCCTCCTCTGGGTCGGGCAGACGATCTCGCGCGTCGGCGATCATCTCTATCAGGTGGCACTGGCATGGTGGGTGCTGGAAAAGACCGGCTCCGCGCTGGCGATGGGCACCGTGCTGACCTTTTCGATGGTGCCGATGCTGCTCTTCGTCCTCATCGGCGGCGTGGCGGTGGATCGCCTGCCGCGGGTGCGCCTGCTGCTGATCTCTGACCTGGGCCGGGGCATCGCGGCGGCGGGCGTGGCATGGCTGGCCCTCAGCGGGCGCCTGGAAATCTGGCACATCTACGGGGCCAGCCTGCTCTTCGGCCTGGCCGACGCCTTCTTTCAACCGGCGTATCTGGCCCTGGTACCGGAGTTGACCCCGGTCAGCGCGCTGACCAGCGCCAATTCACTGACCAGCCTCAGCATGCAGGCCGGCCGCATCGTGGGGCCGGCCCTGGGCGCGGCTCTCGTGGGCCTGGGTGGCACCACGCTGGCCTTTGCCGGCAATGCGCTCTCGTTTTTTGCCGCGGCGCTGTTGGTGCTGCCGCTCCTGCGCCTGTCCACCGCGCCGGCGCCGTCTGCGTCCCAGGGCATGCATGGCATCGTGCGCGACCTGCGCGAAGGGCTGGCCGTGGTCGCCGGCAGCCCCATTCTGTGGGTGACAATCCTCTTGTTTTCCCTGACCAACATCACGCTGGCCGCACCGTTTGCGGTGGCGCTGCCTTTCCTGGTCAAAGATCACCTGCACGGTGATGTGCGCACCCTGGGCCTGCTTTATGCTGTCTTTCCCATCGGCTATGTCCTCGGCGGGCTGTGGATGGGGCGTTACCCGCGCTTACGTTGGCGCGGTTTGGTGTCCTACGGCGGCGCCATCGTGGCGGGGCTGGGGCTGGCCGTACTGGGCGCCAACGTGCCGCTGGCTGTCATCTTGCTGGCGGCCCTCATCAACGGCGCGGCGTTGGAGGTCTTTGGCCTGATCTGGACGAACATCCTGCAAACTGTGGTGCCGGGCGACAAGCTGGGCCGTGTGGCGAGCTTTGACATGCTCGGCTCCTTCATGCTGCTGCCGATTGGCTACGGACTGACCGGCTGGGCCACCGAGGCGCTGGGGCCGGCCCTGGTTTTTATCGCTGGCGGTCTGTTGACGGCATTGATTACCGCGCTCGGCCTGTTGCATCCCGCGGTGCGCCGTTTCGATTGAGTGCGACCTCACCCCCTTCTCCTCTCCGCAGAGCGGAGAGGAGAAGGGGCAGGGGATGAGGTGAGGTCACTGGCAGGCGCCGTAGGCGAGTGAGGTCACGAGTTTTCCGTCCGCGCTGAGCAGGTCGGCGCGATCGCCGCCGTTGTTCCAAACGGTATCTTCTGTCCATTTGAGATCGGTCGGCGGTTTGTTCAGCGCCTGCGGGCCGCTGTGGATGCGCACGCTGGCGCCAGACGCCAGGGTTAGATCAGCCGGAAGAACAAAGACCTGCTCAGGGATCAAGCGACAAGGAGTGCCGCCGTAGCTCTGCAAACGCCAGCCGGCCAGTGACTGCGGCGCGGTACTCTGGTTCGTCACTGTGACCACCTCATCGTCGCCGGCGTACATCATGCCGGTGATGGCGATCGAGCTATTGACGCTGCGCGTGGCCGCCGGCGCCGGGGTGGGCGTACGCGTCAGGGCAGTGGCGGCAAGTGTCGGCCGTGCAGTAGGCGTGCGCGCCACGGTCGTGGCTGACAGCGGCGGCCGTTTGATGTCACCAGCGCAGGTTTGCGGTGACCAGAGGCCACGCCCTTGCTCTTGCGCCAGCTGCTGCGCCTCACGAAAGACACGATTCAGAGAATAGGGCCGGTCCCTGTAGTAGGTGTACTCCAGCGCAAAGCCCTGCGCAATCGCCTCCAGATTGAACAGACGGCCATCGCTCAGCCACACATAACGCAGCCAGCGCCCGTACTGATCTTTGTCGTCCTGCTGCGGGTCATCCTGCAGATAAACGGTTGCGCCGGCGAGAAGGCGCTTGGCGTTGGCCGAAGCCTCATTGCCGAAGCACTGCGCCGTCCGATAGGGTCCCACCACTTCAGGCGTGTTGATGCCCAACAGGCGCACGCTGACCGTCTGACTGTCAATGCGTACATCAATGGTGTCGCCATCAATCACGCTCAGCACCTTCCCTTGCGGCAGGTTGAGTGGCTGGTCAGGATAGTTGGGCAGGCGCAGCGGCGTTGGCGTGACCACGCTTATCGTCGCGGTTGGCTGCCTCGTTGGCGTCCGCGTGACCACGCTCACCGTCGCTGCCAGCGACGCCGTTGGCGTTGGCAATCCCTTGGGGGCCGGGGTGCGCGCCTGACAGGCGCTGAGCGCCACAATCAACACCACCGGCGCCCATCGCCGCACAAAACCGATCAAATCCACAATCAAACTCCTATCTGCTCTTTGCAGAGATTAGAGATCAGAGAATAGAGACCAGGTTTGTGGAAAAAGGGAGTTGTGTGAACTGGAGTTTCAGGTCGCCAGTCTTCAATCTCCGGTCTCCAATCTCCGGTCTCCGCTCCCTGCCACGAATTTCACCAATTTCCACGAATCTCCAATCTCCGGTCTCAAATCTCCGCTCCCTGCCACGAATTTCACCAATCTCCACGAATCTCCGGTCTCCGGTCTCCAATCTCCGGTCTCCAATCTCCAACCCCAGCAGCCTCTCCTTTCTCCACAACCCCCAACGAAATCCCCCCAGGCCGCCATCGCTGCGCAGCGCCCGGTGACAGGGAATGACCAGTGAAACTGGATTTGTGGCGCAGGCGTGCCCCACTGCGCGGGCGCCATTCTTCATCTGCAATGCGCTGGCGATCTCGCCGTAGCTCAAGGTGGCGCCGTAAGGAATCGCCTGCAGCGCACGCCAGACGCGCCATTGGAAGGGCGTGCCGGGGATGTCGAGCGGCAGGGCGATGTCCTGCACGGCGCCGGTCAGGAAGGCGACCAGGGTTTGCGACCAGGCTTCCAGGGTATCTGTGGCCGGTGACAGGGTGGCCGTGGGATACTCTGCCTGCAGCGCGGCAAGCAGGGCGGCGTCATGATCGTCGAGGGCGACGAAACTCAGACCGTTGCTCGTGCCGGCCGTCAACAGCCGCCCCAGGGGTGAATCTACACAGTTCCAGGCCAAATTCATGGAATGAACCGACTGCCTTTCAGTTGACTGATTCGGGTCCGAAAACAGATGATAGCCTGGCATGCGCGGCTAGTCAAGTTCATCTTCTTCCAAAATCATTCCGAGGGCGTGGCGGTTGCACGCAAGGTGCTTTGACATGTGTGTGCTGTGCGCTACAATAGAGGCGCCCGGCGACTGCAAGTCGCTGCAACGGCTGCGAAGCCCACCAATTTGATAACTCAGTATAACCTGCGTGGGCTGTTGCCCCAAGTCGGGACACGAGGAGACTTTCTACAGTATGACCATGGGCGTGACTGATTTGTTGGCGCACATTCCACCGCCGGCTGTGCGGCGCCTGGCCTTGCGGGTCAGGCCGGCTGCGCAGCGCGCCCTGCGGCAGGGGCATCCCTGGTTGTTCGAGCAAGCGGTGATCCAGCAGCCGGACACGCCGGGAAATCCAGGCGATCTGGCTGTCATCTTCGACGATCAGCGGCGCTTCCTCGCCATCGGCCTCTATGACCCCACCTCGCTGATTCGGGTGCGTATTTTGCAGCGCGGCGCACCGGCCACGATCAATCAAACCTGGTTTGCCGCCCAGTTGGCCGCGGCCGCGGCCCGCCGCGCCGCCTTGCCCGGTCAGGGCACCACCGGCTATCGGCTGCTGCACGGCGAGAACGATGGCCTGCCCGGCCTGGTCATTGACCGTTACGACGCGGTTCTGGTGCTGAAGATCTACACCCTGGCCTGGATTCCCCACCTGACGACTGTGCTTGCCGCGCTGGCGGAGGTCATCCCGGCGCAGGCCGTGGTGTTGCGCCTCAGCCGCGATCTGCAACGCCAACCGGTGTGGCTGCACGGCCTGGCTGATGGCATGACCCTGGCCGGCGATCTGCCCGATGCGGCTGTGCGCTTTCATGAGAATGGACTGTGCTTCGAGGCCGATGTGCTGCGCGGCCAGAAGACCGGCTTCTTCTTCGATCAACGCGAAAACCGGGCACGCGTCGCCACGCTGGCCGCGGATCGCCGCACGCTGAACGTCTTTGCCTACACCGGCGGTTTTTCGCTCTACGCCGCGTCCGGTGGCGCGCCGGAGGTGGTGAGCCTGGACCTCAGCGCGCCGGCCCTGGCCGCGGCCGTGCGCAACTTCGAGTTGAACCGGCATCTGCCGGCCGTGGCCGCGGCGACGCACACGGTGTTAGCCGCCGATGCGTTCGATGCCCTGACCCACCTGCGCCAACGCGGGCAGCGTTTCGACCTGGTGATCGTGGACCCACCGGCCCTGGCGAAGCAGGAGAGTGAGGTGAACGGGGCCTTGCGTGCCTATCGGCGCTTGACCCACCTGGCCCTGGGGGTGCTGGCGCCCGCGGGCACGCTGGTCATGGCCTCGTGCTCCAGCCGAATCAGCGCCGCGGACTTCTACGCCACCGTGGAGCAGGCCGCGGTCGAAGCTGGTCGTCCACTGCAACCCTTTGCGCATTCCGGTCACGCCGTGGACCACCCCATCGGCTTCGCAGAGGGCGCGTATCTCAAATGCCTGTTTGCCACGGTGCGGTGAGCCCGAGGCATGCCGGCTTTTCTCCAAACGTAGATGCACTTCCGTAGTTCCTCGCGCCCGTGTTCACCCATCTGCTGACTGCTGTTGCCTTTGCCGTTGGGTAATATCAGGATCTGATGGATGCCAAAATCCAGTTTTTCCGCAATGGCGGAAAGTATCATGTCCACGGCGATGCTGGCGCCGGCATACCTGACGTTGTCATTGACCATGAACAAGGCGCCACCGGGCTTCAGCACGCGTGAACACTCAGCAATAATACAGGCCATCTCGTAGAAATAGCCCCTGACCATGCGTGGAATGCCGTTGTTGTTCAGCAGGCCGCGCGCTTTCTGATCTTCAAGGTGTTCCAGAATGGCTTGCAGGAGTTCCGTGCCATCGGCGGCAGCAACAGCCGCCGTCCAGCCCGGGTTCATCGCCAGCAAGTCCTTGGCTCGGTTTTCGACGGTGCAGCTCAACATCTCCTGGCGCAAATGCGATAACTGCTTTTCATCCGTTCCCAGTAATGCCAACTCCAATGCGTAGGTGCGCGTGTAGTCATACCGATTGCAGTAAGGCGGAGATGTCATGATCGCATCGTAAACGCCCCGGCCAAGGGTGGGCATCACGTGCAAACATGAGCCATCGTATAGGTGAATTCCACCTTGCGCCGTTGTGGTTGGGAAAAAACTCATTTGCGCTGTGACCGGCTGCAGGTCCTCAACCATCTCGTTGATTTTTTCGGCAATCGCCTGGTCAAAACTCAGGATGATGCCTTTGTCGAATGGCCTTGCGCCCTGCTTGCGGCCGGAACGATAGTCCCAGCGCAAATACTGCCCGTCTTTGCGCGTATAGCTAATGGCTTCGAGGATGCACAGTAAGGCGAAGCGTAGAACAGTTTGCACCTGAGGGTTTTCGCACCGGCTGACGGCAAGGTATTTTTCAATAGCTGTCTTGGTGCTATCTGGATAAGCCCCTTTTGTAATCCGCAATTCGGGTAAAGGCGTGTGGTTTGCGTTCGCTTGCCAAACGCGATCTGTCACCCACCGGCGCAATGTCTCGAAATCCTCCGGCGTAAAATCGGCTTCCAGCAAGGTCTTGGTGGCAATGATCTGCTGACCGATGGGTAGGAGTTCAATGCCCTCTGAATCAAGCCCGAGCGCGCTGGCTGCAAACAGCGTCGTGCCGCTGCCCGCAAAGGGATCGAGGATTTTCCCCTGCATGACGCCGTATTTCTGAAACAGGTATTCGACCAAAGCGGCCGAGAACGCCTCTTTGTACTTGTACCAGCGATACACCGGGCGCGTCTTATTGGCCTGAAAACTAACCAACGCGCGCGTGAGTGCCGGCTGAACCTGAAACTTCTGCCTGAAATGGTGCTCCAACTCGTGATCGAGCCGTGCAATGTCGTCCAGGACGATCGTCATGTTTGCTGTCTGATGTGGGCTTTCTTTGTTCATTGCCAAGTTGCTTTGTCAGTTGAATCCATGTACCCAGAGTATACCACACGATCTGCCTGTCAAACCATTGCGCTCCGTCGTTCTGATTGAAAACGATCATTTGACAACGGCCATGTTGTCTGGTACACTAGATTTAGTCTTGACTAAAATTAGTTTTTACTAATGAGAAACTATGGAGGAACCTATGTCTGAACCGGCGAGAGCCTTGTTGTTTGCCGCCGTTCTGATGGCGCTGGCGTCGGGCTTGTTGTGGCCGCAGCATGGTCTGATCAGCCGCTGGCGGCAGGCACGTCGCGCCACGACGCGCGTCTTGACCGAAGATGCCCTGAAGCATTTGCACTGGTGTGCAGTCAACCAGCAGCAGCCCACCATTCACAGCTTGGCGGGCGTCCTGCAAATCTCCGAAAACCGCACCGCCGACCTGTTGACGGCGATGCAGAATCGCAACCTGCTGGAGGTGCGGCCTGACGGCCTGCAGTTGACCACCGCCGGCATGGAGTACGCGCTGCACATGGTGCGCGCCCACCGTTTGTGGGAGCGCTATCTGGCCGATGAAACCGGCTACCAGCCGTTGGCCTGGCATGAGCTGGCCGACCAGATGGAACACCGCCTGACGCCGGCCGCGGCCAACGCGTTGGCCGCCACCCTCGGCAATCCAACCTACGACCCGCACGGCGATCCGATTCCGAGCGCCGAAGGTGATGTGCTGGTCAACGGCAGCCAACCGCTGACCGCGATGCAGCCGCAGCAGGCCGTGCGCATCGTACACCTGGAAGACGAACCGGCTGTGGTCTATGCGCAGTTGGTGGCCGAAGGCTTCTACCCCGGCATGGAGGCTCAACTTCTGGAAATGACGCCGCAGCGCGTGCGTCTGTGGGCCGACGGCAATGAGCACATCCTGGCGCCCATCGTGGCGGCCAACATCAATGTGCGGCCGCTGGAGGTGGCGCTGACTGCCGCGGTCGAACCAACCCTGGCCGATCTCAAGCCTGGCGAGCAGGGCCGCGTGGTGCGCATCTCCGCACGCTGCCGCGGGGCCGAACGCCGGCGCTTCCTTGACCTGGGCATCCTGCCCGGCACCTTGATCGGGGCCGAGATGCGCAGCCTGAGCGGCGATCCCACCGCGTATCGCATTCGTGAGGCGCTGATTGCGCTGCGTCGTGAACAGGCCGCGCTGATTGCCATCAGCCCGGCCGCGGAGGCCACACTATGAGTGAATCGTCCAACTATCGCCCCACGCCCATCCCGCCCATCCCGGCCGCCCACGCCAGTTGTGAGGCGTGCCCTGTGCATAACGCGGCCAATCTGCTCAAACTGGGCGTGGACATGACCAATTGGGATTTCGTCGTCGCCCTGGCGGGCAATCCCAATGTGGGTAAAAGCACCGTTTTCAATGCCTTGACCGGCTTGCGTCAGCACACCGGCAACTGGCCTGGCAAAACCGTGACGCGCGCGGAGGGCGGCTTCGATTACGGCGGGCAACGCTTCAAGCTGGTAGACCTGCCCGGCGCCTATTCGCTGCTGGCCACGAGCCTGGATGAAGAAGTGGCGCGCGACTTTATCCTCTTTGGACAGCCGGACGTGACCCTGGTGGTCGCGGATGCCAGCCGCCTGGAGCGAAACCTGAACCTGGTGCTGCAAGTGCTGGAGATTACCGATCGGGTGGTGGTCTGCCTCAACCTGATAGATGAGGCGCAGCGGCACGGGGTCAGCGTGGACGCCCGTCACCTGGCGCGACGGCTGGGAGTGCCGGTGGTGCCCACGACTGCCCGTTATGGCAAGGGTCTGCAAGACCTGTTGCAGGCCATGAGTGAGGTGGCAACGGGACGCACCGTTTGCCGACCCCATCGCATCACAACCGAGCCTGCAGAGCTGAAAAATGCGGTGGACGCGCTCGTCGCGCAGATTCACAGCCTCTACCCGGCCCTGCCCAATGCACGTTGGGTGGCGAGGCGCCTGCTCGATGGCGATGAGCGCATCATCCAGGCCCTGCGTCGCGGTGAGTTGGGCGATTTGACCCGCACCGAGGCCGAAGCCATGACCGGTAACCTGCAATTACGCCTGGAGGCCGCATGAACAGCACGATGCAACTGACAGCCGAAGAGATCATTGCCAATGCCAATCGGCTGCGCTGGCAGATTGGGAGTGATTTTCACGAGAGGGTTGTGGAGGCCACGTTCACCGAGGCTGCCAACCTGGCCGATAGTGTCGTGACGCGGCCGGACCGGCAGGCGCGCCCCACCCTGGACAAGACGATTGACCGCCTGGTCACCAGTCGCATGTGGGGTCTACCCATCATGTTCTTGCTTTTTGCACTGGTTTTTTGGATCACGATCACCGGCGCGAACGTCCCTTCCAAGATGCTCGATTCGCTCCTCATCGGCCAGGTCTACCCCTGGCTGCACCAGGTGGCCGATGCCATTCGCCTGCCGTGGTGGCTCAGCGGGCTGCTGCTGGACGGCATGTACCTGGCGACGGCCTGGGTAGTCGCGGTGATGCTGCCGCCGATGGCGATTTTCTTCCCGCTCTTCACCCTGCTGGAGGATTTTGGCTATCTGCCGCGCGTGGCGTTCAACCTGGACAACATCTTCAAGAAATCGGGCGCGCACGGCAAACAGGCGCTGAGCATGATGATGGGCTTTGGCTGCAACGCGGCCGGCGTCGTCGCCACGCGCATCATTGACAGCCCCCGCGAGCGCCTGATCGCCATGCTGACCAACAACTTCGCCCTGTGCAACGGTCGCTGGCCCACGCAAATCCTGATTGCCACCGTCTTCATCGGCGCGCTGGTGCCCGCCTATCTCGGCGGCATCATCTCTGCGCTGGCGGTGATGGCAGTCGCCACCCTGGGTGTTCTGTTCACGTTTGTCGCGTCGTGGAGCCTCTCGCGCACCGTGCTCAAGGGCCAGGTCTCCACCTTCAGCCTGGAGCTGGCGCCCTATCGCCCGCCGCGTATCCTGCAAACGCTGTACACTTCGATGATTGACCGCACGATGTCGGTGCTGTGGCGCGCGGTCGTCTTCGCCATGCCGGCCGGCGCGGTCATCTGGCTGGTGTCGAACATCCACCTCGGCCAGCCCAGCCTGGCCGAGCACCTGGTCAACCTGCTGAATCCGCTCGGGCTGCTCCTGGGCCTCAACGGCGTCATCATGCTGGCCTATATCGTCGCCATTCCGGCCAATGAGATCGTCGTACCCACCATCCTGATGCTGACCGTCCTGGTCACCGGCATGACCGGCGCAGGGCAGGGCGCGGGCGTCATGTTCCAGACCGACACGGTGGAGTCAACCGCTGCGCTTTTCCAGGCCGGCGGCTGGACCCTGCTGACCGCGGTCAACCTGATGCTTTTTAGCCTGCTGCACAACCCGTGCAGCACAACCATCTATACGATCTACAAGGAATCGGGCAGCGTCAAATGGACCGTCATCGCTTCGCTGCTGCCGCTGGCTATGGGCTTTGGCGTGACCTTCCTGGTCGCTCAGGTCTGGCGTTTGCTGGGCGGAGGATAAGCCGGGAAAGACTCATGGCGGGCGGATGTACAACTCGGCGCCGCCCGCCAGGGTGTCCTGTTGAGCGTAATTGTGCTGTTTGGCGTAATCGCGCAGCGACGCGTCCAGGTCGCCCTCGAAGCCAACCAGGATCGCGGCCGGGGGATCAGCGTCCAGCAGCTCATGCACCGTCTGCGGGGAGGCGCCGACGAAACGTTGGCGCTGGGCCGGCGTGAGCAGATCGCCCACGCGAAACAAGAACGGCCCGGTAGCCAACTGCGGATAGATCGGCAGATTGGCTTCGATGACGTAGACGGGCGACAGGGTAGCTATCTTGCCGGTTGGGCCAACGCCAGCCGTTTCCAGGGCCTGGCGTATGCTCATGGCGACCTGGTGTGCGTAGACACCGCTCCAGGTCTGAGGATCAACCAAGCGCGTGATTGATCGCTGTAAGCCAGGGCCGCTGAAGGCAACAGACACCAGCACCAGCATGGGCAGCAGGACGCGGCGCCAACGGAAGTCAGCGGCGGCGTGTGGCGCCCAGGCGTAGATCAGGAGCAGAAACAGGCAACTGACGGGTAGCGCAAAATATTGAAAGAAAGAGGGCGCCGGCGCCAGCGCCGTCGGCACGGCCACCAGGAATAGTAGCATTGCCAGCAGCGCGCCCGACGGCAGGCGTCTGCCGGTTGGTCGTTGGCCGGCAAAGCGGCCGAGCGAGAGTCCGATTGCCAGCAAAACCCCCGCGATCAAGATCAGGTTATCGGTGCGTGTCAGAATCTGGCGGGCGAAGTCCAGCCTGGCCGCAACCGACATGGCTCCGGCATAACCCGTCAGCAGGCGCCACTGTGTGTTGAGCGCATGGTAGCCCAGGTTGTTGAAGAGAAACCGATCCCAATCGAAAAGGTAGCCCACCAACGGCAGCAAGCCGAGCGCAAGGCCGCCCATGAACGGCGCCAGGCCGTGTGTGAGCCGGTATCTGAGCGCGGCGGCCGGCGTGCCATTTTCCACCGGCAGCCGGCTCATGGCGATCAGGAATGGCACGACGGTCGGCGCGTAGGTCAGCTTGCTGCCGATGGCTAATGCCAGGCAAAAGCCGGAGAGCGCCAGACCGAGGGATTTGACCCGCGCCTGGTCGGTTGACACGAGAAAAGCGTAGAAACTGAGCAGTGACAGGGCCAGTGGCGCGATGTAGTTGGACACCTCCGCGGCCGGCCCGATGATGGTCATGTTGAGCAAGAACAGGGCGACGATGCCGAGCGCCGGCGCAAGCTGCCCCAGGACACGGCGGCCGATCAGAAACAGGGTCGCGGCCGACAGGCCCAGGAAGAAACAACTGACCACCTTGCCGGCGAGCAGATAGTAAGCCTGGATGGGCAGCCACTGCAAGAGCTTGCCATACAACAGGGGCAGATAGGGCATCTGCAGATAGGCGAAATCGCGGTAGATGACCTTGTTCTGCGCCACCTGGACGCCGGCCGCGAGGTACATGTGCTCGTTATGGTCGAACACGGTCAGGATGACGCCGATGGCGCCGGCAAACGCCACCGCGACGCACAGGGCCATGCCCCAGATCAACAGACGACTGCCCTTCACATCATCCTCTTCGCCGCGGTCACCGCGGCCCAATTCCGCAGGATGCCATGACGGCCCGCACCGGGTTCGGAATGTGTTATAGCCACGTTACCAGCCAGCCTCTTTGAGAATAGATCGCCGCGCCCCGCCTGACGGTTTAGCGCCCGCCCATCATAAACCGTTTGCCGCGCAATGCCAAATGGGAAGATCAAGATTGCGAACGCAGATATACTGCAAGCTGTGCGCGTCCATTATTGATGACTTTAGCGTTTCGTTGTATGATGCAAGCCGAGCAACCTCTGTGACCCAACCCTGCCTGCAACAGGGACACTCTGTGCGATGGTGCATAAGGAGCGAACAATGCGTGTGCGCAAACTTTTTTCTTTGACCATTCTCCTGGTTCTGTTGACCGCCCTGACCGGCGCGGCCGGCGGGGCGCCGTTGGCCGGGGTCTGCATCCCTGGCGGCGCCTACGACCCCGCCTGTGATGTGGACCATGACGGCGATGTAGACATCTTCGATGTCCAACTGACCGCCTGGCCATTGGAGTCAGAATGGCGTCTATGTGAGCGACAACAATCACAACCATCTGGGGCAAACCTGGACCGGCGCGGACAATCCCATCACGATTCAAGGATCATTTGCCGGGCCTGCCCTGACCGTGAACAACAGCGCTGGCCTTGGCCTGCGCGTGGGAACGGGCGGCCTCAACGTGAGTTCGGCCGTTGACGACGGCGTATTGGTGGGCACAGTCGGCGGCGATGGCGTTTACATCTATTCTGCCGGTGAGAACGGCGTGCGTATCAGTTCGGCGGGCGGCTACGGCTTGATCGTTGGCCATACCGCGTACGATGGTGTGTTCATCGTCTCGGCGGACAGCACTGGCCTGAATGTGCAATTGGCGGAAACCGGGGCCTATGTCGCGTCGGCCGGTTGGAACGGCATGGTGGTAGAGGCAGCCGGCGGCGACGGCATGCGGGTTGTGTCGGCGACCTATAATGGCGTCTACGCCAATACGACGCAGGCCAGTGGTGAATGGGGCTTCTACACGCCTGATAAGATTCATGGCAGTAACGTGCTCCTGGAGTCCGTCTCGCTGGTGGCGCAGGTGAGCGGCGCCGAAAGCCTGATGGCTGGCGACCTGGTGATGGCGGCCGGGATAGCCGACCCGCTGCCGGGCAGCACGGTGCATCTACCTCAGGTGCAGGCCGCGGCCGGCGCCCCTGGCGGCGTGATCGGGGTTGTCGAGAGCCGCCTGGCCCTGACAGCCCGCCCCAGACCGGCGTCCGCGCTGGGCGAAAGCGCGGCGCAGGCGGCCGAACTGCAGCGCGCCGAAGGACCGGCTCAGCCGGGCGACTATGTGGCGGTGACGGTGGCAGGCGCGGCGCGGGTGAGGGTTTCGGCCGCGGATGGCCCGGTGACGGTGGGTCAACGGCTGACGGTCGCGGACCTGGCCGGCCACGCGCGCGCCCTGCGCACCCGCACCCTCGACGGTATGATCGTTAGCGAGGGCGCGGCCATCATTGGGACGGCGCTGGAGCCGCTGGCCGCCGGCGAAGGGTTGATCTGGGTGCTGGTCAACGTACAGTAGTTAGCACGAAGGCACGAAGGGGACGAAGGCACGAAGGGCGTCGGGCATGATTTGTGCCTTCGTGCCAGCCTTCGTGGATGGCGGGGATCCGCCACTCCGGGCTGCTGATTACCAGGCTGGATCAATCCAACATCGTTGCTTCTACGGTTGCGCAGGCTGAACATGAAGCCGCAGACTATGCACAAGAACTATAAGGGTCTCACACGCCCATCCCATTGACGCGCGCGCGATCCTGTGCTACAACCCTCTTGGCCGATTTGTGCATGATATGCACTACACTTGAACCAGGAGGATAGACATGAACACTCGCAGATTGCTCGCGCTAACCCTGATCGTTGGGCTGCTCGCTTCTACCGCGGCGGCGGCACCCCTGGCCGGCCCCTGCGTGCCCGGGGCTGCTTACAACCCCGCCTGCGACGCGAACCAGGACGGACAGATTACCGTAGCCGATATCCAACTCACTGCCGGCCACTGGAATCAGAACGGCGCCTTTGTCAGCGACAGCAACCACACCCATCTGGGTCAGACGTGGACAGGCAGTAACAACCCGCTCACGATCCAGGGAGCCTTTGGTGCGCCGAGTTACGCGGTCATGACGCTGAACAACAGCGTCGGCCATGGCCTCGCCATCAATTCGGTGGCGATTGACGGCATCTACGTGGGCAGTGCGGGCTACTACGGGATGGTTGTGAACCACTCGGGTCAAGACGGCGTCTATGTGGGCACCGCGGGCAACCCGTCATCCAACCCAGCCTCAGCGGCATCGAACGGCTTCGAGGTTGCGGGCGCCCAGGGTGACGGCCTGTACGTTGGTCGAGCTGACCGCAATGGCGTGTACGTAGTCTCGGCGGGCCAAGGCGTTGTTGTGGACTCGACAGTCTACGATGGTATGAACATTTACTCGGCGGGCGACGACGGCGTATACGTGGGTTTCACGGGCGACTTCGGCGTTTATGTGAACCAGGCAGGCACGACCGGGGTATACGCCAACTCAGCTCAGGCCAGTGGTGAATGGGGCTTCTACACGCCGGATAAGATTCATGGCAGTAACGTGCTCCTGGAGTCTGTCTCGCTGGTAGCGCAGGTGAGCGGCGCCGAAAGCCTGACGGCTGGCGACCTGGTGATGGCGGCCGGGATAGCCGACCCGCTGCTGGGCAGCACGGTGCATCTACCTCAGGTGCAGGCCGCGGCCGGCGCCCCTGGCGGCGTGATCGGGGTTGTGGAAGGGCGCCTGGCCCTGACATCCCGCCCCAGACCGGCGTCCGCGCTGGGCGAAAGCGCGGCGCAGGCGTCCGAACTGCATCGCGCCGAAGGGCCGGCTCAGCCGGGCGACTATGTGGCGCTGACGGTGGCAGGTGCGGCGCGGGTGAAGGTTTCGGCTGCGGATGGCCCGGTGACGGTGGGTCAACGGCTAACCGCCGCGGACCTGGCCGGCCACGCGCGCGCCCTGCGCACGCGCACCCTCGAAGGCATGATCGTCAGCGAGGGCGCGCCCGTCATCGGGACGGCGCTGGAGCCGCTGGCCGCCGGCGAAGGGTTGATCTGGGTGCTGGTCAACGTGCAATAGGCCCTCTTGTCAGCGGCGCCAGATTGTGATACTATGGGCATCGTCGAAAGGAGTACGAGCGATGAACGCAACCCAGGCAAGTCCTCAGAACCTGACATCTCAATATCTGCAGCGCCTGGCTGAACTCTATCAATCAGGTCCGACAAGCCTGGTGTTGGAGCGCGGCCTGCGTAAACTCCTGGATTATGAGGCCGAGGAGAATCGCCGGTTATTGATCCAACTGACATCTGACTTGCGTGCGTTCGAGGAAGAGCATCATCTCACTTCTTCGACATTCTACCATCGTTACATGACCGGCCAGACTGATGATCGCATGGACTTCGTTGAGTGGGCATCGCTGGTGCAGATGGCGGAGAATGCAAAGCGTCGCCTGAACATCTTGGGCCAACCGGTTCCCGCATGAGCCCGGCCGAATACCTTGTCGCCTTCAAGGAATACATCCTGGGCGATAGCCGTGTTGAACGCTTTTCCGTCATACGCGAGCGTGTGAGCGTCGCGGATGCCCACTTGCGAGCCACTGTGGTATTTGCCGATCGCAGCCAACTTGAGTTCTCCGAGTATGTCCAGCGCACGCCCGACGGGCGACTTGAGGTGGTGACCTACAGCTACCATTGGGCCAGTCAGGAAGACCATCTCATTCGTCGTTGGGATAATACGCCACACTACCCCGATCTACCCGGATTTCCCCATCACATCCATGATGGCGCGGACAACTCGGTGGCACCAGGACGTGCCCTGAATATCCTGGATGTGCTTGCGGAGATATTGGACCATATGTGATCCTAAAGTTGTCGGTACTGCTCCAGCCTGAGATACGCCTGTTGGGACAAACGGCGATCACAGTGCGCCCGCGAGCCAAAAGTTAGTACCAGTGAGCTTCAGCCCCTCGCTGGCCCCCCAGGCGTAGCCGTCTGGCTAGCGGCCTCAGGCTGTTGATATAATACGCAACGCTGAGCTACCACAGGCAGCACTGAAAGGAGAGAAAACTACTATTCACACCGGCTGCAAGTCTCGTTGACCCACGCAGATCGCCATCCATTGGCATCCGTTTTCCTCTGTCAGATGAGCCGGCATCTACGCCGGCTTCCGCCCATCGGTTGCACCACGCTCAACTGATCATTCAGGCAACAGTCCCGATCTCGGGCGGCCAAGGCCGGCCGGGCAGTCAGCTGCATCTGGCTCGTTCTGGCGACGACGCCTCCCCGTCCCGATCATAGGTGGTCTGGGCCGGCCGGGTCAACCCGCCGACATCAGGCGACCGCCTGCGCGCGTTCTTAAGGGCGCGGCCTTTGGCGAGCCAGATTCCGGCCGGCAATGAACGGCAACCCAGGTTGGGGGCGCGCCACGCGCAGGCGGCGCCCTTAGCGGATTCTGCCGGCCAAACAACCATCCTGCGCCACGAAAAAGAAGGAACAAATCATGAACGCTCGTAGACTCTTCTCCCTGATTCTCGTCCTGACCCTGCTGTCCACCTTGACCGGTACGACCAGCAGTGCGCCGCTGGCTGGGCCCTGTGTCCCTGGCGCCGCCTACGATCCGGCCTGTGACGCCAACCAGGATGGTACCATCACCGTAAACGACATCCAGCTCACCGCCGGCCACTGGAACCAGACCGGCACCTTTGTCAGTGACAACAACCACACCCACCTGGGCCAGACCTGGACGGGCGCGAACAACCCGATCAAGATCCAAGGAGCATTCGGCGCGCCCGACCATGCGCCGCTGGTGTTGAGCAACAGTACCGGTACGGGCTTGCGTATCACCTCGGCTACGAACAATGGCGTGCAGGTGGACTCGGCGGGGGACGCTGGTGTGCAGGTTAGCTCGGCGGGCATCAATGGCGTGGCTGTGTTATTGGCGGGTAGCAGCGGCGTCTACGTGGAGTCGGTGGCAAGCACCGGCGTGTATGTGGACTCGGCGGGCGATGACGGTATATACGTGCGCGCGGCGGGTAGTCCGACTACCCAGTTCTCTTCCGGGAACAACAACGGCTTCGAGGTGGCGGGGGCCCAGGGTGATGGACTGTATGTAGGCCGGGCTGACCACTACGGCGTGTACGTGGCCTCGGCGGGCTGGGACGGCGTGCAAGCACAATCGGCGTCCGCAGGGCATTTCGGCGGGCACTTCCTCAACCAGGTGAACGGCGGGGGCGGCGTCCGCGCGGAAGGCGGCAGCAATGAGGCGCCGGACCTGGTCTTGGGCGGCGTGGGCGCCGAGGATGATGGCCGTATCTACTCAGAGCCGAGCCTGTCCGGCAGCGACATTCTGTTGTACAGCAACGATGTGGTGCAGATTGACCTGGACGAGGACAACAACAGTACGAGCGCGTTCAATATTCGCAACGGCGCAAACACAGTCGTCTGGACTGTGAGCGAAACAGGCCTGGCGGTGGCGGCTGGCGCCAGTGCGACGGCGGTCACGACCGACGAGCACGACCAACGGCTGCTCTACGCCGTTCATAGCCCGCAGCCCTGGTTTGAGGATTTTGGCTCAGGTCAACTCGTGGACGGCGAGGCCGTGGTGTTGCTTGAACCGATCTACGCAGCGACGATTGAGACCACCCCATCCTATCATGTCTTTCTGACGCCCTTGGGTGACTGTACGTTGTATGTGGCCGCAAAGACGCCGGCCGGGTTCACGGTGCGTGCCATAGATGGGAAGTCGTGCGCGGTCGCGTTCGACTATCGGATCGTGGCGCTGCGCAAGGGGTCGGCAAGTCAGCGCCTGGAGGCCTTTGCCGCACGAGCAGACTGATGAAAGACGTCGCAACTTCGGTTCGAAACGAGCGCATTCTGTGCGACTAAACGTAAGGAGTAAACCATGAACGCACGCAAATTTTTCGCTCTGATTCTCATCCTGACCCTGCTGGCCACCCTGACCAGCGCAGCCGGCGCCACGCCGCAGGCCGGTCCCTGTGCCGCAGGTGGCGTTTATGACCCCGCCTGTGATGTAGACCACGACGGGGACGCGGACATCTTCGACATCCAGAAAACCGCCGGCCACTGGAGCCAAACCGGCGCCTATGTCAGCGACAACAACCACAACCACCTGGGCCAGACGTGGACGGGGAACAACAATCCACTCACACTGACTGGTTCTTTCGGCTACCCCGACTATGCACCGCTGGTGTTGAACACCAACGGTAATGGCTTGCGCATCATCTCGGGCGCCCACGGCGTGCTCGTGGACTCGATGGGCGGCATCGGCGTGTTTGTGAACTCGGCGGGCACCGGCGTATATGTGGCCTCGGCCAACAACGACGGCGTGCAGGTAGGGGCGGCGGGCGCCCATGGCGTGAGAGTGTACTCAGCGGGCTCGGACGGGTTTGCAGTCACATGCGCCGGAAGCGTCTCCAACTGCACTTCTGACATCACCAACGCCAACGGCTTCGAGGTCGCCAACGCCGAGGACTACGGCGCTAAAGTAGTCTACGCCGGCCGCGCCGCCTTCCGTAGTGACGACTCCGGCACTAACGGGCTGTATGTGTCCACAGCCGGCGACAGCGGAGTCTGGGTGGCCGACGCCACCAATTGGGCCGGCTACTTTGGCGGCGACATCAACGTCGCCGGCAACTGCACCGGCTGTCTCATCGCCCGGCTGGCCATCAACTCCGGGAGTGAGACCCTGCAAGCGGGCGAGATCGTAGCCGTGGACGGCGTCGCCGCCAGCTCCTTCGCCGGCGCCGAGATGCTGCTGCGCGTGCGCCGGGCCACACCGGGCAGCCCGCTGCTGGGCGTCGTCAGCGGCCGCGCCGAACCTTATATCGGTCAGGAGGATGGCAGCACCACGCTGGCGCCGCGGCCTGGACAGCCGGCCGCACCCGGCGAATTCCTGTCGGTAGTCATCTTCGGCCCCGTGCGGGTCAAGGCAGCCGGCACCGTCCAAGTGGGCGACCATCTGACGGTGGCCGAAGCGACCGGCAGTGTGCGCGCCCTGTCCACCTTTCAGGTCCAGCGCACGGATGGCGGCCTCGCCGATATCGTTGAGTTTGCGCCGAGCCTGGGCCTGGCCCTCGGTCCGGCCGAACACGGTCAGGTGTGGGTGTTGGTTAATCCGCAGTAATGCTGGATCACGAAGGTGCGAAGGGCGCCGGTGCGAATTCGTGTCTTCGCCACTCGTCGTGGATAGCGCATATCTGCTGGTTAGGAAGGTTTCTGCGACGCAACCAGTCTTACTGCTTCACCAGATAGGCGGTCGCTTGTTGTGCTACGCCTGAACGTCTGTCAGCGAATTCGGGGCGACGCCAGCGATTCATTTGGGGCGTACGGAGCACACGAGTATAATGTGTTCGGCCTGCGACGTTCATTCAAGCCTATGTATGCGCAGAAATGAAGAGGAAGCCATGGATTGGTGGAATTACGTTAGGGTTGACCCGCTGGTATGTCATGGCAAGGCCTGTATTGCAGGCACACGCGTCTTAGTGTCGGTGGTACTCGACAACTTAGCTGCAGGTGTGTCAATTGACGAGATCTTGCGCAGCTATCCGTCTGTGTCTCGCGAGGCCGTGCAAGCCACCATTGGTTACGCGGCTGAACTGGCGCGTGAACGCGTCGTCCTAATGCCGGCCTGACTACCATGAAATTCAAGATTGACGAGAACCTACCAGTCGAAGTAGCCGACATCCTGATGCGCGCCGGCCATGATGCTCTGACCGTCTTTGACGAAGCGTTGATCGGCGAGATTGATGGCACGATTGCCCGGGTCTGCCAGCAAGAGCAACGCGTGTTACTGACGCTTGACCTGGATTTTGCCGACATTCGCACTTACCCTCCGCAACATTATACAGGCATCATCATCGTGCGCAGCAAACATCAAGATAAGTGGTCTGTCATGGCGATGGTCGCGCGCGTGGTCAAGGCCCTGGAGAGCGAACCGATCACCCAAGCGCTGTGGATCGTGGACGAGCAACGCATCAGAATTCGAGAGTGAGGTCTTCGGGCTAGCGATCGCCGTCCGTTCGTCAACGGGCGGAAACTCGCTTCTCATCCCGGAGGGCAGGTGTCAACACAGGACCAGACCCAGTACTTCTTAAAATGCACCCTCTCGGCGAAGCCGTCTGACTAACGGCCTCATATTGTGATACAATACAAAGCGCTGAGATACCATAGGCAGCACTGAAAGGAAGAAGAGCTACGAAACACACCGGCTGCGAGTCTCGTTGACCCGCGGCAGATCGTCATCCACCTGCCTCCGTTTTTACCTCTGCCCCATGAGCCGGCATCAACGCCGACTTCCGCACATCGGTTGTATCACGCTCAACTGATATTCACGAAACAGCCCCGATCCCGGGCGGCTCAGGCGACCTCCCGCGCGCGTTCTTAAGGGCGCGGCCTGCGGTGAGCCATCTCCCGGCCGGCGATGAACGGCAGCCCAGGTTGGATGGGGGTGCGAGCCACGCGCAAGCGGCTCCCTCAGCGGATCCTGCCAGCCACAAGATCATCCTGCGCCACAAAACAGAAGGAACAAATCATGAACGCTCGTCAACTTTTCTCCCTGATTCTTGTCCTAATCCTGCTGGCCACCCTGACCGGTGCGGCTAGCAGTACACCGCTGGTTGGGCCATGTGTCCCCGGCACCGGTTACGATCCCGCGTGTGATGTTGACCAGGACGGCGTCATCACGGTGAACGACCTTCAACTGACCGCCGGCCACTGGAGCCAGACCGGCGCCTATGTTAGCGACAACAACCACAACCACCTGGGGCAGACCTGGACGGGGACGGACAATCCGCTCAAGATCCAGGGTTCATACGGCGCGCCGGATTTTGCTCCGCTGGTGTTGAACAACTCAACTGGTGTGGGTCTTCGCATTGCCGCCGCTGACAGCGCCGTATTCATCGACTCGACGGGCTATCACGGGCTATGGGTATACTCGGCGGCCCACGATGGCCTGCGAGTGAGCACAGCCGGCACAGATGGTGTACACGTTGATTCAGCGGGCGGCACCGGTTTATTCGTGGCCACAGCCGCCGTCCACGGCGTGGATGTGGCCGGTAACCTCTACGCCGGCGTGTTTGCCGGCAACATCTATGTCGGCGGCAACTGCGTCGGCTGTCTGCAGGCCAACTTCGCTGTCAATGTCGGGGATCGTGCCCTGCAACCCGGCGACGTGGTGAGCATCCAGGCCGTCACGCCCACCGACTTCGACACCGGGCCAGCCCTATGGCAGGTGGTTCAGGCTCAGCCGGGCCAAGCCATTGTCGGCGTGGTAGCCGGGCGGGCTGAGCTTGTCACCGAAATAGAGCATCGGCCCACCGAAACCGGCAAACGCCTGGTGCCACGTGACGGTGCAGCGCAGCGAGGTGAGTACGTCACTGTCGTCTACAGCGGGCCGATGCAGGTGAGGATTGCGCCGGGTGAGAGCGCCATCGCCGCCGGGACGCGCCTGACCGCAGCAGCCGGTGGCCGGGTGCGGCCGCTCCAGACCCGCACCGTCGAGGGTATGGTAGTCACCGAGGGAACTCCCGTTATCGGGACGGCGCTGGAGTCTCTGGCGGCTGGCGAGGGGTTGATCTGGGTGCTGGTCAACCCGCAATAGTCATCACGAAGACGTGAAGGTGACGAAGGCACGAAGGGCATTGGGCGGATTCGTGTCTTCGTGCCAGTCTTCATGGATGGCAGGTGATGACGGTGTCGCCCACGCAATGCTGAATGCTGATCAAGGCTCCAGAATCAGACTTTCGCCGAGCGCCTCCAAGTCAGCCACGAACTTTTGTGGCGGCGGTGCCTGAATCCAGCGCACCAGTTCCCAGTCCGCGACGGTCACCGAGGAGAGAATACGTGCGATATCGAGCACGAAGATGCCGGCGGCCTTGCTGCCTGCATTCTCAATGGCATCTACCAGCGAAAGACCCATTTGGCAGCAGAATCCCCAGATGTCCGCCAGGTCCTTGGGTTCTTCACGATCGACCACGGCGGTGATCTTGTTCGCCAGGATGTTCTCGGCGCTGTCCAGGCGTCCCAGTTGCGGGTGCTGTCGAATAAGACCTGTATGCGCAGGGACATCGTTGATGAGTTCGATTTTCAGTGTCGCATCTGGCCGGAGAACACTGAGACGTGTGAAACGCTGCTCGCGCAGCGTAACGCTAACTTGCCAGGCTGGTTGTGTTAGCAATGCCTGGATCACGCGCGCTGACCACAGACCAAAGCGCTCGTCGTCGTTGACGAAGAGATCAAGATCGTCCGAAAATCGGTGATGGAGGTAGCCGCGCGAGGCCGCGGTACCACCACTGAGATAGAAGCCGGTGTCCAGCCCAGTGGTGAGCCGTAAGACTTCGTTCTGCAACGGATAGAGGTGTTCGAAGTAGAAGGTGCTGTTTTCAGAAGCCACGGTTCATCATTGGAGCAGATCTGGGTGCTTGTGCAGCAGCCAATTGGCTAGAAAATCGAACGCACGCTGGCGCGTCTGCGCGCGAATACGTTGACGCCAGGCCGGCCATCCCTCCACAAATGGCCCAAACCCTAATAGCTGCACGACTTCTGCGTAGGAGGCATATTCAAGCAGGCGTACGGCAGCCCAGTCGCGATCGAGCCGACCCAGCGTCAATTCACCTGCGAGCAGCGCACGGAATTGCGCCTCATCAATATCATAATCCCAGAGATACGGTAAACGTGTGGTCATAGGCTGATTTTACTGCCTTCTAGCAACCCTGGCAAGAAAGGTCGCAGCCGAAAGACCGCTTTCACCCTCCAGAACATCCTCACGTTGACGCGCGCGCTGTTGTGTGCTACAATTCTCCAGTTAATTTGTGCATTACTTGTACCACACTTGAGCTAGGAGAACACTCGTGAACACTCGCAGACTACTCGCGCTGACCCTGATCTTTGGGCTGCTCGCTTCTACCGCGGCGGCGGCGCCCCTGGCCGGCCCCTGCGTGCCCGGGGCCGCCTACAACGCCGCGTGCGACGCGAACCAGGACGGACAGATTACCGTAACCGATATCCAACTCACCGCCGGCCACTGGAACCAAAACGGCGCCTTCGTCAGCGATAGCAATCACAACCACCTGGGCCAGACGTGGACGGGCAGTAACAACCCGCTCACGATCCAAGGGGCCTTTGGTGCGCCGAGTTATGCGGTCATGACGCTGAACAACACCGTCGGCCATGGCCTCGCCATCAATTCGGTGGCGATTGACGGCATCTACGTGGGCAGTGCGGGCTACTACGGGATGGTCGTGAACGCCGCGGGTCAAGACGGTGTCTATGTGGGCGCCGCGGGTAGTCCATCATCCGCTGTGGCCTCAGCGTCATCGAACGGCTTCGAGGTCGCGGGCGCCCAGGGTGACGGATTGTACGTCGGCCGAACGGATCGTCATGGCGTGAATGTGACCTCGGCCGGCGAGTATGGTTTTTACGTGGGTTCGGCCTTCCTTACTGGCCTGTATGTAAACTCAGCCGGCTCATCGGGCGTGGTTGTGCATCAGGCGAATGTAGGTTTCGTCGCGGCTACGAATGTCAACACGGGTGCTTGGCTTTCGACGAACAACGACGCTGTTTACGTCGCACACGCAGGAAATGACGGGATAGATGTGTATGATGCGGCCTATAATGGCATCAACGCCTACGGCGCTCAATATGCCGGTTACTTTTCGGGCAACATCAACGTCACCGGCAACTGCGTCGGCTGCCTGCAGGCCAACTTTGCCGTCAACGCCGGGGATCGTCCCCTGCAGCCCGGCGACGTGGTGAGCATCCAAGCCATCACGCCAACCGATTTCGACACCGCGCCCGCCCTGTGGCAGGTGGTTCAAGCTCAATCAGGCCAGGCCGTCGTCGGCGTAGTGGCCGGCCGGGCTGAGCTGGTCACCGATGAAGACCACCGGCCCAGCGAAACCGGGAAACGATTGGTGCCACGCGAGGGTGCGGCCGAGCCGGGCGAGTACGTCACCATCGTCTACAGCGGGCCGATGCAGGTGAGGATTGCACCGGGCGAGAGCGCCATCGCCGCCGGGACGCGTTTGACCGCGGCCGCCGGTGGCCGGGTGCGACCGCTGGGCACGATCAAGGTGCAACTGGCCGGCGACGCAGGCACGGCCGACCTTCCTGAGAATGCACCGTTTCTCGGTGTGGCGTTGGAAGCCGCCAAGGATGGCCTGGTCTGGGTGTTGGTCAATCCGCAGTAGTTATCCGAAGGCGCGAAGGTGGCGAAGACACGAATGGCGTTTGTGCGCATTCGTGTCTTCGCGCCTTCCCTGCGCAGGGGTGTTACAGGTCAGACGTACGATTCATAAATTGGGTCGTACATCTGGGCACGGACGGCCTTAAGCAAATCGTCCGGTTCGGGGATGGTGGCCAGGTGATTGGCATAGGCCACGCGCGCCACGGCGACGCCGATGGCCGCGGACACCTGGCGAATCTGGTCGAGCGCCGGGTAGATGCGCCCCAGCGCCAGATCGCCCTCGCTCACCAGGCCGGCCAGGGTCTTGGCGGCCGCGTAGAACATCTCGTCGGTGATGCGCGTGGCGCCGCAGGCGATGACCCCCAGGCCGACGCCGGGGAAGATGTAGGCGTTGTTGCCCTGCCCGGGCACGAAGGTCTGGCCCGCAACCGTCACCGGGTCGAACGGGCTGCCGCTGGCAAACACGGCGCGGCCGTCCGTCCATGTGTAGGCTTGTTCGGCGGTACATTCCGCCTTCGACGTGGGGTTGGAGAGGGCAAAGATGATTGGCCGCTGATTGATGCGTGCCATCGTCTCGACGATCGGCCGCGTGAAGGTGCTGCCAACGCCGGACACGCCGATCAGCGCGGTGGGCTTGATCGCTTCCACGGCCGCTTGCAGATCGGGTATGAACGCATGATCGTGTGCGAATGGGCGTTTGTGCTCCGCCAGGTCGCCACGCGACGCGACGACCAATCCTTTGGAATCCACAAACCAGCAGCAGCGCCGGGCTTCACTCTCTGACAAGCCCTCATTTTCGAGGGCCGTCACGATCAGATCGCCGATGCCGATGCCGGCTTCGCCTGCACCCAGGAAGACGAAGCGCTGGTCAGCCAGACGGCCGCCGGTCAGGCGCAGCGCCGAATAGACGCCGGCCAGGGCGACCGCGGCGGTGCCTTGAATGTCATCATCGAAGGTGCAGATACGCTCGCGGTATTTGCGCAGCAAGCGGAAGGCGTTCATGTTGCCGAAATCTTCGAACTGCACAATCGCGCGCGGGTAAAGGTACTGCGCCGCCAGAATGAACTCCTCGACGAAGGCATCATAGGCCTCGCCGCGTTCACGTTTTTGCGGCAGGCCGATGTAGAGCGGATCGTCGAGCAGGGCCTGGTTGTTGGTGCCAACATCCAGGGTGATGGGCAGACAGGAAGCCGGATGCACACCGGCGCAGGCGGTGTAGAGCGCCAACTTGCCGATGGGAATTCCCATGCCGTTAGCGCCCAGGTCGCCCAGGCCAAGGATGCGTTCGCCGTCGGTGACGACGATGATGCGCACGTCGGTGTAAGGCCAATTACGCAGAATGTCCACGACGCGACCACGATCGTTGATGCCGATGAACAGGCCGCGGGCCTGGCGAAAAACATGCCCGTACTGCTGGCACGCCTGACCGACGGTGGGCGTGTAGATGATCGGCATGATCTCATCCAGATTGTCAACCACCAGCCGATAGAACAGCGTGGTGTTGCGATCGAGGAGACCGGTGAGATAGCGATACTTGCTCAGCGCGGTTGGCTGGCCGCGCACGTTACGCAAGACACGTTCTGTCTGTTGGGCAAGCGTCGCCACACGTGAAGGGAGGAGACCGCGCAGGTCGAGTGCCTCGCGTTCAGCCTCTGTGAAACCGGTACCCTTGTTGAGGAGCGGATTGTGAAGAAGGTCCGCGCCACGCGGATACAGACGAGGTTTTGTAGGATTCATCGCTGTTTTCCTCTGACTGCCTTTGCATTTTCATGGGCGCGCATGAAGTTTTCAGGGTGCTGCCAAGCCGGCACGGCGGCCACGGCATTTACTCGCCATCACACTCTATTTACTCTCATTGTACATCATAGCACAAAGGCGCGTTTCTGGCCATTTACGGACCTTTCGCCAGCGGCAATTTCACCGGTCGCCAGCGGCACATCCCCTACCCCGGTAATTCCAGGGAACCAGGCGGTCGCCCCGCTAGGCGCAAAGCATGCCCGCCCGGATAAATGAAGGGCTAGGTGACCTGAGCGACGGGCGAAAAGCCGCGCCGCGCCCGGCATCTTTTGACAGGTCAAAAGTCTTTGTGCTAAACTACGGCCCTTGCGGGTTGGCGGAGAGACTGCACCAGTGCATGATCGGTTGTGGCTTCTGCCCTCCATATTGCACCACCGGTCTTGACCGCTGCACCTGGCGGTCGTTCTGGCCAGGCGCCTATCCCACCTCTGCGTGTCGCGTACGTTGTAGAAGAGAGAAAAGCATGAAAAACAGGATCAGTAACCGTCCGTCGTTTCGCGTTCATCTGTCGGCTATCGTCGCTGTGCTGGCGATCTTGAGTAGCTTCTGGCTACCGACCGCCGCCGTCGCGAATGGCCCCATCACGCCCCTCAACCCGGCCGAACAGGCCATGACGACTCAGGAACAGGCGGCCCAGACCCTGGCGGTGGCATCAACCCGGGTGCAGGAGCTTGTCGCCGGTCACCGCGCCGAGGTGTTCGAGATTTTCCCCTTCTTCGGCCCCTATGCGCCTGGCTATCGCGCGTGTTCTGACGGCACCTGTTACCAGGTAGATGTTTACGATTTCGACCGCAACGCTACGGTTACGGCACTCGTGCATCAGGGCCAGGGACTGGTGTTGGACGTGTTCGAAGTGGCGAACACCTTCCCGCTGATCAACAAGCGTCTCTACAATCGGGCCGTTGAATTGATTCGCACCAGCGCAGACGTGGAGGCGGCCCTGGGTTTCGCTCCTGCGGTGGACCAGATCGGCGTGATGGATCAACACAACATGGGCACGGCTTGCGACGGCAGTCATCTCTGCGCCGGTACAACCTTTTTCACCGATAGCGGCACGGTCTGGGTGCTCGTGAATCTGACCGAGGACAAGATCGAGAAAATTTGGTGGTCGGAGCGTCCGCAGGACTTGCGCAGCTCAGCCTACAGCCTCAGACCGCAAGAGGTGCCGACCGACTGTAACACCACCATTCACGTCAATCGTAACGGTTGGAACCTGGATTACCGCACCACGCCGACCGACGCGCTGGAAATTACCAGCCTAACCTATGACGTGAACGGCGCGCCGCAAGCCGTGGCCACGCGCATGAAGCTGATCGAGTGGCACGCTCACTATCCAGGCAATTGGGGCTACCGTGACTACACGGGCTGCGGTGGCGGCGGCGGCGGTTTTCCCATCTACCCCTACGGCGTCACCCAGGTACGCGACCTGCTCGATCAAGCGAACGCGATCATCGGTTTTGCGGTGGTGCAGGACTTCCGCATGTCCAATTGGGGCGCATCGTGCAATTATCGCTACGAGCAGCACTTCCAGTTCTTCAACGACGGACGCTTTCGTGTCGTGACCGTTTCCTACGGCCAGGGCTGCGGCAACAACCAGGATCAGGAGGCCACCTATCGGCCGTTGGTGCGTATTGACATCGCCGTCAAGGGTGACAGTAACGATACCCTGGCCCTGTGGGACGGCGCGCAGTGGGTTGATCAGACTACCGAAGGTTGGTGGCTGCAGAGCGCGCCTTATACACCCGAAGGCTACCGCTACCGGGTCATGGATCAATCTGGTTCCGGCTACTACATCGAGCCGGCGAGGGGTCAGTACAATGACGGCGGCACGGGCGACAATGCCTGGCTCTACGTGACACAGCACAAAGCAGCGGAAGGCGACGCGGATATGCCGGCCATCGGCCAGTGCTGCACCGGCACCTACGTGCAAGGCCCTGAGCAGTTCATCAACGGCGAGGCAGTGAACAACCAGAACATCGTGCTTTGGTACATTCCGCAGAGCGAGACGATCACCACCTGGCGCCACAACCTGCCGCCTTACCCCATGCAGTACTGCTGGACCGACAATGTGAACGCGACCTGGCCTTGCTTCTCCGGGCCGATGTTCGTACCGACCACGCTGACCTCCTGCTCACGCTATGATCTGAATTGCGATGATATCGTGGACACCAATGACCTGATCGCCGTGGCCAGCCACTGGAACTGCATGGATGAGGTGCTAAACAGTTGCTATGAAGCGCGCTTCGACTTCAACAACGACAGCATCGTTAGTATCAAGGACATCGGAATGAACGCGGCGCGTTGGGGCTGTGCGTTGGGTGAGCTATGCTACTCCCAGTAAGCACTGGTGCTTCTGTACCCTGGGCTGGCGCGTTGCGCGACGGAGGAGACAACGCATGAAGAACGCGTTCATCCTGATGCTCGTGGTCATCGGCGGTCTGTTTGCCCTGCCCTGGCTGGCAACGCCCACCTGGGCTTCCAGCACTGGGATCTCTGGCCATTCCGGTAACCCGGCCACCAACTTTGGCATGTCGTGTAACGCTTGCCACGGCGGCGGCAGCGAGCCGGTCGTTAGCCTCACCGGCCCACAGACGGTACTCGCGGGTGAAAGCGTAGTCTACACGTTGCACGTGCAGAGCACCGCCCTGACGCTGCAGACCGCAGCCGGGCTCGATGTGTCCGCGACCGGCGGCACGTTGGCCAGCCTGGGGGGCGACACGCAGGTCATGGACGGTGAGGTGACGCAGACCAGCCCTAAGAACAATACGGGGGCGGGTATGGCTACCTTCAGCTTCGGATGGACGGCGCCGATGTCCGCACCGCAGACCGTGGTGCTGTACGCCGCGGGCAACTCTGTCAACCTGGACGGGACGCCTGGCGGCGACCATCATGCCAACACGATCCTGAGCGTTGATGTCGTTGATCCCTCGGCCGTCGAGTTGACGAGCCTCGCGACGACTACCCCAACCCCATCGGCTGCCCGCGCCGTCGCTGTCGTCCTGCTCGTCGGGTTGGTTGGCCTCGGTGTGGCCTGGCGGCGCCGAGCGCAGCCCCTGCGCTGACCCCGCTGTCGGCGGCGATACCCGTTGCCGGAACCTGAAACAAAACGAGCACTGCCAACTTGGCAGTGCTCGTTTTATTCAAGGCCTTTGGTCGAAGCGTGTCAGCGCTACTGTTGGCGCTGTATGGTCGGCAGGCCGGAGAGCGCCGGCGAGGGCGCGACCGGCAGCCGGCTCTCGTCAGTCAACGCCTGCAAAAAGGCTACCAGGTCAGCCTGCTCCTGATCGCTCAGCTCGAAACCTTTGAGCAAAGGATCAACGTAGGGCACGCCGCGTGGCCGGCCGGCGCCCGCGGCGTAGAATTCGATCACCGCGTTCAACGTTGCCAGGGAGCCGTTGTGCATGTAAGGCCCCGTGGTGGCGATGTTGCGCAGCGTGGGCACCCTGAATGCGCCGCGGACGCCGTCGGCAGTCACGCCAGCACGCCCGGCATCCACACTGTCCACGCCCACCACGCGAAAGGTCTCCATGGCAAAGGTGGGTGGCTGATGGCACTCCGCGCAGTGCGTTCGTTCTCCAAAGAACACCGCCAGCCCGCGCTGCTGTGGCGCGGTTAGCGCGGTGGCGTCGCCGGCCAGAAAGCGGTCCACGGGGCTGTCATCGCTGATCAGGGTGCGTTCGAACGCCGCCAGCGCGCGCGTCACATTGTCGAAAGTCACCGATTCTGCGCCGCCGCCAAACGCCTGGCTGAACAACGACACATACTCAGGAATCGCGCGCAGCTTGGCCTCCACCTCGGCGGGGATGGCAGCCATTTCATGGGGCAGGGTCAGGGGCAGCCGCGCCTGTGATTCCAGGGCCGTCTCGCGACCATCCCAGGTCAGGAAACGCTTGAAGCCCGCATTCCACAAGGTCGGCACATTGCGGCCCGGTGCGCCCGGCCGCGCCGTGCTGACCACTTGCCCGTTGGACAAGCCAAGATCGGGCTGATGACAGGTCGCGCATGACATGGCGCGGCTGGTCGAGAGTACCGGGTCGAAGAACAGTTGTCGGCCCAACTCGACCGCGGCCGGCGTCGTGGGATTATCGGTGGGGATGGCCTGGATCGGGAACGGACGGGCCTGGGCCGCACGCGGCAGCGCCAGGGCCACCTCAGTCGCCTGGACGGTAGCGGTGGGGGGGTCAGGCAGGGTCGGCGTAGGCGTGGGGCGCGGCGCGCACGCTGTCAGCAGCGCAAGCAGCGACAGCGTCGCAAGCAAAGTTGCCAACTTTTGCGAAAGTTGGCAACTTCGGTCGCTTATTCGTGTGATGTTCATCCTTGTTCTCCCTTGAGTTGGCAACCGTGGTCCCCGATGGCCCCCGATGGCCCCCGATGGCCCCCGATATAAATGAAGCGATGCGTTGCCCGTTTGTGTACGACTACAACATTCTTACGACAGTCAAACTCACTCACAACATGGGCGGCTTCTCTGATTATATGCCCCGCTGGCCGCGGCGTCAACTGCATTTAACGCGCGCTTAACGCGTTCACCCTGCGCGCTTCACCCACGAGGCCGCCGTTGGGAGTATCATCAGCACATGCAAGGCTGAGGCGCCTGTCACGAACCTGCTGCTGACAGCAACCAGGCGCCACCCGTGCAAAACGATGATGACCCTCAGGAGGTAAACCGATGCGATCTCAGACGAACCGTAAAGCGATTATCATCTCTGCCCTGCTGACCGCCTTTGTGCTCACCCTGGTCACCGGCGGGATACTGCTGTCCGACCGGTTGGCGGCCAGTGCTGCTGCCCCTGTGCAGGCGCTGCCCGTGGCCGCCGCCGTGACACCAGCCGCCGATCCCGCCGTGCAGCCGGCCGACAGCAATGCAACCATTGCGGCCTACGAGGCGCAGTTGCAGGAGGCCTACCAGGCGCTGCAGGATGCCTACGCGCAGATCAACGCGCTGCAGGCCGGCCAGAATCAGCCGATCTCTGGCTTTGGGCCCGGGTACGAACACGAGCATGAGAGCGAACACGAAGGGGAACATGACCATGACTGATCCGCAGAAGTCCCCTGCGAATCAACGTCAGCCGTCGGCCAGCGCCAGTCTGACCTGGAAAAGCGGGCTGCTGGCTGTCAGCTTGGCTGTTGTGATGGCCGGCAGTGCGCTTGTCGCTCGTTTCGACCAATCGGCCCAGGGCGCCCAGACCGCCCGGACCGTAGAAGCGACGAGCACCCCAGCGCCGACCCAAACTGAGGTGCAGACCCAGGGCCAACAGCCCGCGCGCCTGGCGCCGCTGCCCGCCAGGCCTTTGTTTCAGCAACCGGTCACCCGCACGCGGCGGTCGTGAAGATGCTGCATCAGATCCACTTGCGCGCCATGAACACCGAGGTCGGTATCTGGCTGTGGCAACCTGCCGCCCAGGCCGCCGAGTGGTTGCAGCAGGCGTCGCAACGCTTCACCGCCATCGAGGCTGAACTGAGCCGCTTTCGGCCTGATTCGGGCCTGAGCCGCTTGAACGCCGCCGCGGGCAGCGGACCGCAGCCGGTGTCGCCGCTCTTGTGGACCGTGCTGACCGCCGCCCTCGAGGCCGCGCGTCGCAGTGACGGCCTGTTCGACCCGACGCTGCTGCATGCGCTGCGCCGGGCTGGCTATGATCGCAGTTTTGAACAACTGCCGCCGCCATCCCCCGCTGCGCCGGCCGCGCCCGCGGCGCTGGATTGGGGCTATCAACGTGTGCGTACAGATCCCGCCGCCATGATGGTGGAGTTGCCGGCCGGTCTGGGCCTTGACCTGGGCGGCATCGGCAAAGGCTGGGCGGTGGACGATGTCGCGCAGACGCTGGCTGCGCATGGCCCGGTGCTCGTGGATGCCGGCGGCGACATGCGTATCGTCGGCGCCGTGCGCGGGGAGCCGTGGCCCATCGCAGTGCAGAATCCGTTTCACGCGCAGCACGACCTGTTCACCCTGGCTGTGAGCAGCGGCGCCGTAGCGACCAGCAGTATCGGCGGACGGCGCTGGGCCAGCAACGGGCGCGCCATGCATCATCTGCTCGATCCGCGCACCGGTCAACCAAGCGTCAGTGACCTGCACAGCGTCACGGTGTTGGCGCCCACGGCCGCCAGCGCCGAGGTGGCCGCCAAGGTCGCGTTGATCCTGGGCAGCCGGCAGGGCAGCGCTTACCTGGCGAAGCGCAACTTGCGCGGCCTGCTGATCGGTCGCGAGGGTCAGCAACAGACAGTCGGCCGCTTGCCGCTCAGCCATCTGAACCCCCGGCCAACAACAATTTTGCAGGAGTACGCATGATGACCACAAACATCGAACGTCAGCCGGCTTATCCCGCGCTGCGGCCTGGGGAATCGGCCGCCGGCGCTGCGCCGCACCGTCAACAGCAGGCCATCGTGCCCGACGACTCTGAGACCTTCTGGGGCGCCGTGCTTGGATCGCTCGCCGGCCTGGGCCTGGCAACTGCTGGCCTGGCCATCGGCTTGGGCGCGACCGGATTGGCGGCAGATACCAAGTCGTACTGGTACCTGAGCCGCGCGGCCGGCTTTGTGGCTTACCTGCTCCTGTGGGGTTCGGTGGTCTGGGGCATGCTGCTCAGCTCCAAAATTGGCAAGGGCAAGCTGCGACCGCCTGTCCTGCTCGACGCCCATCAATTCCTGAGCCATGTGGCCGTGGGCTTTACTCTCTTTCACGGCCTGATCCTGATGGGCGATCGCTACCTGAGCTTTCCCCTGCGGGCGGTGTTAGTCCCCTTCGCCGGGACCTATGAACCGGCCCTGGTTGCAGCCGGGCAGTTGGGCTTCTGGCTGTTGCTGCTCTTGGTGCTCAGTTCCCATACGCGCAAGCAATTGGGCCAGGCCCAGTGGCGGGCGCTCCATTACACCAGCTTCATCGCGTACTGGGGAGTGCTCCTGCATGCTGTCATGCTCGGCAGCGACTCGCAGCAGAGCAGCGTGCAGGTTCTCTACCTGGTAACGGCCGGCGCGGTGCTGTTTCTGACTCTCTACCGGCTGCTGGCCACGGAAGGCCGGTCGCGCAAGGCGGCGGCGGGCTGAGCCGGGCCGCTTCGCAGCCTGGGGAGATCGCACGCTGTTGCATCCGCGCCCCCGATTGGTCGAAGGCAGGCGCAGCGTGCTACAATGCCTGACACGGGCGTGCGAAAGTTCCGCGTGGCGGAGGGGGTTTCAGACCCGCTTTGGCCGCGGACGTTGTGGATGCCGATTTGTGGCGCTGAGGTGAGGGTGCATGGTGCAGGCGAGCAAGACGACTATTCTGCTGGCTGACGATGACGAGATGATCGTGGAGGTGCTGCAGCGCCAGTTTATGCGCGAGGGCTACGCCGTCGAGGTGGCCTTCGATGGCGCGGAGGCGCTGAGTAAGGCGCGCACCACCTCACCTGATCTGATCCTGCTCGATGTCATGATGCCCCGGCTGCAAGGGTGGGATGTGGTGCGTGAATTGCGTCGGGAGAGCGCGGTGCCGGTTCTGATGTTGACCGCGCGTGGCGAGGAGATGGACCGCATCCTGGGGCTGGAACTGGGCGCTGATGACTACATCGTCAAGCCCTTCAGCTTTCGTGAGCTGTTGGCCCGCGTGCGCGCTACGCTGCGCCGGGTCTCGCTCGATCAGGCCGCGCCTGTGCCGCCAGCCGCCGCCCTGGTGAATCTGGGGCGCCTTTGCATTGACCGGCGGCGCCGCCAGGTGACCCGCGACGGCCGGCCGCTGGCGCTGACCCAGCGCGAGTATGATTTGCTCATGGTACTGTTGGATGCGCAGGGCGCCGTCGTGTCGCGGAGCGATCTCCTGGATCGCGTCTGGGGTGAAACCTGGTTTGGCGATCCCCGCACGTTGGACGTACACATCCGCTGGCTGCGTGAAAAGTTGGAGCAGGACCCGAGCCGACCAGTCTTGATCCTGACCGTGCGCGGAGTTGGCTATCGTCTTTTGTCGCCCGATGAGATCCAGCGCCATGACTAGTCCGGTGTTGTCACCCGTTCAGCAGACGGCTGCCCGTTGGCCCTGGCAGCGCAATCTGCAGACGCGCATCGTTCTCACCTTCACCCTGCTCTTTCTCGTTGTCCTGGCCCTGCTTATGCTGCGCGTCAGTCAGTCCATCTACCAGGCGCAGCTCGAAGCCTCCACGCACAATCTGGAGATTGCCGCTTTTCTCGCTGCTAACGCGCTGGAGGACCCGCTCAGCGGCTACGAGGCCGAATTCGAGCGCTTTGCCAACTGGGAAGCTGAGCAGGGGGACGAGAAGAGGGAGAAGCCTTCTGCCGGGACAGATGACCACGAGGGCCAAGAGGATCAGAAGGACAAAGTTGGGACACAAGCGCCCATGTCAGGTGTCGAGCCGCCCCCGTCGAGTGCGCGTCTTCAGCAAATAGCCTCGGTGTATGCGGCTGACACAGGCACACGCGTCACGATCCTCACCCCGCTGGGCAACGCGCTGGCCGATAGTGCGCTGTCTATCACGCAGATTGGCAATCAGTCTGCGCACATCGAGGTGCAGGCTGCCCTGCAAGGCCATACGCAGCATGATGTGCGCACCGATCCACACGACGGCCAACCGACCTTGTATGCGGCGGCGCCCATTCAGCAGAGTGGTAGGACCGTGGGGGTGGTGCAGTTGGCGCAGCCGCTGGAGATGATCTTGCAGCCGATCCGCACCTCTCTGCTCGGCTTCGCCATCGCTGGCCTGCTGGCCCTGGTCCTGATTGCGCTGCTCTCTATGTGGACGGCGCGCCGCTTGGTGCGGCCCATCCGCGCGCTGGAACAGGCAGCGTTGGCCATTGCGGCCGGTGATTTGAACCAACAGGTGCCCACGGAATCGGCCGACGAATTGGGCGCGCTGGCCGCTGCTTTCAATCACATGGCCGCGCAGTTACGCCAGACCCTGGAGCAGCAGCGCCAATTTGTGGCCAATGCCAGCCATGAACTACGCACGCCGCTGACCAACATCAAGCTGCGCAGTGAGCTGCTGTTGGAAAGCGGCCTGGATGATCCAGAATTGGCTGGTCGGTACCTGGCCGAGATTGACAGCGAGGCGGACCGCCTGGGGCGCCTGGCCAGCACCCTGCTCGATCTCTCACGCCTGGAGAGCAGCCAGGCGGTGCAGCACCAGCCGCTGACGCCCATTGACGTGCGACCTGTGCTGTCGGCCGTCGTCGCCACCATGACGCTGCGGGCGCGGAGTGCAGGGTTGACCCTGCAGGTGCAACTGTCGCCATCCCTGCCGCCATTGCGCGTCTGGCCCGAGCAGATCGAGGCAATCCTGCTCAATTTGCTGGACAATGCCATCAAGTACACGCCGGCGGGCGGCCAGATCTACTTATCGGCTGCGGCCATGCCTGACCGCTGTCAACTGCGGGTGGCCGATACCGGTAGTGGCATTCCCCAGGCGGATCTGCCTCATATCTTCGATCGTTTTTACCGCGTCGACAAGGCGCGCAGCCGGCGGTCGGGACAGCACGGCGTCGGCCTGGGTCTCTCCATCGTGCAGGCGCTCGTGCTGCAAAATGGGGGCCAGATCAGCGTGACCAGTGCGGTTGGTCAAGGCACGACCTTTACCCTTGAATTCCCCGCTTCCGCGCCGTTGACAGCGGACGCTGCAAATGCCCGCTGCGTGTCGCAGGCATGAGTTTGAGCTTTTACTTCTCCATGCTATACTGCCCCAGTTGCCGGTGAAAAGCCGCGGTTGCGACCGGCTTGGCGACCGGTAAGTAGAATCTGGCATGGAGTAAACGTCGTATGTGGAAGTTGAGTTCGCGTGCGCGCCGGGGCGTGGGTGCATTCCTGCTCTGCGGCGCGCTTTTGTTTGTGGTTCTGACGGCAACCGTCCGCGTCCCCGGCGTGGGCGCGCGGCGTCCGGCCATCCGCCGACGCCAGGCGCCTGGACGGCGCAATGGCATGGCGCCGATGACCTCACGGGGATCGCCTTCGCGAATAGCCAATTGGGCTGGGCCGTGGGTAAGAACGGCCAGTTCATGCGCACCACGAATGGCGGCTACACCTGGGCCTATCAGTTGGCCGCGCCGGCCGTTGATCTCGGCGCCGTGGATTTCGTGGATGCCACCACGGGCTGGCGTGTCGGCGCCAATGGCGCGATCTGGCGCTCCACCGACGCGGGTCTCACCTGGGCCAGCCAGGGGTCACCCACCTCGTTGCGCCTGACTTCCCTGGCGATGGTGGATGCCAGCACCGGCTGGTCCGCTGGTTACAGCGGCGCCATCGTGCGCACCACCAACGGCGGCGGCGCCTGGACCGTGCAGTCTGGCGGCACCAGCAATCACTTGGACGGCCTGTTTGCCTGGGATGCCAGCCGCGCCTGGGCCGTGGGCAACCTGGGCACGGTCATCGCCACGACGAACGGCGGCGCGACCTGGACGCCCCAAGCCGTTGGTGTGACCACTTCCTGGCTGCATGCCGTGACCTTCACCAGCAGCCAGAACGGGTGGGCGGTCGGCGACAACGGCGCCCTCCTGCGCACCACCAACGGCGGCGCGGTGTGGACCACGCAAGCCCTGGCGGAAGCGCATGCGCTGCGTGCGATCGCCTTTTCTTCCGCCCAGCAGGGCTGGCTCGTGGGCGATGGGGGCGTGGCCTGGTATACGCTCGACGGCGCCAATAGCTGGCTGCCGGGCAATTCAGGACAGGCCCAATCCTTGCTGGCGCTGGCGCTGCCCGCGGATGGCGATGTCTGGGCAGCCGGCATGGGGCACCTGGTGCTGCACAAGCAGGGTTCCGGCGCCTTTGCCGTCGCGGCGCCGCCCGCGGTGACGGAACTCAAAGGGGTGGATGCCGTGGATGCCAACACCGTGTACGCGGTGGGCGATTACGCGCAAATCCTCAAGACAACCGATGGCGGCGTCAGTTGGCGCATGTTGGATGGCGTGGCTCTGCAGTCTGAGCCTGGCATTGACAACCCCTGGTTGCGCGGCGTCAAATTCCCGGTCAACGCCAGCACCGGCTGGGTGTCCGGCCGTTACGGCGCCCTCTTCCGCACAACCGACGGCGGCGAGACATGGACGCGCCAGGTTGCGCGCCTGGCCAACGGCGACATGCACACCGGCTTCTTGTGGTTCGTGGAAGGCTATGACAACCAGCACGCGATGACCGCGGGCAGAGACGGCTATGTCTTCCGCACCAGCGACGGCGGCGCGACCTGGCTGTTCTCCACGGCCGACATGAGCATCAACATTCGCGATGCCAGCTACGCGACGCCCAACGACGTGTTTGGCGTGGCCGCATGGGATTCCTTCGTGACGAGCCACAACGGCGGCGCAACCTGGACACGCACCTACCCCGGCACCAACGCCGATTTCCTGGACGGCATTGATTTCCTGGATGTGAACAACGGATGGGTCTCCGGCAGTGGGGGCGTCATCATTCACACAACCAACGGCGCCGCCACCTGGGCGCCCCAGGCGAGCAACACCACGTTGCATCTGTTCAACCTGGATATGACTGATTACCAGACCGGCTGGATCGTCGGCGATGTGGGAACGATCCTCTGGACCACCAACGGCGGCACAACCTGGACCCCGCAGACCAACCCGCTGACCGACGCCCTGAAATGGATTGACATGCTCGACAGCACCAGCGGCTGGGCGGTTGGTGACAACGGCGCGATTCTGCATTACCAGGTTGCGCCCCCCACCCCCACCGCAACGCCCACGGTCACGCCCACCAAGACGCCCACGCCGACGAACACGCCGACAGCAACGCCCACCGCGTCACCCACGGCCACGCCAACGCCGCAGGCCGGTCGCGGGCATGTCGCCGGCCTGGTTTTTCACGACTTGAACGGCAACGGCACCTATCAGGCGGGCGAGCCGCCCCTGGCCGGCGCGGTCATCTGGCTGCAACAGGCCGACGGCACGCCCCTGCTCGACATGACCACCGGCGCGGATGGTCTCTACGGCTTCCGCGACATCGACGCGGGTGCGTACCGGCTGGAAGAAACAGACCCGCCCGGGTTCACCTCCGCGCCGGGCAGCAACCTGGTCAACATCGCGGTCAGCGCCGGGCAAACGACGGCGCACGATTTTGCGGATCTGCTCCTGGCCACATCAACCCCAACGACGACGCCAACCCCCACCTCGACACCGAACCTGGGCCAGTTCCAGGTGATTTCTGGCCTCGATGACACGTCGCAGCGCATCAGCAGCGGCTACAACGATCTCTCGGCCATCGTCGTGCGCCTGGGTTACGCCAACAGCAATCAACTGCTGGGCGGCCTGCGCTTTCAGGACGTCGCGGTGCCGTTTCACGTCAAAATCATGGACGCCGGCCTGGAGATCAACCGCACCTACCATCAGGCGTCTGGCGCCGTCAATCTAACCGTGCGTGGCGCGGCATTGGACGATGCGCCCGACTTTCAGACGCTGGCGCCATTAGCGATGCCGACCACAACGGCCAGTAGCGCCTGGAGCTTTGCGGCCATCACGCCGCTGGGGTGGATTTCATCACCCAACCTGGCCGCGATGGTGCAAGAGGTGGTGGATCGCCCCAACTGGCAGCCAAACGCCGCGCTGGCTTTCCTTCTCAGGAGCGACACCGGTAACACCGGTTATTTGGACGCCGTTAGTTATGAAGGCAACCCGGCCTCGGCCGCGCGCCTGCGCATCAGCTATGCGGTCTGCCGAGCGGCCGACATTGACTGCAGTTGTCAGGTGGCAATCAACGATGTGGAAGCCGTGGCCGCGCACTGGGGCCTTGACAGCGGCAATCCCGCCTGGAACCGGCTGTATGACCTGGTGTCGAATGGGGTCATAGATGCGGCCGATGTGGCCGCGGCCGCGTCGGCCTGGGGACAGGTGGGGTGCTATTAGGAAACAGTGGTCACGACCAGCGAAGCTAAGGGGCTTCCGTGACGATGTGGCCACGCGCGGCCCGCGTGGCTGCATCGCCGTACCAGTTGACGAAGAAATCGTGTAACTGCGTCGCATTAGTCACGCCTGACAGATCCCAATCCACGCCCGGCGCTGTGATGAAAAACGGGTAATCCTGCGGCCCGCCCAGACCGCCGTGCGTAGCCACGTGCTCCTCAAAGCCCACCACCGACCCATCCGCATACCAGGTACCCAGCAGCACCAGGTCGCCGCTGTGCGGAAAGCGTACCAGGCGGTCAACTTGCTGCAGCGCGGCCTGCGGGTCGGCCAGATGCGGCAGTGTGGCCGCCAGCTGTGGGCTATCCAGGCGCAGCACGCCGCGCGGCGTCACGCGCAGACCGCGTTGCCTTGCTCACGTCCCAGCACCAACCCAAAGCCACTGTGGGCGCGCAGGGCGCTGAGCAGGTCGGGATAGAGGATCGCGATCTCGCTGATGTCCATCTGCGCGGGGGTGACCTTGAAATAGATGTGCGCCAGGCTGCCGGCCACGCGCACGATCACATCACTGCGCCGGGTCAGGTCATAGTCGGCTTGAATCTCCGGGTCTTGGGGCAAGCCGCGACGTAACGCCCGCCGCAAGAGGCGCAGCAGGCGCTGACTGCGCGGCGACGCCCGCGCTTCTGCGGCCTGCAGTTCGCTGTGCAGCAGTTCATCCTGCATGGAAGCCCAGGGCGCCTGCCCGCCTTGCACATCCACCACGGCCTGGCCGACATGCGTGCGCACGAAGTCCCCCAGCGTCTGCTGAAAAAGCTCTGCGAAGGGCCGGCAACGGCTCATCCCATGATCGGAAAAGATGAACAGATCGTAGGCGCGGCGGTGGCGGAACTGGCGGCGCACCTGGTCAAGCTCGCGGATGCAGGCATCAATGCTGCGCAGGGCAGCCAGGGCTTCATCGGACAGAGGGCCATGATGATGGGCGCGGTCATCGTAGCCGTAGTAATCGGTGTAAATGGACGGGACGCTGCGATAGATGTCCAGCGCCACGGCGAAGGTCTGAATCTCGCGAAAGATGACGTTGAGCGTCACGGGCGCCAGGGGTGAAAGCAGGGTGGCCAGGGGCGCGGTCAGGCTGGCGCGCAGGCGGCGCAGGCGCGCGACGGGCGGTCCTGGCTTGGACGTGCCATGCAGGCGCGACCGCAGGGTGCGGGCATATTCGCTCAGGGACAGCCACAGGGCGCGCAGCGAACGGCGCGGGGTCAGGAGAAAGAGCAGGAAGAAGAACGAACCGCGCACATTTTGGCTAAAATGTTGGCGATCGAGCGCGGACAGGGTCAGGAAAGAGGTGCGCGCGTGACCGTCGAACAGGTTGAAGTAACTGGAGCCGCCGGTCAGAATGCCGTAGCGCCCGGCGCTGAGGCGTTCTTGCAGGCGCTGCAGGTGCGCTGGCACCTTGCAGACAATGGTTTGGCCGCTCTCTTTTTCATACCAGCGGAATGACGGGATGTCCCAGTTGTTGCCGAACAGTAAACCGGCCTGCACGGCCGGCGTGCTGCTGGGCAGACCGCAGTGCCAGCGCTGCACGCGCCAGCCCTCGCGCTCGATGAGCCGCTGGAGATAGGGCGTGGCGCCGCGTGCCAGCGCATCCAACAGATAGCGATGCGCCAGCCCGTCAATCTGAACGATGAGAAATCCACGCCGACCATCGCCCGGCATCACGCCGCCGCCAAGACGCGAGGCCAGCGCACCGTATTTACGGTTGTAATACCACGTGGCAAGCGCAGTCAACCAGTCAATCAGGCGTTGTACGAGCCAGGCCACTTGCATGAGTGGCATTATGGGCGTAAACGCCTTTTTGAGCAAAACCGGCCTTTGCAACTGGCATGACGAAAAGGGGCATGATCTGCACTGGTCAGACACCTGTGTAAAGATCGTTATGCAACGCAAAGGCGCAGAGAAAATCCCAAAAAAGCCCTTTTGCCAAAACGGTTTGCCAATGGTAGAATAACGCGGCTCACCCCGCTTGAGCCGCCGAACCGGTCATGGTTTGGAAGTATACCTCATTGCAGGATGTGCATGGACGCCATTCGCCTGCCGGGTCTGGTGGATGTGCATGTCCATCTGCGCGAACCCGGTTACGAACACAAAGAGACCCTGGCCAGCGGCACCCGCGCCGCATTGGCCGGGGGCATCACCACTGTTCTCGACATGCCCAACACATCGCCGCCGACGGCGACGCTCGACCGTTTGGCCGCGAAAGCCCGCCTGGCTGCGGCCGCGGCCGTGTGCGATGTCGGCCTTTTTCTGGGCGCCACGCGCGACACGGACCCGCTGATCACCGCGGCTGCCGCGCCCTACGCCTGCGGTCTGAAGATCTACGTCAGTGAGACGTTTGGCTCCCTGCGCCTGGAAGACCTGGCCCAGTTGATGGCCTTTTTCCGCACCTGGCCCGGCCCCGGCCCCATCGCCGTGCATGCCGAAGGGCTGCTGCTGGCAACCTGCCTGGCGCTGGCACAGCTCTACGGCCAGCACCTGCACGTCTGCCATGTCAGCCGGCGCAGCGAGATCGAGCTGATTCGCCGGGCCAAGCAGCATGGCGCGGCGGTCACCTGTGAGGTCACGCCACACCACCTGTGGCTGTGCGAGGATGACCTGCCCCGCCTGGGCGCCCGCGGTCAGATGAAGCCACCCCTGGCCACGGCCGCCGACCGGGCCGCGCTCTGGGCGAACCTGGATGTCATTGACTGCTTTGCCACCGATCACGCGCCGCACACCGCGGCTGAAAAGGCCGGCCCCCAGCCGCCGCCCGGCGTGCCCGGCCTGGAGACCATGCTGCCCCTGCTGCTCACCGCGGTGCATGAAGGTCGCCTGACCCTGGACGATCTCGTCGCCCGCTTGCATCACAATCCGACCCGTATCTTTCATCTCCCTGCCGGCGGCCAGCAAGCGCAAACCTGGGTCGAAGTGGACGCCGCTGCTGTCTACGACCTGCCCGCCAGCGGCTACCAGACCCTGTGCGACTGGAGTCCGTTCAGCGGCCTCACGGTGCATGGCGCGGTGCGCCGCGTCGTCCTGCGCAACCAGGTGGTTTTTGCTGATGGCGTTGTGCTGGCCGCGCCCGGCGCCGGCCGCGTGCTGGCGGCGCCGGTTGTCGAATGAAAGAAATCGAGAGAATGAAGAGGTTTTTTCATGCCGCACTCATCCAACGGCTGGTTCGGCCAGCATGTGTTGTCAGTCAAACAGTTCAATCGCCCCAAGCTGGAGCACATCTTCGAAGTGGCCCACAGTATGCGCTCGATGGTGGAGCGCTTCGGCACGGCTGACATGCTGCACGGCCATGTGCTCGCCAACTTGTTTTACGAGCCAAGCACCCGCACCTCGTCCTCCTTTGCTGCGGCCATGGTGCGCCTGGGCGGTCGCGTGCTCAGCATCAACGAAGTGGTCTACTCCTCGGTCAGCAAAGGGGAGTCACTGCCCGACACCGTGCGCACCCTGGAGTGCTATGCCGATGCCATCGTGCTGCGCCATCCTGAGGTGGGCGCCGCGGCCACGGCCGCCCGCTACGCGCACGTCCCGATCATCAACGCCGGCGACGGCGTGGGCGAGCATCCGACTCAGGCCCTGCTTGATCTCTTCACGATTCAAGAAGAGTTGGGCCGTGTGGACGGACTGAAAGTGGTGATGGTCGGTGACCTCAAATATGGGCGCACGGTTCATTCCTTGACCCGCTTGCTCACGCAGTATCAGGTGGAACTGGTTTTTGTTTCGCCTGACATGCTGCGGCTGCCGGGCGAGATCGCCGCAGAAGTACACAGCGCCGGCCTCTCCTTTCGTGAAACCGATGATATTCATAACATCATTGGCGAGGCCGATGTGCTCTATGTGACGCGGGTGCAGAAGGAGCGCTTTACCGATCTGACGCTCTATGACTCCGTCAAGGAGCATTACGTGGTTGACGATGCGCTCATGGCGCGGGCCAGGGAGCGGATGATCGTCATGCACCCGCTGCCGCGCGTGGGTGAAATTGCCTACACCGTGGACGATGATCCCCGTGCCGCCTATTTCCGCCAGATGCGCAACGGCATGTACATCCGCATGGCGCTGCTGGCCGCGGTTCTGGGCAAGGCGTAGGGCAAAGTTCGATGACGCATGACCCCCAGTCAATCGTTTGCGCAGAGAGGATACGACGATGCCTAACCGACAGAAGACCATCGGTATTTTAACCGGTGGTGGAGACGTTCCCGGATTGAACCCCGCACTGAAGACCCTGGTTTATCGCGCGGCAGACGATAACTGCCGCGTGGTTGGTGTGCGCCGTGGCTGGGGCGGCCTGCTTCACTTCGACGCCAACGAGCCAGCCAGCCGTGAAAAACACCTGATTCCCCTCGACCGCCAGACCGTGCGCACGGTAGATCGCACGGGCGGCACCTTCCTGCACACCAGTCGCACCAACCCGGCGCGGGTCAGCAACAATGAAGTGCCTGATTTCTTACGCGGCGCCAACTATGACCCCGCGGCCACTGGCAAACATGACTTCACGCCGCATGTCTTGTCGAACCTGGAGAAGCTGGGCATTGATGCGCTGATCCCCATCGGCGGCGATGACACCCTGAGCTATGCCGAGCGCCTGCATCGCGAAGGTTTCCCGGTGGTGGCTATTCCCAAGACGATGGACAACGACGTTTATGGCACCGACTACTGCATTGGCTTCTCCACGGCGGTCACGCGCAGCGTCAACTTCATTCACAACCTGCGCACCAGCGCGGGATCGCACGAGCGCATCGCCGTTGTCGAACTGTTCGGCCGCAATTCGGGCGAAACGTCACTGATCTCGGCCTACCTGGCCGGCGTAGACCGCGCGCTCATCTCGGAGGTGCCGTTCGATATTCAGCGGCTGGCGCAGATGCTGGCGCATGACAAGGCGTCCAATCCAAGTAACTACGCGATGGTCACGATCTCTGAGGGCGCGACGATGCTCGGCGGTCAAGTGATCGAATACGGGCAGGAGGATGCCTACGGTCATCGCAAGCTAGGCGGCATTGGTGAGATGATGGCCGAGGCCCTGCAGGCGCTCACCGGCTCGCACATGATCTATCAACCCCTGTTATACCTGATGCGCTCCGGCGCGCCTGACTCGCTCGATCTGATGGTCGCCTTCAACTATGCCAACATGGCCATGGACCTGGTGGCCGAGGGCACGTCGGGTCGCATGGTGGCCTTGCAGGGCGGCACCTACACGCACATCCCCATCAGCACCATCATGCAGGGCAAGAAGCGCGTGGATGTGGACGAACTGTATGACATCAACGAATATCGCCCCAAAGTGCGCCACGTACTGGGCAAGCCAATGTTCTTGTATTAGGAATACGGAAGCATAATTCGATATGGCGACTGACTTCTTTTCTAAACTGACCGCCGCGGCACGCAAGAACGACTCTCTGCTCTGCGTCGGCCTTGACCCCACGCCGGAAGCGGTTCCGGCCGCGTTTCGCCAGGCCGCCAATCCGATCCTGGCCTGGAATCGGGTCATTATCGAGGCCACGGCTGACCTGGTCTGCGCGTTCAAGCCTAACATCGCTTTCTACGAGGCCCTGGACGACGGCCTGGCGACTCTCAAGGCCACCCTGCGCCTGATCCCGCCTGACACCCCGGTCATTCTGGATGCCAAGCGCGGGGACATTGGCTCCACCGCGGCCGCGTACGCCCGTGTGATCTTCGACCAGTTGGGCGTGGATGCGGTGACGCTCAGCCCCTACCTGGGCGCAGACAGCATCGCGCCATTTGCCGCCTACGCGGACCGCGGGCTGTTCATCCTTTGCCACACCTCCAATCCCGGCGCGGCCACCATCCAGGAGCTGCCCACGGCAAACGGCACGCCGCTCTATCTGCAGGTGGCGCAGCAGGCGCTAACCTGGTCGAAACACCAGAACATCGGGCTGGTCGTCGGCGCCACGTTCCCCGCGGCCCTGGCGCATGTCCGCCGGATCGCGCCGCAGGCCTGGTTCCTGGTGCCCGGCGTCGGCACGCAGGGCGGCGACCTGACCGCGGCCGTGCAGGCGGCCATGCGCCCCGATGGGTTGGGGGCCATCATCAATGTCAGCCGTGGAGTGTCGGGTGCGAGCGATCCGCGCCAGGCGGCCGCGGCGCTGCGCGCGGCCATCAATGCGGCCCGAACGGCCAAGCCAACCGGCGTAGTCAATTCTTCTGATCCCGACGCGGCCCTTGAGCACCAATCCCTCCTGACCGGCCTCTATCAGCTCGGCGCCATCCGTTTCGGGCAGTTCACCCTGGCGAGCGGGTTGCCCTCGCCGCTCTACATTGACCTGCGCCTGCTCGTCAGCGATCCCGCGCTCTTGCAGCAGGCCGCGGCCGCCTACGCCCAGGCGTTGACCGGCCTCTCCTACGACCGCCTGGCCGGTGTGCCGTATGCGGCGCTGCCCATCGGCGCCGCGCTGAGCCTGCACGTGGGCAAACCGTTGCTCTACCCGCGCAAGGAGGCCAAGACCTATGGTCTGGGCAAGTCCATCGAGGGCGCCTGGCAGCCAGGCGAGCGCGTCGTCGTGATCGAAGACCTGGTCACCAGTGGCGGCAGCACCCTGAAGACGGTGGAACTGCTGCGCGCGGCGGGCCTGCTGGTTGAAGATGTGGTGGTGCTGATTGATCGTGAGCAGGGCGGCCGCGCCAACCTGGCGGCCGCCGGCCTGAATTTGCACGCCGTGTTTTCTCTGAGCCAGGTGCTGGACAGCCTGCACCGCGCCGGTTTGCTTGACGCCGCTGTGCTGGCCGAGGTGCGGGCCTACCTCAACGCATGAATGCTCCTGATCTGACCACCACCTTCTGCGGCATCACCCTGCCCAACCCGCTCGTCCTGGCTTCCGGCATTCTGGGCGCCAGCGCGGCGCTGATGGCGCGGGTGGCCGCGGGCGGCGCGGGCGCGGTCACGGCTAAATCATGCAGTCGCGCGCCGCGGCCCGGTCATCCCAACCCGACCGTGCTCGCCTGGGGCGCGGGCTTCATCAATGCCGTGGGCCTGGCCAACCCTGGCGTGGATGAGGAAATTGCCGTTTTGCAGGAGACGCGCCGTCGCCTGGCGCAAGCCGGCCAGGGCGTCAAACTGGTAGCGTCCATCTTTGGCACCGCGGTCGAGGATTACGCGTACCTGGCGGAACGAATGAACGAGGCGCGGCCCGATTTTCTGGAGATCAACATCTCCTGTCCCAATGTGCATGATGAGATGGCACGCCCGTTCGCGGCCAGTTGCCCGGCCGCCGCCGCGGTCACACGCGCGGTCAAACGGGTATCCGCCGCGCCGGTGATCGTCAAGCTGTCGCCCAACGTCACCGATATCGCCGAGATTGCGCGCGCCGTGGAAGATGCCGGCGCCGATGCCATTGCGGCCATCAACACCGTGGCCGGTATGGTGATTGACATCCGCGCGCGGCGCCCCATCCTGGCGAACCGCGAGGGCGGCCTGAGCGGCCCGGCCATCCGACCCATTGCGGTGCGCTGCATCTATCAGTGCTACCAGGCGGTCAAGATTCCGATCCTGGGCATCGGCGGCGTCAGCTGCGGCGAGGACGCGGCCGAGCTGTTGCTGGCCGGCGCCACACTGGTTGGCGTGGGGTCGGCCGTCCACAGTCGCGGCATCGCTGCCCTGGGGCAGATTCGTGATGAATTGGCGCAGTTCATGCTGGCAGAGGGCTTTGGCCGGGCCGCTGAACTGGTCGGCCTGGCACACTGGCCCGCAGGGATGGCAGGATCATGATCCACCAGGCGGCTCGCATCACCGGCATCAGCGAGGAAAACTATCGGGTCAAGACCCTCACGCTCGAACTGGCCCTGCCGGCGGCGCGGCCCGGTCAATTCGCCATGGTCTGGCTGCCAAATGTGAACGAACGTCCGCTTAGCCTGTTGGACGCTGACCCCGTGCGCTTCACGGTGGCGCGCGTGGGCGCGTTCACCGCCGCCCTGCACGATCTGCGGCTGGGGGACCGCCTGTGGGTGCGCGGCCCCCTGGGCCAGGGCTTCACGGTGCGCGGCCGCCATCTGCTGCTGGTGGGCGGCGGCTACGGTGTCGCGCCCCTGCATTTTTTGGCGCGGGCTGCGCTGGCTGCCGGCGCGCAGGTCAGCGTGGTCATTGGCGCGCGTACCGCCGCGGATCTGCTCTTTATGGATCGCTTCGCTGCCCTGGGGGTGCCGGTCATCACCACCACCGATGATGGCTCGGCCGGCCGGCCGGGTTTGGTCACCGCCGGCGTGGAGCATCTGCTCGCTACGGCCACCACACCGATAGATCAACTGGCTGCGTGCGGGCCAGGCCCGATGCTGACAGCCCTGGAACGCCTGGCGGCCGTGCATCATCTGCCTGCGCAGCTCAGTTGGGAGAACAGGATGCGCTGCGGCATGGGCATTTGCGGCACGTGCGCAAAGGATGGCTGGCTGGTGTGCAGCGAGGGGCCGGTGCGAAGGACTTGAACAGGCGTGACCTACGACTCCGCAGCTCTACCCAGCTCGACCAGAAAGCCCGCGGCATGGGCCAGTTGTGCGAACAGCAGCAGCGGGCGCGCCGTGGCGACCGGCATCTGACTGCCTCTCAGACCGAGCAATCCCACATAGAACGCCCATGACTCGGCGGCCGGCGCAAGATCCACGCGCCGGCGCAGGCGCCTGGCGCCGCGGCCATAGTTGAACTGTTGCTGCCAGAAGCTGCGCGCGGTCAAGGCCTGGGTGTGATAGACGATCGCCTGTGGCGCGTAAATCATGCCGCCCCCGTGCGCCAGCCAGCGCGCGCAAAATTCACGATCTTCACCTGCAGCCCAGGGAAAAGCGGTATCGAAGCCACCGCGCTGGCGAAAGCGCCGGGCGGATACGGCCAGATTGTTGGAGGCCAGGAAGCGGGCGCGCGTTGGATCGGCGTTGTAATGGGCGTAGAGGTAGCTGACAATGGCCTGGCTGGTCGCGGCAAACCGGTTGTCGGCCAGCGCATTGACGGTGCGTCCGCCCACCAGGTGATCAGGCGCGGCGGTCAGATGATCAGCCAGCGCGGCCAGCCAGCCGGGGTCAGCCTGACAGTCATCATCCATGAAGGCGAGAAAATTGCCCTGCGCGTGACGCGCCCCCAGGTTGCGGGCGGCGGCCGGCCCGGCGTGCGATTGCGCAAGCAGCCGCAGGTTGAGCTGCCCTGACCACGCGGCCGCCAGCGCAGGCGCATCCCATGACCCACCATCGTTGACCACAATGACCTCGCAAGCGTCGCGCGCAGCATCGAGCCGGGCGAGCGCTTGCAGGCAAGCACTCAAAGCCTGCTGGCGTCCAAAGGTGGGGATGATGATCGAAAAGGTGAGGTTGCGCATGTCGTTGCCAGGCGGTTCTGCCGCGGCTCAGAGGCTGGCGACCGCATGACGCACCGCTGCCGCCACCTCATCTACCTGGGCGTCGGTCATCTCCGGGTAGAGCGGCAGGGAGAAGATTTCCTGCGCGATCTGTTCGCTGACAGGCAACGCACCGGCCGCGGCCAGGTGCGGATAGGCCGGCTGCAGATGGATAGGCGCCGGATAGTGAATCAGCGTGCCGATGCCAGCCGCCTTCAGCGCCTCCTGCAGGTCATGGCGCCGCGCATGGCGAACCACGTAGAGATGATAAACATGGCTCCGCCCCGGGCCGGTCCGCGGCGTTGCGATACCGCTGCCCGCCAGCAGGCGATCATAGCGCGCGGCCAGCGCCTGGCGCCGCGTGTTCCAGGCGTCCAGGTGCGGTAATTTCACCCGCAGCAGCGCGGCCTGCAGTTCATCCAGGCGGCTGTTGAGGCCATGCTCCTGGCTGATGTAACGGGCGCCGGGCTGCCAACCATACTCACGCAGGCTGCGTACGCGGGCGGCCAGCGCCGCGTCCGTGCTGACCACCATGCCGCCATCGCCGGCCGCGCCCAGGTTCTTGGTCGGATAGAAGCTGAAGCAGGCCAGATCGCCCCAGACGCCCACCGGACGATCCTGATAGCGGGCGCCGTGGGCCTGCGCACAGTCTTCGATCACGCGCAGATTGTGCTGGCGGGCGAAGGTCAGGATGGGCGCCAGGTCGGCCGGTTGACCGTAGAGATGCACGGGGATGATGGCGCGGGTGGCCGGCGTCAGCGCCGCGGCCAGCCGCGCCGGATCCAGGGTGAAAGTATCCGCTTCGATGTCCACCAGCACAGGCTGCGCGCCGCTGTTGACAATGGCCGTCACCGTGGCCACGGCCGTGTGCGCGACGGTGATGACTTCAGCGCCGGGGCCGATGTCGCAGGCCAGCAAGGCCAGGAGCAAGGCATCGGTGCCGGAATTGACGCCGACCGCATTGGCCGCAGCGGGTAAGCCTAACCAGGCGGCAAATTCGGCCTCGAACGCACTCACCTCAGGCCCCAAAATGTACCAGCCCGCGCGCAGCACGCGCAAGGCCGCGGCCTCCAGATCCTTTGCCAGCGCCGCGTGCTGAGTCTTCAAGTCGTTGAACGGTATGTGCATGATCGGTATCTCATCAAGGAATTCTCACACAAAGCCTCGCAGCCTCGCAGCAATCGGTTTACTTCTTTGTGTTCTTGGTGTCTTAGTGTGAGCCATTGTTACCAATAGTGGTGTCCGTACTTTTCGTAGTAGTCCACCATGCGGCGCAGACCCTCGGTCAGGGGAACCGTCGGCCGCCAACCGAGCGTAGCCTCGATCTTGGCGTAGCTCGAGTAGACATCGCCAATGTCAATCTTCTGGCGATCGGCCGGCCAGGGCGCCAGGCGCACGCGGCCGCGCCCAGTAATCTCGACCAGCATCTGCGCCAGGTCTCCCAGCGCCACCGGCTGCAGCCCACCCAGGTTGAAGACCTGCCCGGCCGCGGCCGGATTGGCGCCCGCCAGCAAGAAGGCCTCTACCACATCATCCACGTAGGTCAGATCACGGCGCTGGCGGCCATCCCCGTAGACCTGAATCTCCGCGCCCTCCAACGCCAGGCGCACGAACCAGGCGATGAAGCCCTGCCGGTTGTGGCGCAAGAGCTGCCGCGGGCCGTAGGTGTTGGTCAGGCGCAGCGAGCTGGCGGTCAGGCCGTAGACCTGGTGATAGACGATGTGATACCACTCGCCCGCCAGTTTGTTGACGCCGTTGACATCGGTGGGGTGCTGCAAATGCTGTTCGTCCAGCGGCAGGTAATCGGGCTTGCCGTACTGCTGGCGTGTGCCCGCGTAAACGATCCTGATCGCGGGGTTGTGCAGGCGACACGCTTCCAGGATGCTCAACTGACTGCGCGCGTTGATCTCCAGATCGGTGAACGGATCGCTCATCGAATCGAGATGGCTGACCTGGCCGGCCAGGTTGAACAGGTAATCATGCCCGGGAACCAGCGCGTTCATGGCATGAGCGTCGCGCACATCGGCCAGGTTGACATGCACCCGCTGGCGCACCGGCTCGATGTTGAACCAATTGCCGCCATACGCGGGAATCAGCGAATCTACCAGCGTGACCGCCGCGCCCAGGTCCAGCAGGCGCAGCGCCAGGTTGGAGCCGATGAACCCCAGGCCGCCGGTGATGAGCACGCGCGCGCCGTCGTAATGCCGGGCGAAATCTGGCTGATTGGCGCCAGAGAAATCCGGTTTCTGGCCCCCTGGCTGGCTGTTGACGGTTGTCAATTCCTCACCTCTTTTCTATTTTACGGCGATGGTTCCGACCACAACCTCGTCGCCGCCCGCGGCCAGGGGCAGCCGCTGGCCCGTCTGAGGGCTATAAAGCCCGATCAGCAGTGTGTAGACGCCGGCTTTCAACGCTGCCGGCGCCTCCAGGTTGCGCCGGTCTGCACCCGCTTGGCCCGGCGCCCAGGCGCTGAACGGCCGTGGGCCAAACCAAACCGGCTGGCCGTCGGCCTGCGCCACGTTGTGCCCCGCGGCGTCACGCAGATGCAGGAAAACGTTGAGATCGAGAGCCGCCGGCGCGGCCAGTTGCCAGGTCAGCGTCAATGGCAGGGTGATGGTGATCCCCTGGCGGCTGAGCGTCGGCGGTAGGCCGGCCACGCGGCGCAGGTCGCCCCAGGTCGTGCCCGCGGGCGTGTTCCAGGTGGCGATGGGCGGCGCATTGGCGGGCGCCGGCGGGTCGTCAGCCAGGGGAATCAAGTGACGCCCGACGCGGCGCACGGCGGCCAGGCGCGCCCAGGTGTCTTGCTCGAACAACGTCGCCGCGCCTTGCACACGCCAACGGCGCTGCAGGTCCGCCCAGGTGTTGCCCTGAAACAGTCCGACCGCTGGCGCCCAGGTTTGCGGCAGGTACCAGGGCAGCGTTTCGACCACAATCAGCTCGCCTGGCTGCCAGCGGCCTGGCGGATACCAGAGGGTTGCGATGGCCGGGCGCTGGCTGGGATCATCGGCCAGGCTGCCATCCGGCGTCACGGCAAACGGCCACAGATGCAGGTCGGCGGGCAGTGGCGTTTGCGTCTGCCAAAAGCTGCGCCAGCGTGTCAGGCCCCATTTGCCGTCATCCACCAGCTCATAGCCGAGCAAACTCACGCGTTCGCCGAACACCAGCGGCGCGGATTGCAGGGCGGGTGGTTGGGTGAGCAGCCCGGAGCGGTCGGCGCGGGCAAAGTCGAAGAAAGCGTCCGGGAGCACACATTTCGCATAGTCTGGCTCATGGGAAGGCAATGAACATTCGGTGCGAGGGGGTGCGTCGGGCGCGGGCTGCTGCAGGAGAACGAAGCCATCGGCTGCGTCTGTGATCTGCCAGCCCTGCGCGATCAGGTCGAGCACCGCGCGTTGAATTTCGGCCGGGTGGCGGTCGGTGGCGCCGGTGACATCCACCAGCGCCCAGGCGGCGTCGCCCAGGATGGGGAATTTGTAGAGCTTGGTGCGATGGCTGAAGTGCGGGTAGAGCGCGGTGGTGACGCTGCCGGGCGCGGCGGTTGGCGCCTGTGCGCTGAAGCGGGCGAGCAGGGCCGCGTGCGGTGTCACATCCGGCCAGCGGAACTCACGGCCCAGGGGGGTGTAGCCCGCCATGATCTGGTAGGCGAATGCCCACAGCAGCAGCCAGGCCAGGGTCAGGCGTCCGGCACGGGGGCGAACGGCGAGCAGGCGGCGCACGCCCACCAGGGCAGCCATCGCCACAAAGGGCACGAGCGGCGCCGAATAGTGAAATTCTCCGCTGAACTGGGCCGGATACGCGCTGAAGAGATTGGCGATCAACAAGGGGGCGCTGAGCAGCAGAATCTCCGGGGCCAGCAGGCTGAGAAAGCCAAACGGAGCCAGCAGGCCGGCCAGGTAGGTCAGCCGTGACGGTTCGGTGGCAATTTTCCAGACCAGGGCCGGCTGCGTGAAGAAGCTCCTGACGATGGAAAGGGGGGAATCGCCCAGGGCGCCGTAGCGGGCAAAGTAGACCGATTGATCCACGCCGTAGACCTGCGCGGCGTAGCGGGGGATGATGACGAAGGTGGCGAGATAGAACCAGCCCAGGCTGAGCAGCATGACCAGCAGACCGGCCGTGATTGCGGACAGGCGCGGCAGGCGGGCGCGCCATCCAGGTTGCCGGTCGCGGGATGGCGGGTTTGGACTGATCGCTTCACGGTCGCGCCGCCGCGCCAGCCAGGCCTGGCTGAGGACATACAGCCCCAGCATGAAGGCCAGCAGAGCCGCTTCTTCCTTGACGCTCATGAGGACGAGGCAGGCGAGGACGAATCCCCACCAGTGACGGCGCTCATTGCACCAAAACGCCAGCAGAACCGGCGTGACGGCGAGGGGAATGGCGTGGAACTCGGCCAGGTTGGCGGCCTGCAGCGCGGGAGAAGAGCAGGTAGGCCAGGGCCAGGACTAACGGCGTCCATGTAGCCAGTCCGGCGCTCGACGAGCGCAGCATGGCGCGGGCCAGGGCAAAGATGACGAGGGCACCGCTGCCCAGCGCCAGCGTTTGCACGATCAGCAGGGCGCGCACATCGTTCCACAGGTGAAAAACAAGCGAGAGGGGCAGGAAGATCGGTTCGACGTGATCGGTCAGGCGGGTGCTGACGAAATCGTCCTTGATTTCTTGCACGAAGCGCCCCTGACTCGTGTTCCAGATCGCCAGGTCCATCTGGCCCAGGTCAGCCATGTGGGTACGCAGCGCCTGGTGGGGGCGGATGGACAGTAGGGAGAAGCCGACGACGTAGAGCACGAACAGCGCGAGGGCGGCCGCCCGTACCCGGTCCCTGCTCAGGCGGGAACCCTGCCGGTCAGAAGATGGGCGGGAACTGACGTTTGGCGGCGGTCCCCGCTGCGTTGCCCATTGCCAGGTTGCGACCGCGGCTGCGCCGCCGATTTCACCGATGATCATCCACAGACGGGCCACGATGGCGATGATGGCGGGCAGCGGCGCGCTGAAGAGGCCCTGCAGCAGGAGGACCAGCACGCCTTCGCGCACGCCGAGGCCGCTGGGCGTCAACAGGCTGAGGTAGCCAATCACGTAGGCGGCCGCATAGCCGGCAATCAGCCAGGGCACTTGCGCGGATGCAACCGGGGCCAGTCCGGCCGCCAGGGCGCTGAAGCCCAGGCCAAAGCCAAGCCAGACCAGGCCGTAGGTGAGCAGGAGGCGCGCCAGGTCAACGACGGTCAGGGTGATGCGCAGAGGCGGGCGCTTGAGGCGGGTCAGCGCCCAGTTCAAGGTGGTTTCGAGCACCCGCGGGTGCAGAAAGATCAAACCGAGCGGTGCCAGCCAGAGCGCCGGGCGCAGGCGATCGAACCAGGCGCCCTGCCCGGCCAGGGCAAAGTAGACCGCGGCCAGCAGCAGCCCGGCCAGGGTGGAGATGGCCTGATGCAGCGCGATGCTGGTGAAGGTGGCGGTGCGCGCAATGCCGAGCCGGCTGCACATTTCGGCCATGCCCAGGAACTGCCAGACGTTGCCGGGGATGTAGCGGATGATGTTGGACAGGAACCAGATGCGGGCCGCCTCGCCAAAGCGCAGCGATCCACCGAGGCGCCCCAGGATGAAGCGCCACTGGTTCAGTTCCAGGAGCCAGGTGAGCCACAGCAAGGCGAGGGCCAGCAGCAGCCAGCCAATCTCGATCTGCCAGGGGTAGGCCTGCAGTTGCTGCCATTGGGTTGCGATCAGCGCGCCCAGAAACACGACAGCCAGGACAAAGATGCCCGTTTGCAGCCAGGGACGGAGGCGGGCCAACCGCCGTCTCCGCCCCGGTTCAGGCGGAGACGGAAAGAAACCAGGTTCCGCGGGCGAAACCTGGTTTCCGTTGGTTGATACTGGTGGCTGACTCATGCCGGTCAGTATAACACCGCCCTGACGCCGTCAGCAAATTGGCCGGGGAATGGCTTTTTGCTCACTGCCCTGGCGTCTGGCGCATGGGCATGGTGATGAAGGTGAGGCCCAGGTACGGCTTGGCGGCATCGTCCGGGTGCTGGCCCAGCGTCACCGTGACCGTTTGCTCGTCCGCACTACGACGGACGGTGATTTCGACCTGATCGCCCGGCTTGTACGCGGCGATGGCTTCGGCCAGGGTCAAGCCCTGATCGAGCTTCTTGTTGCCGACTGCGGTGATCAGATCGCCCGCCTGCAGGCCGGCATTGGCGGCCGGGCCGTCGGCGACGACCTCGCGGATCATGGCGCCGTTCATGCCCATCACGCCTGGCCCCATCGGCATCTGATCGTCAGGCATCACGGGCACGTAGGGCAAACCGGGGATCGGCGTTTGCTGATTCGGCCGCCGTGAATCGTCCGGCGTCAGTGTTCGTTGAATCTCGATGGTTTGCCGATTTCGACCGATGGCGAAGCCGGCCACGCCGCCAATGGCGGCGGACACGGCAGCCACCAGGCACAACGCAATCACCGCCACTGCTGCGATGAGCACAATCCTGTTACGCGAACTGTTATTCTCGTTCATTGTGAATCTCCTTTTCTTGTGCTGTATCTTCTCAATTTGTCGGGGCGCACCCTTGCGGTCGCCCACGCGGGCAGGCGCAAGACCATGCCCCTACTGGTCACAGCCAGATTTGTCGAATGTTCTACCGTCAACTATACTCAAAGCCTATGATACGTGTCAATAATTGGTTTCGCTCTCATTATTTTCCCGGCGTTCGGTCAATCCAGGACACCTCCCGCTCGGTATGCGGACCTCAGCGCCGCCTGGTTGCCTCCATATTCAGCCTGACTCTACTCGCGCTCAGCGTGCTGACCCCGGCGGCCCAGGCTGATCCACACGGCTGCACCGGTGCGGATGTCAACTACAACTGCAATTTCAACAATTTCTATTCGACGCCCTATGGCTCCGCGCCCGACGGCTGGGCGCCTTTTGTGCTCAGTGGCTCGGCCGCGTTCGTCGAAGCGGTGGATACCTACTTCGGCCCGCCCTCGCTGCAGATCTGGTCCGACGGCGGCACGTTTCAGGCCGGCGTTTTTCAACAGGTGCGCAATCTCACGCCTGGCGCCACCTACCTGGCCTCAGTCGGCTGGGCCGCGCCCAATGAGCCGGACGCGTTCGGTCGCAAACTCGGTCTCGATCCCAGCGGCGGCGCCGATCCCACCTCGGCCAACGTGATCTGGGGGGCGACGCATTACGGGCCGGGGCGCTTTGGCAACTATTCGACGCCCGGCGATCCCAACCTGGATGTACGCGCGGTGGCCAGGAGCGATACGCTCACGATCTTCTTCTTCGTGGATCACAACTACAGCACAGGCGCCAACATGATCTTTGTGGACGCGATCAGCCTGGTGCGCGACGACAGTCAGCCGGTCGCGCCGCCGGCTCCCACCGATACCCCGCGTCCTCCGGCCCTGGCCGAATCACGGCCTAAGGCGGTTGCAGCCACCAACACCCCCGCGCCGACGGTGACGCCGACGCCAACCGCGTCAGCCACGCCCACGGGCACCCCAACCGCCACGCCGACGCCAACACCCACAGCAAGCCCCAGCGCCACCCCTTCACCGACCCCGACGCCCACAGCCACGCGACCGCCGCGGGCCACAGCCACCCCAACCATCGCGCCGACCGGGCTTAGCGGCATCGCCCGCGCACGGCGTCCGTTACTGCTGCCCGTTGGTTTTACCGCCCTGGTCGGTTCCGTTGGCGTGGGCGGCCTGCTCAGGCGACGGCGCTTCCTGCGTTGATTCCCATGATCTATTCGCCTTCGACGTATTGCCGAATCATATCCGCAAACACCAGCAGATCGTTTATATTGCGTAGGCTTTCCCCGTCTCACGGAAGACCTGGAGAATCGCGGCACGTTCCTCGTTCAGTTTTTGATAGTACGAGAGCGTCAGCATTTCGAATTCAGCAACGGCGTTATCGTCAGCGGTGTAGATCCTGCGCCCTGATCTGATGATCTCCTTCTGGAACACAGTCGAGACTTCACGACCATTGACCAAGTCCACCGATCTATTGAGCGCACCCTCCAGGGCGTAATGACAGGGCGTTAGCATTAACTGAGACTGATGTCGAGCTTCTGTCGGAGGGAGCAACACCGCAATATCCACGTCACTCGTGGGCCATTCATCGGCGGTGCCAAATGACCCAAAGAGATAGATCGCCTGGGTGGTAGGGTAGTGTTGTAGAATGATGCGCACAATGCTGTCATATTTGTTCACATTTGCACCTCTCCGCTCGCTATTTCGGCATGGTTGAAAACTGCTGCCACCCTGACCCTCTGTATCCGATGTCGCACGGGCGCCCATCACTTTACATAAATTGGATTGCTAAAGACCCAGCCGCGGGCTTTGCCCCAGGCGCGGCGCCAGGCCTCGACGCGGTAGATGCCCGGCTGCGGCGATGCGTAGCTCAGGCTGGTTCCGCGAGCTTGCGCCACAACCTGCCCGTTGCGCAGCAGCTTGAGGTGCGCCTGGCCGGGCGTGACGATCTCGAAGCGCACCGCCTGCCCATTGGCCGCCAGGGCATCGCCCATGATGGCTGTCTCCTGCCCGTTGCTGGCCGTGAAGCGGAAGCCGCGTGTGGCGCCCGGTAGGTCATAGCCCACCCAGGCATGGCCGGCACGCAGCGCGTCGTAGATCAGCGCCCGGTCATGCGCCACATCGCGGTTGAGCGGCGCCGTCACCAGCAGGTGCGTGTTGACCGCGGCGAAGCAGTCCCTGTACGAGAGAAACAACCGCTGCAACGGGCCGAGGTGATAGGTGTGCGCATGAGCGTCGGAGCCGCCGATGGCGACGATGGGCTGCGACCGCGTGGCCAGCAGTTCGTCCCATTTTGCCAGCATCTCCGGCCAGGGGCCGGTGGTGAAGAAGCGTGGCAGATAGAGCATGGGCAAAGCATGCAGCTTGCTCCAGGCGTAGTAGCGAAATTCCGACATGAAATTCCACAGTTCGATGCCGGTGAAACCGTTGACCTCCCAGGCATGCCACTCGTAGGTGTCTGACAGCAAGGGCGATGCGCGTTCGATGGGATGGGCCAGGAAGGTGACCGCGCCCTGACTGTGCGCCGCGTTGATCAGGGCCTGCGGTTCGGCCGCGTGCGCGCTGACATCGGTCTGCACGCCCATGACCAGGCAGTGGTTGATCTCTGGCTGCAGGCTGGCGTCGTTGACTTCTTCGCCCACCAGCAGCAGCACGCGGCCGTGCCAGCCTTCTTCCTGCGAGACCAGGACATTGTGGTCGGTGGCGATGATGAAATCGAGTTGGTTGGCCTGCGCGGCCGCCACCAGGTCCTGATGCGTACCCGTGCCATCCGAATGAATGGTGTGCATGTGCAGGTTACCCACCAACTCCTGCCAATCGGTCCCTGCCCGAGATGTTCCTACGTCACTCACGATTTCCTCCTACACCTTCTGCAAGGCGATGGCGATCTGCTCATCACCGATCTTGACCATCTGATGCACCGCGGCCTCCGGGGCGTTGCCTGGCGTCAGCGAGACCGCCAGCGTCTCACGCTGAATGAAATCGGCGAAGAGGACGAAGGCTGCTGCGCTTTCTCCTGCGGCTTCATACGCGATCTGCACTCGATCATCAATCGCGAAGCCGGCCTCCTTGCGCAGGGTGTTGATGGCTCGCACCAGATCGCGCGCGTAGCCTTCCGCCACCAGTTCTGCGGTGAGATGGGTGTCAACCGCCACGGTCACGCCCTTGTCGCTGGCAACCGCCAGGCCGCCGCGTGATTCGGTCTGCACCAGGATGTCATCGCCGGCCAGGCTGATGGGAACGCCGCCCAGGTCAAGGGTGATGGCGCCGCCATCTTGCAGGGTCGTTGCCGCGGCCACCGGATCGAGCGCGGCCAGGGCGCCGCGCACCAGTGGGAAGAGCTTGCCCAGGCGTGGCCCCAGCACCCGGTTGTTCGGCAGCAATTTATAGGCGACTAATGCGCCCACCTCGGCCACCACCTTAATCTGTTTGACGTTGATCTCCTCCGCCAGCACGTCGAGCAGTTCGATCACATCGCGGCGCGCCTGCTGGGAGGCGACGTGGACCTGCGCCGTCGCCAGCGGCTGGCGCAGCTTGACGTCGGCGCTGCTGCGCGCGGCGCGCCCCAGCGCGGCGATGGCGATTGCCAGGCCCATCTTGTCGAGCAGGTGTCGGTTCACCCGCTCGGGATCAGCGACCGGCCAATCGGTGTGATGCACGCTGACCGGCGCGTCTGTGTCCACGCTGCGCACCAGGTTTTGATACATCGCCTCGGTGGTGAAGGGCACGAATGGCGCCAATAACTTTGTCAGCGTCACCAGCACCTCGTAAAGGGTCTCCAGGGCCGCCAGCTTGTCCGCGTCGCGTTCGCTCTTCCAGAAACGGCGACGCCCCCGGCGCACGTACCAATTCGAGAGATCGTCCAGGAAGGCCTCGATGACCAGCGTGGCTTGCAGCGAGTCAAAAGCCGCCAGCGACGCGGTGACTGCGACCACGGTTTCGTGCAGACGGGCGCTGATCCAGGCGTCCATCTGGGCGTTGGCCGTAGAAGAAGATGTCGGTGACGCTGCTTGCCCGGGCTGCCAGTCATCCAGGTTGGCATAGGTGACGAAGAAGCTGTAGACATTCCACAGTGGTATGAGGAAGCGGCGGCGGGTTTCATCGCCCAATTTGTAGCCGAAGAGCATATTCTGTTCCGGCCGGTGATGAAGATAGAGCCAGCGCATGACATCGGCGCCCATCACGTTGGCCGCCTCGTTGAACTCGATCGCATTGCCCCACGACTTGTGCATCTCGCGACCGTCTTCGGCCAGCAGGGTGGCGAAGCCCAGGACGTTCTTGAAGGGCGGTCGGCGCACCAGCGCGGCGCTCTGCGCCAACAGGCTGTAGAACCAGTTGCGGAACTGGCCGGGGAAGCTCTCGGTGATGAAATCGGCCGGGAACCAGCGCGCCCATTCCTCCGGCTTTTCGCGGTAGTGCATGGTGCTGAAGGCGACGATGCCGGCGTCGAGCCACGGATTGCCCACGTCTTTGATGCGCGCACTCAGCGCGCCGCATTGCGTGCAGCGAATCTTGATGGCGTCAATGTAGGGACGGTGCGGCGTGTGGCCCTCGAAGACCTCATAGCCTTCGACGGCGCGTTCCTGCAGCTCATGGTCACTGCCGACGACATCGAAATGACCGCAGTCAGCACACTCCCAGATCGGCAGCGCCAGGCCCCAGTAGCGCTTCTTGCTGATCATCCAATCGTGCATGTTGCGCAGCCAGTCCATCTCCCGGTCGTAGCCAAACTCCGGGTGCCAGTTGATCTCATCCACCACATCCATGATCTGGTAGCGCAAACTGGCGTCCTTTTCGGCCGCAGTCACTTCGCTGCGCGGTTTGTCGTAGAGCGCGCCCATGCTGATGAACCACTCATCCACCAGGCGGAAGATCAGCTCTTCGCCGCAGCGCCAGCAGGTGGGGTAACGATGGCTGTAGCGTTGGGTGCGATAAAGGACATTTTTGGCACGCAGGCTGTCGAAGATCGGCGCGGCCACGTTGGCCACATGACTGCCCGTCAGCCAGGCGAAGCCATCCAGGTAGATGCCGTTTTCATCCAGGGGCGCAATCACCGGCAGGCTGTGCTCCTTGCTCAGGTGAAAGTCCTCCGCGCCGCAGCCCGGCGCAATGTGTACGATGCCGGTGCCTTCTTCTTCACCCACATCCTTCCAGGCGATGACCCGATGGCGATACGCGCCGCTGAGCGCCGCCTCCGTCGCCGGCAGTTCGTCGAAGGGGCCGCGGTACTCCCAGCCGAGCATCTCTGCGCCCTTCAACTCGCCCACGATCTCGAATTTGCCCTTGAGCGTGCTCTTGACCGCGCCCTGGGCCAGGTAATAGGTCCAGCCGTCATCCTGCGTCACCTTGACGTAGGTCAATGTGGCCCCCACGGCCGCGGCCACGTTGCTGGTCAACGTCCAGGGCGTGGTGGTCCACACCAGGAGCGCTTCTTTCTCGCGGCCCACCAGCGGGAACTTGAGATAGACCGACTCGTGTGTCACTTCCTTGTAACCATCGGTGACGATCTCGTGCTGGCTGATGCCGGTGCCGCAGCGGTGGCACCAGGGCATCACGTCGGTGCCCTTGTAGAGCCAGCCCTGGTCATGGCACTTCTTGAGGAAGCTCCAGATCATGTAGTTGTTTTCGTCGCTGAAGGTGTAGTAGGAGCCGCCCACGTCCGGCATGCCCAGGCGCCCCACCACCTGTTCCACCGTGCCGGTCACAGGGCCGTTCGCCCCCTGGATGGTCACCGGCTGTTCGGCATCTTCACTGAGCAGGCTGCGCAGGCGACGCAGCTCGACCGGGTCGTTCCAGTCCATCCAGTAGCCCAGGCGGATGGATTGGTCGGTCTGCACCGCAGAGAATTCGAGCACGCGCATCTTGCACAGCTTGACGAACTCGGCCAGGCCAAACGCCTCGATGTCGCGTTTATTCTTGAAGCCCAGCTCCTTTTCGACGTTCACCTCAACCCACAGGCCCTGGCAGTCGAAGCCGTTTTGCCAGCGCTGATTGTAGCCCTGCATCGCGTGAAAACGTTGATAGAGGTCTTTGTAGGTGCGTCCCCAGGCGTGATGCACCCCCATCGGGTTGTTGGCGGTGATGGGGCCATCGAGGAAGCTCCAGCGCTTGTCGCTGGTCGCGCGCAGGCGGCGCAGCGCATTGAACGCGTCGGTCTCCCGCCAAAACTTGAGGATCTCTTGTTCCAGGGCCACGAAATCTACCTGGTTTGGTACGTCTTTGAACGCCATTCTTTCTCTCCCCAAAAGCATTGTATCAGGACATAAGAAAAGTGAAATCAAACGTGCAGGTTGAGACCGACAGCTTTCGGTAACTTCGATAGCGGTCTGCAACAATCTGCGATATTCTTATCTTGAAGCAGACCTCTATTCAGTTTCCGGCTGTAAATGTGTGGGCGCTGCACATGCTTGGGATAGAACTCCGCAAGCCGAAAATAGCGAAAAGCTCTTGCGTCGGCCGAGCAGATAAGTCTACAACCGGATGCAATGATGATTGCCACAATGTGAGGGTCATCGAAATCCGAATGAGATAGCGTTTGTGCCAATCGTTGTTCAATCTCACCCACTCTAACGCTATCTATCTCAACGATTTTTGACACTTTCTTCAACTCAACGAGCAACCTGAAGTATTTGGTTGCCTTGGCAAGCTCTCGTTTGTATGTCGTCCCGCCGTAAACGATCTTCCCGTTTCCAAGAACAATCCACTCGAGGACCGGTCTGAATTCAGCATGATGTTCAGATTTCTGGTCGAATACCGAAGCAAGGGAATTTGTGTCAATCACAATACACATATTACAGTCCCAGAATCCTCATTTGCTCACGAACAAAGAATTCCCGAAAATCGCTTGGTTGATCCTCTGAGTACTCTCCGTTTTTTTCTATCGGGATCGGAGTAACTTTGTTACCATCGCGGTTCCTGCTGAAGAATAGGATTTGCGAGTCTGGACAGGAATCGCCGTTGATGCTGCGATAATTCAACCGAAACCTGTCAATCAGATAGTCGCTATGGGTTTCAACATAAAACTGTTTTTTTTCAGAGACGACTAACCGGAAGATTACGTCGCCGAGAGCTGCTTGAGCTCTTGGATGCAAATGCACTTCTGGCTGTTGGATAGCGAATTTGCTGCCTTCTGGGCGCGCAAACATCTCGACGACAACTGGAAGTGCCTGTGAAACGCCGTAGCCAACGTTTACCAGGGCTATATGTAGGTTGCTCAACACCACTCTTAGTTCGAAGGGAGATGCTACCTCCTTGCCAAAACCCTTGATTTCCAGTTTTTCGAACAGACCACTTTCCAGGCCGAATCTCTCAATGAATTCTCGAAACTCAGTAGACCCCTTGCTCTTGAGCAATCTTCGAATCAGGTATGGGGTGTGTTCGCCCTCTGGAGTGAAGTCCAGTTTATATTCATCGTAGGTACGCTTAGGTTTGCTCCTTATAGGGGCCAACCAAGTCATGTTGTGAGTGAATCTTGGCATACGAATGCTGAATTGATGCTTGTCGTATTCTATGGCGCTTTCATCATGTATTTGTTGTATCAATTGGTCAACGAACATGAGGGCCATCCGCCGATTGAAGGAGTCCTGCCTTTGCAATTGCTTGAAATCCTTGTCCTCCGTCAGGGCCGATATCCATCTCTGGAAAACCCCCATAACGAATTCGGGAAGTAAACTCTCTTTCTCTACGTGCCGGAACTGGTAACGAATTCCCTTACCATTGAATTCGATTCTAGCTTCTCCCTGCCATCCAATGTAGTCGTATTGACAAATGAGAGGGTTGTTGTCTACTTCTTCGAAAGTCATTAATACTGCTTCATAGTATTGAGAGTATTGAGACCTGTTTTCATCGCTCGCCGAGTCAGGTACAATATATCCAACCCTAAAGCGCCCTCTTGTTCCAGAATGCGCACTGGCAATGTCCCTAAAACGGCCCAGGTTCACGACGTCGCTATTGAAATTTTGGCTGAACCAGAATTGGGGTGATCCAAGTAGAGAAATCAATGACAAGACCGATGTCTTTCCCGTGCTGTTTTCTCCGACGAGAAAATTGACGTTCGTGAGCGGAATCAGCGTATTTTGGAAACCCCGGAAATTGTCTAGATATAGCCAATTACTCACTGATGCTTTCCTCCTGCTTGCTCGACAAGGCACATGAGTTGATCTGTGTGCTCACGCGGATTGACCGGTCCCAGTGTGTTGAACTCGCGCATGACTGTCTCTTTTCCCATTCTGCACAGAACTTTGCTCTGTGTGTGGTCACAGACCAGGCAAGTATAGCACAATTGCGCTGGTTTGCCAGAAAAAAACAGGCCGGAGTCTCATACAAGACTCCGACCTGTTCAGCAGGCGAGCGATTGAGATCGCGCCTGATGGGCGCAAACGCTACTGCCACTTCTCCAGCGCCGCTTTGACCGCCGCGCAGAAGGCGTCGGCCGTCGCGCCGTCCAGGATGCGGTGGTCATAGCTGAAGCCCAAGGTGGTCATGGGCAGGAAGGCCAGGTAGTCGCCCGCGCTGGCCTCCAGGGGACTACCCTTGCTCACCACCACCGGCCGCTTCTCGATGGCGCCGACGCCCAGGATGCCGGCCTGCCCATTGACGATGACCGGCGTCTGGAAGCGGCTGCCGGAGGTGCCATAGTTGGTCAGGGTGAAGGTGCCGCCCTGCATCTCATCCGCGCGCAGTTGATTCTTGCGCGCCCGCTCGGCCACATCGTTGACCGCACGCGCCACGCCGAGCAGGTTCAGATCGCCGGCATTCTTGATGACCGGTACGATCAGGCCACCGACGCCATACGAGTCCGCGGGCAGGGCCACCGCCATGCCGATGTGGTAGGCGCGCTTGATGATCAGCCCGTCGTCGGTCCAGGTCGAGTTGGCGGCCGGCACAGCCTTGAGTCCGGCCAGGATGGCCTGAATCAAATAGGCCGTGACCGTCAGGTTGGCGCCCGCGGCCGCAAATTCGGCCTTGTGCGCCTTGCGGTGTTCGAGCACCGCGACCATGTTGACATCCCACATGGTGGTGACATGCGGAATGCTGAACGCGGCCTGCGTGGTGTTGCGGGCCACCAGTTGGCGCATGCGGTTGTGCGCCACGAACTCCTCGCCGGCCTGCAGTTTGGCTGGGCCGGGCGTCGGGGCGGCGGCCGGCTTGGGCGGCGCCGCCAGCGGTGGCGGTGAAGCAACCGGCGCTGCCTGCTGCTTTTGGGCCGCTGGCGCCGCCACCGGTGCGCTGGTCGGAGCCACGCGCGGCGGCACGACCACCGGCTTGCCCGCGCTGCGGCTGGCAATGGCGCTGAGAAGATCATACTTGGTCAGCGCGCTCAGCGGCCGTCCCGCGGCCACCTCGCGCAGGTTGATGCTGTTCTCCGCCGCCAGGCGCCGCACGGTGAGCGATGCCAGGTCGCGCAGATCGGCATCGGCGCTGACAGCCGTGGCCGCGGGGATCGGCCCAGGCGCAGGCATTGGGGCGGGAGCCAGCGCAGCCGCCGGCGCGTTCTTCTGCGCCGCCTGCTGGGCCAGAACATCCTCTTTCGTGACCTGACCGCGCGGGCCTGAGCCTTCGACGCCGCTCAAGTCAACGCCCAATTGCTCAGCCATCCGTCGCGCCACGGGAGTGGCGGGGGGTACCTCCGGCGCGGTTTCGGCCGCGGGCGCTGCAGAGGGCGCCACAGTTTCTGCCGACGCCGCGACCGCAGATTCCACCACGGCTTCGCCTGGCTGTCCCACAATCCCCAGCAGCGGATTGGCCGGCAGAATCTCGCCGTCGCTGTAGTTCAGTTGCAGGATGACGCCACCCACCGTGGCCGGAACCTCGGTATCCACCTTGTCGGTCGCCGCTTCCAGCAGAATATCGCCCGGCTGCACCGTGTCTCCCACCTTCACCAGCCAACGGGTGACGATGATGCCATCTACGCCTGACAGATTCTCAGGAAATCGCAGTTCTGTCGCCATTGCCTTACTCCTTGCGCGCCGCGGCGGACACGCCCAACATTTCCAGGATCATCGCCTTGATCTGGCGCTTGCGCGGCAGCATCTCTTCTTCCAGCGTCATCGAGACCGGGATCGAGACCGGCGGCGCGCCCAGGCGCCGCGCCGGCGCTTTCAGCAATTCCGGCGCCTCTTCGTACATGCGCGCCACCAGTTCCGCGCCGATGCCGTTCATGGCATGCGACTCATGCACTGCCAGCAGGCGTCCGGTCCTGGCGACCGAATCGAGGACCGTCTCCATGTCCAACGGCACGACGCTGCGCAGGTCAACCACTTCGACCTCGATGCCGTACTGCTTGGAAAGCTCGGCCGCGGCTTCGAGGGCCTGCAGCACGCAGAAGCTGAAGGTCGCCACGGTGATATCGCGGCCGGGCCGTTTGACCTCAGCCTTGCCGATCGGCACGACATATTCCACGCCAGCCGCGGGCACGTCGCCCTTGGTGAAGTAGAGCAGCTTGTGTTCGAGGAAGACGACCGGGTTGTTATCACGGATGGACGCCAGCAGCAGGCCCTTGGCGTCGTAAGGCGTGCATGGCGCCACCACCTTCAGCCCAGGATACTGCGCCAGCGTGCTTTCCACCGACTGACTGTGCTGTGAGCCATAGCGCTTGCCGCCGCCCTGCTGCCCGCGAATGACCATCGGCACCTTCACCAGGCCGCCGTACATGTAGTGCATCTTGGCGGCCTGGTTGAGGATCTGATCGGCGGCAGACCAGGAAAAAGTCCATGTACATCAGTTCGCAGACCGGTCGCAAGCCGGCATGGCGCGCCACGGCCATGCCAATGAAGGCCTGCTCGCTGATGGGGGTGTCCAGCAGGCGCTTGGGGCCGAATTCATCGAATAAGTTACGTGTGACGCGGAAGAGGCCGCCGTACTGCCCCACGTCTTCACCCATCAGGAAGACGTTGCTGTCACGCTGCATCTCTTCGCGTAAGGCTTCGTTGATCGCTTGAATATAAGTTGTTGTTCGCATCGCCATTTTTGGTATACTCCTTACGCCGCCTCAGGGGGCAAAGACGTCGGTGTAGGCCTCGGATAGATCGGGCCACGGGCTTTTCTCGGCAAATTCCACGGCCGCCTTGACCTCTGCCTCCACCTCGTCGCGCACCTGCTGCATCTCAGCCTCGCTGACCCCGCGTGCGACCAGCTTCTGCGTCAGCACCACCAATGGCTCATGCTGACGCTGATACTCGATCTCCTCAGGCGTGCGGTAGGTCTCCAAATCGCCCGCCATATGCCCTGACAGCCGATAGGTCAGACCTTCGATGAAGGTGGGGCCTTCGCCGGCCCGCGCCCGCGCCGCGGCCTGCGAGATCGCGGTGTAGACCACCTCGACATCGTTGCCGTCAATCTGCACGCTGGCCATGCCATAGGCGCGGGCAAACAGATAGAGTTCGGGCGGCGAGGCGGTGCGATAGGTCGGCGTCATTTCGGAGTAGCGATTGTTCTCGCAGTAGAAGATGATCGGCAGCTTCCACTTGCTGGCGATGTTGAGTGTCTCGTGCATGACGCCCTGGAAGATGGCGCCTTCACCAAAGAAGGTGATGGCGACGCGGTCCTCGCCGCGCAGGTAACTGGCCAGGGCCAGGCCGGCCGCGTGCGGCACCTGTCCGCCCACGATGCCGTTGCCGCCATACAGGCCCAGGCTCGGCTCGATGAAGTGCATGGAGCCGCCCTTGCCACCGGCAAAGCCGGTGGCGCGGCCCAACACCTCGGCGATGGCGACCGTCGTCTTCATGCCGCGCGCCAGGGCGTGATGGTGGCCGCGATAGGTGTGAGTGATGTAGTCGTCAGGGCGCAGGGCCGCGGCCATGCCAACCGCGCTGCCCTCATGGCCAATGGCGGTGTGCATGGCGCCGCCAATCTTGCCTGAGACGGCCATCTCAAGCAGCGATTCCTCGGTTCGCCGGATGAGCACCAGGGTGTGGAACATCGCTTTCAGTTGCTCGGTGGGCAACTGGATGACCTCCAGCTTGGTGTCCGCGCCAGATGACCAAAGATTCGTGGTCAACGAATTGGACATAAACATTTCCTTCCCGTTCTGTGACATGGGTTCGTCGCGCATCGGGTGCGCGTGATTCAAGTTTGACGGTTGATTGCCATCAGACGTAACTGGATCGGGCAACAAAAAAGACACAGGCGTCTATCATTTGCATCGAGTGCGTCAAGACGCCTGTGTCTTCACGACAATGATTCGAAGTTGGGGACTATTATACACACGCCGGGCCGGATGGCAAATGCACCTACCCGTTCGGGTAGGTAGGTAGCTACCCGGTGGCATGTTTGCATTGCCGTAGGTCCGACCTCCTGGTCGGACAACGTTGGACGAGAGAAGCAAGCTCTGCGCTCTCATGCCCGCGCTTGACGTGAGTCACGCGCCCGGCTATCATACACCGGTATGGCAAAAACCACGGACTCGCCTAACTCGCTGCTCATTCGGCCGGAGATTCGTCTGCGTCCGGTCGCGGACCTGACCATAGACCCGCGCGCCGACCTTGCCCTCTACCAATTGAAGCTCATGGCCGCGCACCTGCAACTGGTGACGGGGTTCGAAGAGCTTCTCGCGCTCGCCGTGATTCCCTTCCAGCCCTTCGATTACCAGATTCGCGCCGCACGCACCGCGCTGCGGCGTTTGCGCGGCCGCGGTCTGCTGGCCGACGAGGTGGGCCTGGGCAAGACGATCGAGGCCGGCCTGGTGCTGAAGGAATACCTGCTGCGCCAGATGGTGTCTCGGGTCCTGATCCTGACCCCGCCCGGTCTGGTGGAGCAGTGGCAGGAAGAACTGGCGGTCAAGTTCGATCTGACCGATTTTGTCACCAGCAACAGCCCGGAGTTTCGCAGCCTGGGGGCAGGCGCCTGGGAACGTTACCCCCGCGTCATCGCGTCGCTGGCCACCGCGCGCCGCGCCGAACATGCCAGCGCCATCACGGCCAAAGAATACGACCTGGTGATTGTAGACGAGGCCCATCATCTCAAGAACCGCTCATCGGCCTCCTGGCAGCTCGTCAACGCGCTGCAGAAGAAATACATCCTGCTGCTCACCGCGACCCCGGTGCAAAATCGGCTCACGGAGCTGCATAACCTGGTCACGGTGCTCAAGCCGGGCCAGCTCAAAAGCCCCAAGGAGTTCAGCCAGCAGTTCGTGGTGCGCGGCGATCCGCGCCTGCCCAGGAACCGTGCGCTGCTGCGCGATCTGCTGGCCGACGTGATGGTGCGCCACACCCGCAGCCAGATCAGCCTGAAGCTGCCGCCGCGCCGCGCCCACACCATTCGCTTGAAGCTGCATCCCGACGAACAGGCGCTCTACGATGGCATCGCGACCCTGGCCCGCCAGATGATCGCGGACCAGATCACGGCCGCGCACCGCTTCGGGGTGATGACCCTGTTGCGCGAGGCGGGCAGCAGCGCCGCCGCGACCATTTCCACCTTGCGCTCGCTGGCCGGCAGCGCGTCCCTGGCGCCCTACCGGGCCACACTGCTGCACCTGATCGCGCAGGCCGAAACCGTGGTCGCCGCGGCCAAGGCCGACGCCCTGCACAAGCTGTTGACCGCTCAGCTGGCTGACGGTCGCGGGGACAAGGTGATTATCTTTACTCAGTTCCGCGCCACGCAGGAGATGCTGGCTGAGCGCCTGCGCGGGGAGAACATGTTTTGTGTGGTCTACCACGGCGGCCTCAGCACGGCGCAAAAGAATGCGGCGATTCACGAATTTCAGGACAACCAACCGATCCTGCTCTCGACCGAGGCGGCGGGCGAGGGGCGCAACCTGCAATTCTGCCGGGCGATGGTCAACTTCGATCTGCCCTGGAACCCGATGCGCATCGAGCAGCGGGTCGGTCGCATTCATCGCGTGGGGCAGGACCGCCCCGTGGACATCTTCAACCTGGCCGCCGAAGGCACCATCGAAGATTTCGTGTTGGATATCCTGGATCGCAAACTGAACATGTTCGAGCTGGTCATTGGCGAGATGGATATGATCCTGGGGCAGATGGGTGACGAGCGCGATTTCGAGGAGATCATCCTGGAGATTTGGGCGCAGGCGCGGTCACACCAGGACATGCAGCAGGGTATGACGGGTCTGGGCGAGGACCTGGTGAAAGCGCGCGCGGCCTATCGGCACGCCCAGGAGTACGATGAAGCCTTGTTTGGAGAGGATTTCAACTCGGAATGAGTGATCAGAGCACGGCCGAGCACTTCGATCTGGCTCGCTTTGTGTTAGGTTATCTCGAACACGAAGGCAGCATTCTTGCCGCGCCCGCCTACGGCATGCATGAGGTGTTGTTGCCCGATGCACTGGCGGCGGGACTGCACGTCGAAGCCTATCTGAAACTGATCTTCGATGCCAGTGGAAACGCCGAAGCCCTGCGCGTTTCGGTGAACCACCCCCTGGTGGAGGCGATTGCCAGCCGTCTGTTGGGCGAAGTTGGCTACGCCCAGGTGGCAGTCAACCACGTGCGGTTGGAGAAGCGGGGCCTCTTCGACATGGCGGCCAAGTCCTGGGGCTTTCCCAACGCCCGCCTCAGCCCGCAGCGCGACGCGGCGGAGCAGGCCGCCCTGCATCACTATCTGCGCTTCAATTTCAAGGCCACCTTTCTCAGCGACGAGAAGCAGGAGCAGATTATTTCCGTGATGCTCGATGTGCAGGGTGGGTATGCGGTGCGTGACGCCGAGCTGCTGGAGCGGCTGGTATCCTTCGAGACCGAGACGGCTTTTCCCCGTCTGGCGGTGGCGCAACCCCACTGGCAAGGCGCCGGCGACGCGCTGGCTCCTGCCACCTTGCGGGCGCTGCTTTCTCGTGCCACGGTCGCAGCCGAGGCTTCCCTGGCCGACCGGCTGGCGACTTTGCAGACGCGCACGCAGCGCTTTCTTGAGTTGGATCGGGCGCGCCTCGAAGACTACTACGATTCGTTGGAGCATGATCTGAAGCAGCGCCTGGCGCGGACGGAGACTACCGAGGTCGAGCGGCGCCGAAACGCCGAATCCAAGCTCGAAGCCCTGGCCGCAGAACGCAGCGCCAAGCTGGCCGACGCCCTGGCCCGCCACCAGATCCGGGTTGAGCTGGATCTCATCAACATGCTGCTCATCGTGCAACCCAAGGTGGTGCTGCCAGTGACCATCGCCAATCGCCGCGCGACGGTTACCCGCTTTGCCGTTTGGAACCCATTGGTGCATCGCCTGGAGCCATTGCTGTGCGATTATTGTGGCCAGCCAGGCGAGAACCTCCATCTCTGCACCGGCGGCCATCTCGCACATGACCACTGCCTGGCCCCTCGCTGCATCGAGTGCAATCGCACCTACTGCCAACTGTGTACCGATCAGATGCAGACTTGCGTGGTGTGTGGGCAGGCAGTCTGCCGCGCCAGCCTGCGCGTGTGCCCGGTGTGCGGACGCGGCGCCTGTGGAGAGCATCAGACGCTGTGCCACGCGGATGCCGGCCAGCCGGCGACGCTGAAAGGGACGCCTCCTCCTCCTCCTCCTCCGCCGCCGCCGCCGCCGCCTCCCCCCGCCGCCCAAAGCGAGCGCCAAACCTGCGGCGTCAGGCCCCGTTGGGCAGAAGCGCCCCGCCGCCAAGCCGACGCGGCCAGCCGCGCCGGCCGTCCCTGTGCTCAAAGCGGTCGAGATCAACCTGGAGATCTACGAAGATACGCCGCGCATCGTGGCCTTCGTGATGCGCTCAACCAGTCGGGTGCTGGCGACCCGCGAGATCAGCCTGATGGAACGAGGCATTCTCATCCAGTGCCAATGTGAGAAATCGCCCTGCCCGGCCAACGGCTGGATACACCGTCCAGCGCTGGTCGCTGGGCTTCAACAGCAGATCGCGGACTTCCTGTCGGCGCTGCAGCATGAGTACTTTCTGCCATCGAAGCGCGTCAACTACTACTACCTGCGCGGCCAGCAGGTGACGAAACCTGCTGTGTTCATTCTGCCCTCGTGCTGGCGCGATGAGACGCTGCTCGCCCAGGCGCGCCAGGAATTCGACCGCAACCAACGGCTGCGCTGAGACCCGCGAACTCTTCGACATTCGGCTCTGATTCGTGTATAATAGGCGCCAACGCATCCGCCTCGGTGCGACGATTACATCGAACACTCAACCACAGCGGCGCCTTGTCGGGCGCCGGGGAGGCAGCAGTCATGCCCAGCGATTCCTATCAATCGGATTTTATCTACGGTCTCCATGATCCCGGCGGCGAATGGGTGATGGAGCAGGCCGGCGCTAAAGGCTGGATTCTCTTCACCGAAGCGATCGGCGCGGATCCCAACGACCGCGGCGGGCGCGACTACAGCGACTACGGCAACCGGGGCTTCGGCGTCATGGTGCGCTTGAACAACGGCTACGAGCCGGCCGGTACGATCCCGCGCTCGGATCGCTACAACGATTTTGCCCGTCGCTGCGCCAATTTCGTGCAGAACTCGCGTGGCTGCACGATCTGGATCATCGGCAACGAGATGAATCACCCGGTGGAACGGGCCGGCGGCGCGGGCGGCGAGGTCATCACACCGGAGTTGTATGCCCGCTGCTACCGCCAGTGTCGCGAGGCCATGCACCTGGTGCAGCCTCAGGCCCAGGTGCTGGTGGGCGGCGCGGCGCCCTGGAACCCTTCCACGACCTATCCCGGCAACCCCAACGGCGATTGGGTGCTCTACTTTGCCGACATCCTCAAGCTGATTGGCCCGACCAACTGCGACGGCTTTACCCTGCACGCCTACACGCACGGCGATGACCCCAACCTGATTGCCAGCGACGCGACGATGAACGCCCCCTTCCAAAATCGGCGCTACAACTTCCGGACGTACCAGGATTTTCTCAATGCCGTGCCTGCTTCCATGCGCAGCCTGCCCTGCTACATCACCGAAACGGACCAGGGAGACATTGCCTGGACCAATCGCAACACGACATGGGTGCAGCGCGCCTACGGCGAAATTGATTGGTGGAACCGGCAGCCCGGCAACCAGGTGATTCGCGCCCTGATCTTGTATCGCTGGCCGCAGGTGGCCGGCGACCGCTGGGGCATAGACGGCAAGCAGGGCGTCATCGAAGACTTCCGTGAGACGTTCAAGTGGCGCTACACCTGGCCCGATAAATTGCAGCAACGGCCGGAAATCCAGGCCCGCTTTGTGGAACACACCGTGCCCGCGGCACTGACCGCGGGCAGCGTCAGCAGCGTCAAGCTGCGCATACGCAACGAGGGCAGTAAGACCTGGCCCAAAGCCGGCGCCAACCCGGTGCGCCTCGGCTACCATTGGCTGAACGCCAGCGGCGCCGAAGTCTCCTTCACCAACGGCGATCTGCGCACCGAACTGCCCAACGATGTGCCGGCGAATGGCGAAGTCACCTTTGCGGCCGCGAAATTGGCCGTGCCCACGCAAGCCGCCAAGTACACCCTGCGCTGGGACCTGGTGGAGGAAGGTGTTGCCTGGTTCCGGTCACGGGGCAGTCAGCCGCTGACCGTGGCGGTGGAGGTGAAGGCCGGCCAATCTGACCCGGCGCCGCCGGTCGAGCAGTTCTTCCCGGAGACCAAAAAGACGGTGCGTGGCCCCTTCCTGGATTGGTTCCGACGCTTTGGCCTCGATGTGGCCGGCTATCCCATCACCGATGAATACCGGGACACGCAGAGCGGACTGCAGACGCAGTATTTCCAGCGCGTGGCGCTGGAACTGCAACAGAACACCGTGCGCCTGCGCCTGGCCGGCGTCCAGGCCCTGGAGGCGCAGCAGCAGATCGGGCAGTTGCAGGCGCGCATCAAGCAACTGGAAGATCAGATCAAGCGGGGCAACGGCGTGGGCGTCCGCATTCCGCAACCGACCATCCAGGACATCGCCAACAGCCTGCCACGTGATGCCAGCGCGCTGATTCAGCGGCCGCAGAGTGACATTCAGTACCTGGTGGTCAATCACACGGCCGTGCGGCCGGAGATCGGCGCAGACCGCGTGGCCGAGGCGCAGCGCAAACGTTGGCCGGCCATCGTCCATCAGTATTTCATCACGGTGGACGGCGCGATTCAGCAAACCAACCCGCTGACCGAGGTCGTGTCGCGCGCCGAGTCCTACATCTACAACGCAGTCAACATTGCCATTGCCGGCAATTTTACCGACGTGGCGCCCAATGAGGCGCAACTGAATGCCGCGGCCGCGTTGATGGCCTGGCTGCTGCAGGAACTCAAGCTGCCCGTGGAGGCGATCAAGGGGGTCAGCGAGTTCATCGTCACCGGGTCGCCGGGCCGCCAATGGCTGAGCGGACAGAATTACAAGCAGACCCTGCTGACCAGGATTCAGGCCATCAAGCCGGAGGGTGACGGCGCATCGCCCATCCCCAGCGCGGAACTGGAGGCGCTGCGCAACCAGGTCAAGGAACTGAACCTTCAACTGGCGACGCGGCAGGCGCAGCTCGATGGCCTCAATCGCCAGGTGACGGATCTGTCCGGCCAGATCAAGGCGCGGCAAGACCAGGTGGATGCCTTGACGCGCCAGGTGCAGGAGCTGGCCGGTCAGATCAAGGCGCGGCAGGACCAGGTGGATGCCTTGACGCGCCAAGTGCAGGAGAAGGATGGCCTGGTGGATGAACTGAACGGCCAGATCATCAGCCTGCAGATGGAAACGGACGACCTGCGCGCCCAACTGGAGGCGGCGTTGGCGGCCGGCGGCGGCCCGCATGGCCCTGGCCTGCTGCCCGCGCCCATCATCAGGGACGTGATCGCGCAGTTGCCGCGCAAAGAGGGTTTCAAGTCACGCGATCTGGCCCAGGTCAAGCTGGTGGTCATCAATCACACGGCGGTAGACCCGTCGGTGACGGCGGAACGGATTGCGCAGGCGCACATGGGCCGTTGGCCCGGCATCACCTACCATTATTACATTCAGGCCGATGGCGCCATTCTGCAGACCGGGCGCCTGACCGAAAGCGTGGACGACCTGCAGGCGTGGCTGTTCACCGGCGTGCAGGTCTGCTTTGCCGGCAACTTCAAAGTCGTGACGCCCACCGATGCGCAGCTCGACGCCGGCGCGCGGCTGTGCGCCTGGCTCCTGCAGCAGTTCAAGCTGCCGATCGAGGCGCTCAAGGGCGTGAGCGAATTCGTCGCGACCGCGTCCCCCGGCGCGCAGTGGCTGCAGGGCGCCGTGTACAAGAACACCCTGGTGGCCAAGGTCAAGGCGGTGCAGGCCAGCGCCCCGCCCGACGGCGGCGGCGCGGACACGGCCGCGCTGCGCGGCCAGATCGAGCGCCTGAAGCAGGACCTGGCCGCAACGCAAACGTCGCTCAACACCGCGCAGACCACGCTCAACACCACGCAAGCGACGCTCGATACCACGCAGGCGCAGTTGACCGCGGCGCAGCAGAACGCCACGCGCCTGCAAACCGCGCTGACGCAGTCCCAGGCGCAGGCGCAGACGTTGCAGGGCCAGGTGACGACCCTGCAAGGTCAGGTTGGCCCTCTGCAACAGGACAAAACCGCTCTGCAGAAGCAGGTTGGCGGCTTGCAGCAGGACAAGACTACGTTGCAACAGCAGGCTGGCGTGCTGCAGCAGGACAAGACCACTCTGCAGAAGCAGGTTGGCACGTTGCAGCAGGACAAGACCACGTTGCAGAAGCAGGTTGGCGGCTTGCAGCAGGACAAGACCACGTTGCAACAGCAGGTGGGCGCGTTGCAGAAGCAAATTCAGGACCTGCTGGCTGGCGGTGGGGGCACGCCCAAGCCGGTTGGCGTCGAGAAGCCGCAGTTCGAAGTTCTTGCGGACAAGCTGCCTTTGAGCACGACGCCCGGCAATGTCTACGGTAAGCGTCAGAAGTCGGCCATCACGCACATCGTGGTGCATCACACGGCCGCGCCGGCCGAGGTAGGACCGGACCGCCTGGCAGCCTATCACGTCAACAGCCGGAGCTGGCCGGGCATTGGCTATCATTTCTTCGTGGGTGCGGATGGCACGCTCTATCAGACGAACCACCTGGAGACCGTTTCCTATCAAACCGGCGGCCAGAACAACCACAGCATGGGCATTGTCTTTGCCGGCAACTTCACCGACGTGCCACCGACGCCGATTCAGATCGAGCGCGGCGCGCACCTGATCGCCTGGCTGGCGCAGGATCTGAAGGTGCCCAACAGTCAGATCATGGGGCACAAGGAAATGCCCGAACAGCAGACCGCCTGCCCCGGCAATCAATGGACGGGCGGCCAGCAGTGGAAGAAGCTGTTGTTCCAGCGCATCCAAAGCCTGCAAAGCGGCGAGAGTGAGGCGCCGGCCAAGTTCATCCGCCATTACCTCCTGCTGTGGTGGCGCAGCCCGACCATGTGGGCCGAGCCAGATTACCAGGGCGCGGCGAAGTACATTGCACGCTTCGAACCGACCGTCGGTTTCTCACCGGATGAGGCCAAGCTGGCCGACTATGTCACCATCATCGGCGGGCCGGGCGGCACACCGGGCGATGTGGACGACAAGCTGCGAGCCGCGGGCGTCAAGGTGGAGCGCATCGCCGGCGCCGATTTCACCGATACCAAGCGCCAACTCGACAGCCTGGCCGAGAGCGGACGACGCTTTCGCAGCTTTGATGTGGGGGATGTGGGGTAAGAGGAATGCCGAATCCTTCGTATCACGTGTCGCTGCCGGTGTTCGCAGGCCCGCTCGATCTGCTGCTGCATCTGATCGAGCGTGATGAGCTGGATATCACGGCTGTTTCGTTGGCCCAGGTCACCGGACAGTACCTGGAATATCTGACTCAGATGCAGTCGGCCCTGGATGAGGCGCAGGGCGATGCGCTGGCCGATTTCCTGGTGGTGGCCGCCAAGCTGCTGTGGATCAAGTCAAGGGCCTTGCTGCCCAAACCGCCGGCGCCTGAACGAGATGAGGAAGATCCGGCAGAGGCGTTGGCCCAACAGTTGCGCGAGTACCGACGCTTCAAGTTGGCTGCGCTGGCGTTGCGTCAGCGCGAAGAAGCACACCAGCCGATGTATGCGCGTGCTGCGCTGGCGCCGGTGCTGCTGCGGCCGCCGGGGCCAGGCGAAGGAAACCTGGCGGCGCTGCTCAAGGCGGTGCAGCGGGCGCTCGTCAGCCTGCCGCCCACCCAGCCGGCGGGCACAATCGTCACGCCGCTGCTATTCACCGTGCATGACAAGATCGCCCTGATTCTGGCACGCCTGGACGCGCTCACCCCGGCTTCGCACGGCATCACCTTCGGCGAACTGCTGGAGACCGCCAACTCCGCGGTGGAAATCGTCATCACCCTGCTGGCCGTGCTGGAATTGATGAAACGACGCCAGGCGCGCGTCGAACAGGAGAGCTTGTTTGGGCAAATTACGATCAGATTTGCCACAGACCCCCTGCCGGCGCTATAATGCGGCTATCTTCAGCAAAGGAGGGTGTGCCCGGCGAATCAACGCCATGTTAGACCCAACGTAGGAAAGAGAGCGCATGGACTGCACGACGCCCGACAGCGCGCAGTTGACGAGGAAGAGGTTCTCCTCCGCGAGGAGGAGCTAACCAGGCGCACAGCGCCTGGGAAAATCGAAAGATCAGCGGATGCCTCCAGAGCCTGACCACGGTCCTGCGGCCAGGTTTCTACATTAAGGAAGTACTTCTTGAAGAAGTACCCCTTTTCACCACGAAACCGGCCAGGATTCTTTCCTCCTGTAATCCATCGCGTACCCACACAAACTCCGGCGGCGACGGCGGCCACAAATGGGAAGCGCAGTGGCAAATCCGGCTCGCCAGGGCCATCGCGCCCTGGGCGGGTCAACGCACGTTATGCACTTTGCACTTTGCACTTTGCACTTTGCACTCTGCACTCAGGAGGACTCTCACCATGTGTGGAATTGTTGGCTATGTAGGGTCGCGCGCGGCCACCCCGATCGTCATCGAGGGGCTGAAGCGGCTGGAATATCGCGGGTATGATTCGGCCGGCCTGGCCGTCCTGACAGACGGTCACATTGAAATTCGTCGCGAAGTCGGTAAGTTGAGCGGCCTGATCGAGATGCTGCACACGCAGCCGGCCGATGGCTGTGTGGCGCTGGGGCATACGCGTTGGGCCACGCACGGCAAGCCCAGCCGCCGCAACGCCCATCCGCATCCCAACCGCAACGGCGACATCGTCGTCGTGCAAAATGGCATCGTGGAAAACTTCCGCGAACTGCGCGCCGAGCTGGAGAGCGAAGGGGTCGAATTCCGCTCTGACACCGACACCGAGGTCATCGTTCATCTCATCAGCCTCTATTACCAGGATGGCCGCGATCTGGCCGAGGCCACGCGCCTCGCGCTTACGCACCTGCGCGGGCCGAGCGCGCTGGTCGTTCTCAGCAGCCGTGAGCCAGACCGGCTGATCACCGCCCGCCTGGGCAACGCCGGCGGCGTCAGCATCGGCTATGGCGAGGGCGAGATGTTCATTGCCTCCGATATGACGGCCATCCTGGAGCACACGCAGCGCATCGCCTTTCTCGAACCGCGGCAAATGGCGGTGGTGACGCAGCACGACGCGCACTTCTTCGACCTGGACGGCGTCCCGTTGACCGTGCAGGTTCACAGAATGGCCTGGGACCCCGTGTCCGCGGCCAAAGGCGAGTATCGCCACTTCATGCAGAAGGAGATCTACGAGCAGGCCCAAACGCTGACCGATACGATCCGCGGCCGCGTAGACTTTAGCACGGGTGATGTGGAACTGCACCAGGTGACGCTCACTGCCGCGCGCGCGCAGGCGCTCTCGCAGATCATCACCGTCGCCTGCGGCACGTCGTACTTTGCCGGCCTGGTCGGCCAGTTCATGTTCGAGGAACTGGCAAACCTGCCGGTGCGAGTGGACTACGGCTCAGAGTTCCGTTATCGCAACCCGGTGATGGATGACAAGACGCTCTTCGTTGCCATCACGCAGTCGGGCGAGACGGTTGACACGCTGGCCGCCCTGGAGGAAGCGCGCAATAAGGGCGCACACCTGGCCTCCATCGTCAACGTGATTGGCAGCCAGGCCGCGCGCCTGGCCGACAGCCTGATTACCATGCAGGTAGGGCCGGAGATCGGCGTCGCTTCGACCAAGGCGTTCACGGCATCGCTGGTGGATCAGTATCTGCTGGCCATTCACCTGGGCACCCTGCGCGGCGCACTGGGCGCCCGCCGCCGCCGCCAACTGCTGGATGACCTGGCGCGCCTGCCTGCGCTGGTCAGCCGCGTGCTCGACGTGGCGCAGCAACCTCATTACGAGCAGTTGGCGCAGCGCTTTCATGACTTCAATAATTTCCTTTTCCTGGGCCGCGGCATCAACTATCCGATCGCCCTGGAAGGCGCGCTCAAGCTCAAGGAGATCAGCTACATCCACGCGGAGGGCTACCCGGCCGGCGAGATGAAGCACGGGCCGATTGCCCTGATTGACGAGCGCATGCCGGTGGTGACGATTGCCGTGCAGGACCGAGTGTACGACAAGATGGTCAGCCAGATCGAGCAGGTCAAGGCGCGCAATGGCATTGTCATCGCCGTGGCGACCGAGGGCGATGAGTTCATCAGGACCAAGGCGGACTATGTGCTCTATGTCCCGCCGACCCCGCCGCTGTTGGCGCCGATCCTCAGCGTGATCCCCTTGCAGTTGCTGGCCTATCATATGGCCGTCTGGCGCGGCTGTGACGTGGATCAACCGCGCAATCTCGCGAAGAGCGTAACGGTGGAGTAAAGCAGTCACCAGAAAGGACAAATATGGGCAGTTTCAGTGGTTTTTGGCGCACTCTCAAGGTGCTGTGGACGTGGGGCGATCAACTGGCGCCCTTTTTCGAGGCATTACCGCGCAACCTGGCCGTCGCCGGCGATGCCATGGTCATCGGTGGTGAGGGCGCGCTGCGCGCGGGCCAGGCCTTCAACGGCGCCGCGGCGACCAGCGTGCAGCAGATGCTCGAGGCAGTGGCAGCGGCCGTGGCCAGTTGCAACCGCGAACTTGACGCGGTGGCCGGGCAACTGGAGTCGGCCGGCAATTTCCTCAACCAAGTCGCCATCCCGGTCATCGAACCAACCACGACCAAGATTCTGGGCATTGACGTGGTGACGGGCCTCAAACCGACGACCATGCGCCCCTTTGGCTCGGTGGATCATGAACTGGAAGCGGCGGCCGGCAGCCTACGCAACGCAGGCCAGGCGCTCGACACCAGTGCCACCCATCTGCGCAGTCTGCGCAGCGCCCTGCAAGGCGCGGGTCAGGACCTCGATCACCTGGGCCGGGCGCTGCAGGACAGCGGGCAGGCGTTGCAGCGGAGCGGAGACTAGCATTCAGCACTTTCTTTTCGTCGGTACGTTTGGGCTGCGGCCGAAGGGGACGATGAGCCGCCGCGCGCTGCCGTGGGCGCAGGCATTGGCGCGGCAGGGACATACCGTCACCCTGCTGGCCCCGCCGTGGGACTGGCCGGCCGATGCCGGACGCCGCGCATGGGTTGGCGGCGTCGAGATCGTGCAGGTGCGCGTGGACGGCGGCCCGCTGGCGATTCTGATCCGCTTGCTGCTGGCGATCTGGCAACGCCGACCGACGGTGCTGGTTGCCTGCAAGCCAAAGGGTTACAGCGGCCTGGTGCTCTGGTGCCTGTGGTGGCAGCGACGGTTGGGCGGCTGGCGCGGGCAGTTGTGGCTCGACATGGACGATTGGGAAACCGGCTGGAATGAGCGTCTGGCCTACCCGCGGCCGCTGGCGCGCTTCTTCGCCTGGCAGGAGCCGTGGTGCCTGGCGCACGCCGATCGCGTCACCGCGGCCAGCCGTTGGCTGACCGCCTACGCAACCGCCGCTCGCCGGCAATCCCCCCGTTCTCCGGACTGCCGAACTCGTTCGGCTTCTGCGCCGGCTCAATCGGACCGCCGAACTTGTTCGGCGCCCGCCCCCATCGTTCATCTGCCCAATGGCATGGATCGCGCCGCCCTCACCGGCGACCTGACCGTCGCGCCACATGGCCCGCCGACCGCCCTCCTGTACACCCGTTTTGTGGAAGTGACGCCGGCCCGCATCGTGCGCGTGTGGGCGCAGGTGGTTCGCCAGGTGCCCGCGGCGCGGCTGATCGTGATTGGCGACGCGACCCCGGTCGGGCATTTCGCAGCAAATCCAAATGGTCCCGGAATCGAGGCTTCAGCCGGTCTGCCACAGGGTTCTCAAGTGCCCAATAACCGGCTAAAGCCTCCATTCCAGATGTCTTCAGCGACCACATTTGGAATTTCCGGGCGTTTCGAGCGCCCCTTGACCCTTTCCCCGGCCGCGGCCCTGCAAGCCCTGGCGACCGCCGCCGGGCTGGCGAGTTCGATCGTCGTGTTGGGCTGGACGCCGGCCGCCGCGCTGCCCGGCATCTTTGCCGCCGCGGACGTGGCCTGGGCGCCCGCGGCCGACACCGCCATCAACCGGGCGCGCTGCTCCGTCAAACTGGTGGAGATGCTGGCGGCCGGCTTGCCCCTGGTGGCCGATGACGTGGGTGAGGCCTCCACCTACGTGACCCCTGGCGTCAATGGACTGTTGATCTCGCCCGCTGCGGATGCGCTGACAGCGCAGGCGCTTTGCCAGCTCCTGACCGATCGCCCGCTTGCCCGCAGCCTGGGACTGGCCGCGGCACGGCGCGTGGCTGGCAACTTTCTTTGGGACACGCTGATCGAAAGGCTTTTGAGAGCAGAGATTAGAGATCAGAGATCAGAGATCGGGTACGTGGAAGGCGGATGATCTCCGGTCTCCGGTCTCCGGTCTCCGGTCTCTGACCTTTGGACTACTTCATGACTCACCAACGTCTTTCGCTGGCGGCCGCATGGCTGGCCGTCATTGCCTGGGCTGCGCTGATCTTTGGGTTTTCGGCGCAGTCCACGCTGCCGGACCTGACGCACGGCCTGCCTGATCTGCAGGACATTGCCGGGCACCTGGCCGCGTACGCCGGATTGGCCTTTTGGCTGGCGCTGGCCCTGCGTCGCACGCCTGGGGTGCGCCATCCCTGGCGTTGGGCCTTTGCTCTCGCGGTGCTGTACGGCCTGTCGGACGAGTTCCATCAGTCCTTCGTACCCAACCGTCACCCCGACCTGTTCGATGTCGCGACCGACATGGTCGGCGCGGCGCTGGCGCTGTGGCTCTGGCGTCGCCGGTTGCGCACCAGGGCGGCCCAGCCCGATGTCATGCCTAACCCTGCGGAATGATCAACCCTGGGGCATAGCCCACGAAGGTGGGCTTCGCAATCGTAGCAGCGACTTGCAGTCGCCGGGCCTGTGGTCTCAGGACCACATCCAATTTACGAATCAATGAGGACTTATGCTTCACAAACTGCGCGAACCGGTCAACGGTCTGACCCACCTGGGCGCCGCGCTGGTGGCGGCCGTCGGTCTCGGCGTCCTGGCCTACCTTGCACGGGACAATGCGGCGAAAGCTGCCTTTCTCAGCCTGTACGGGTTGACCCTGATTTTGATGTTCTCTGCCAGCGCGGCCTATCACATGGCCCAGGTCAGCCCCAGGGCGCTTCTCTTCTTGCGCAAACTGGATCATTCCGCCATCTACCTGCTCATCGCGGGAACCTACACACCCATCTGCCTGTACTTCTTCACCGGCTTCTGGCGCGGCGGTATGCTGGCGATCATCTGGTCGCTGGCCCTCATCGGCATTGTTGTCAAGATCTTCGTCATCCATGCGCCCCGTTGGCTGACGGCGGGCATCTACCTGCTGATGGGGTGGCTTTCCATCGCCGCCATCCGCCAGATTCTGGCCGCGCTTCCCGCCGGCGGCCTGTTCTGGCTCGTGTTGGGCGGGCTGTTCTTCACGGTTGGCGCCGTGATCTATGTGCTCAAGAAGCCTGACCCCTGGCCCGGCGTCTTCGGGTTCCACGAGATCTGGCACATCTTCGTCATTCTGGGCGCGTTCAGCCATTTCGTGCTGATGGCGGCCTATGTCGCGCCGTGAAGCGGGCTGATCAAAAAACGTTGGACTGTCTGTCAAACTCGGCTATTCCCTCACCACGAAGCGCACCTTCTGCACACCCTCGGCCATCTGCAGCGCGAACTGGGCCGAAGTCCCGCTCTGGGCCGCTTCGTTGAATTTGACTTCGAAGTCCGTGACGCCCTGCTCTCCCACCGCATCTATCGCGATCTTCTCCAGTTCGTCAGGGGGGAAGTCTCTGAGTTTCTTCTGGATCATGCTGCTGAGACCACTGACGGCTATCACTCGCTTCGAAGTCTCCCGCTCTTCCTTCTGGCTGCCCTTCTCGCTGCCCGCATCCTGCCCCCAGGGAATATCTACTTCGCATTTCGGTAATTCCCCGCCCCTATGGCTCTTGAGTTCTCTGGAGTAGCGGATGCTGTCGCCTTCGCCTGAATGATTCAGGCCAAAGTGCAGCGCCTCTGGTTTCTGGTGAATATCCACGGTCTTGACATCTCCGGCAAACAGGCAGAGAAGCACGCTGGGTGACAATCGTTCCATTCTGAGCATCGGCAGCTTGTTTTCGATACTGAGCTGCAGGCCGTCTTTGGTCCCTGCGATCAGGTACAAGGTCTCGTTCTCGTTGACATTCACGAGCCAGCGGCTGTCTGCCACGATCGGGCTTACCGCAACCGAGGAACCCGTGGCGAGGCCGAACCGCAGGGCGAGCAGACTGGCGTCGCCGTGATTCATGGCTTCCTGCAATGCCCGATCGGAAGCGATGCTCGCTTTGACCGGACTGGGGGGAGACAGCGTCTCGTGCTCGTAGTTTTCATGCGGCACGGCCTCGTCGTAGCCATCCACCTGCAGGTCGGGCCAGCCAGAGACGACCTCAGAACGGAGCAGAAAGCCGGTCACAATGGCGTGCGGTTTGGCGAGCGCATGCTGATCGTGGGCAGCGTCGCGCTCGTGGTCTGACGGCAGCACGCGACCGACACTGAAGGCGCCGTCGTGCAGGCAGCGAATCCACTCTGGATCAATCCAGAAAAAGCGCAGCGATTCCTGGGGCAGCATGCGTTCGCTGGGCGCCAGATAGTTGAAGGGCACACCCCGAAGCAGAGCCAGGCCCTCGAACCAGCGCCGCACATCAACGGGAAGATCAGTCGCGACGGGCTGACCGACGATCGGCAGGTGTTCCAACGCCTTCATCGCCTGCTGCCTCTCCTGCGCGTGCCGGTGCCGCCGCTTCCAGTCCAGCAAGCTGACGGCGACCTTCTCGTTCTGCAACGTAAGCAGGCGACCCAGTTCCCAAGCGGCTGCGTAGGAGACATCGAACATGGCGTTGGCGGGGTTGTAGCGCACCAGTTGATCGGCGCTGCGGGCGCAGAGGCTGCCCTCGGAGGCCTCCACGCGTCCGGGAGCCAGCGGGCCTCGGTACCACGACACGGAACGATTGCCCTGGCGCATCTCGTGGGGTAGCGCCACGTAGCCCTGTTCGGCGTATGGCCTGGCGGCATCGAGCTTGTCCGCGGGGAGACGCAGCGTACTTGGAGAGCGGCCCAGCCCATTGAGCAGGCCCTTGAAGCTGTGCTCCTCGGCCAGGCAGGTGAAGCGCCAGCTTTGCAGGCTGACAAGGCGGACAAAAGCTGGCGCCTGCGTCGGCGAAGCCGCCCTCCACCTCTCCACCAACGACCAGATGTCGCTCTTTTCCTGGCCCTCTTCTTCGTACAACCCCTCCAGGGACACCAGGTGCACAACACTCATGTGACCGGCTCTGGGCAAGCGGTTGGCGAGTAATGTGGCCACTTGGTCTCCGACCAGCGTGCCCAGATCGTCGGTGGGCTGGCGCACGTGACCCAAGAGTCGCACGTCTTCCAGCGACGGCAGGATCGCCTGGAGCAGGTCTCCCGCGACGTCAATAACGGCCACCGGATCGCCTTCCTGCTGTCCGGATTCGTGGGTGAACAGCGGCGAAAGCAGCCCATCGGGCGTGCTGGCCTGGGCGCCCGGCGCGAGGGTCCAAGTGTCTCCATCCCCGTGCAACGTGCAGGCCTTCGGCTCTGAGACCTTGCCGGGTGTGAATTCTGCTTCGGTGACCGTTGGATTGCCAGCACTCAGCTGTTTCTCGACCAACTCGTCCTGGTCGAACAGAAGCAGCGCCAACCATGGAGTCTTGAGCTTCGGCGAGTCTGCCAGTTCCTTTTCCGTCTCGCTGCGGTTCTCGGCTCGCGTTTCCAGCGCCTGCCTCTCCGCTGGGGTGAGTGGGTTCGAAACTCGCTCCCAAGGCAGGGTGCTGCGGTTGAAGTTGATATGGGGCAGGACGTTGGAGTGCTCGCCGAGGCTGCCGGCCGGTGGAAAGACCGCCCGGATCACCTGCGGCTCCACGGTGAAGCGCGGTCCCAGCACAGAAAATTGCCGTGTCTGCGAGGCGAATTCCTCGTGTACAAGGACGGTCGGCTGCTTCCCAGCGGCGCTGTCCTGGCCGGCGGGCGCCGCGGGCGGCGGTTTCGTCGCTACAATTGATTGCGTGACTGTAATCTCGTAATCGCCGCTCGGCAGTGCCGGCCGATGATTCTCGATGAACTCGATCTTGCCGGTTGGTTTCGTTGGTTTGCTATCTTCAGACATAGGTGAAAATCCTCACACCATCTCGATTTGGGGCGCATCGAGCGCATATTGATCGGCCGGTTGGCCAAAGATAACCGTCTCACCGCCAAGGCCCAGTTCTCTGAGGAGACGCTGGCGCACTTGCCAGGGCTGCTCCCTGTGCGCGCTGCCTGCATCTGTTTCTGTCGTCTTCTGGATCGTTTCGTTGACTTTCCGCCAGCCCGCCTGCTCGTCGGCCCTGAACATGGGGATCGACTGCCACTGGTAGGCGTCCGCAATGCGGTCGGTGTCGTATTGCAGCTCCCCGCGCTCCACCGGCAGCGTCACTGAGGGATGGAGGAGCACAGCCGGCAGCACCTCAAGCCCACCCAGCACGCCAGACACAAGCTGCCGCTCCGGGTTGACCTCCGGCTTCCTGAGAAATTCTTCTCCCGGACCCTCGAACCGCGGTTCATCCCACAGGGCCGACGGCACTTTCTTGAAAATCGGCTCGCAGCGGAAGAAGACCTCAGCGCCCGCATTGCCGTCACGTGTCATCCTGATCGTGTGAACGGTGGTCAACTCTCCGGGGTTGACGCCCATGGGAGCAATGCCAAAATCGGTGGCGACTTCGTATGCTTTGGCTGCACCCTGGCCCCCGGGATCTGAAAATCTGGTCCCGCGAACGAGTGGCATCTCACCCCGGTTTGCTTGCTTGATTGGGATCACTGAGTCGGTCACCAGGGAAAACTCCCTGGCGTTGATGACCCAGCGGTCCCCGCTCGCGCGGATCAGTCCCCGCTTCACCGACACCCCGCAGATCGCGTGAGGGTCCGTCTTCGCCGGGACGGGCGTGGCTGCCGTGTCGGCCGCTTTTCCCTTGTCGTCGGCAGGCGGCGCTATCTGCGGCAGGAATGCCGTGCTGAATTTCTCCCAGGTGATCGGCCGCAACTGCGGCTTTCCGGCGCCGAAGGTGACATCCAGCGCGTGGCTGATCCCCAACACCTTGAGATAAATCCGCGCCTCCCCGGCAAACTCCGGCCCCCAGATGTGCATGTCCCCACCCACGTTCAGCGAGAAGCTCGTGGAGTAGAAGAGCAGATGCGCCGAAATGGCGATGTTCAGGTCGAGTTTGACCGCAGCATCGTAATGGTAGGGCTGCCAGGTGATGAGGAAATCGGCGGCGATGTGCAGGTCGGCGCTAAAATCAACTCCGGCGATGCCAATATCGAAACCGCCCTGGATCGAGGCGTCGAGCTTGCCGCCAGCCATGAAGGCGTGAGCGGTGAGCGCGTAATAGAGCTGACCTTTGAGACTCAGGTTTGCTTTTTCGATAAACCAGTTGAGGGCGAGGGGCGCCACGATCGGATAGTGGTCGGGCTTGTGGAAGTCTGGGTGGTAGCCGCCCACCGTGTAAACGAAGTCGCCGGCATGCTCGCCGCCGAACCAGGCGTAGTAGGCGAATCCGCCGGTCAGATGGCAGTCGGGGCTGAAGACATACGACCCCGGGACCAGGCTGGCGCTAAGCCCCACAACGCCCTCGTCCGCGTGGAATTTCGCCTCCCAGTTCATGTAGATTTCCGCCAGCAGGGAGCCAGGCTTACCGCCAGCCTTCTGGGCCGGAATCTGCAGGTGAGACACACCCACCAGGTCGAACTGGTTGTGCTCGCCAAATTGGGCGATGATCAGGCCGAAGGAATCAATCAGCTCGAAGGACGTGAACTTGACCCCCACGGCGAGGAAGATCTCGCCCAGCTCCGGCGGGACGTATGCTGCCAGCGCCGCCAGTTCAGCGGCCAAATCGGTCTTGGCCCCCGCCGCTCCTTTTGCGGCCGGCCCCGCAATCGCCTTGGTTACCAGCGGATAGGTGTGGATCTGTTCGACTGGCGGCACGATCGCCCGCCGGTTGTAGCCGAAACCGGCCGCCAGCCCGGTCACAAAGAAGAACGGCGGCCCCCAGCGGGTACTCCAGCAAGGCATAGACAAAGAGCGAGGATTCACCCCGGTATTTGAAGAACGAGCCGATGGCCGACAGCGACAGTTGCTCTGTCTTGAGAACGGCCTGGCCGGCATAGGCGGTGTAGCTCTCGCCTGTGTCCGGATCCTGCATTTCCTGCTGCAAAAATGCGCCGCCCAGTTCCACCCCGCCACCCTTGTAATCAAGCCCGATGCCGCTGAGGTGGAAGTGGGGGTCGAATTTGGTGAGCGGCGTGTCAACGCCTAGCCCCTGCAGGGAGACGGTGAACCCGGCAGCCGTCAGACCGCCGTCCAGGAAGATAAAGAGCTTCTCCTCCTTGTATTTGAGACCGACACGTTCGATGTGGATGGGGCCGAAGTTCTTTTGGATCTTCACCCACTTCGTATCGTCGGCCGTGACCGCAACCCCGGGCGTCACCGCAACCGCCTGGTCTGCACCCGCCGTTGCGGGCGTCTTGATCGCGGGAGGTGTGGGATCATGATCAAAGGCTGCCTGGCCTTCTGCCGGACTCGGATTTGCTTTGATGGGCAGATTCAGGGTCACGGTTTGGCCGTCCAGGAGCAGCACGGTGGCCACCGCCACGGCTTCTACGGCATGACTCGGCACGTTGACGCCGCCGCTGGTGTTCAGCCGGCCGATGATCGCCACATCCGCTTCGTCGAACGGTTGCGTCGGCACCAGAATCTGGAGATCGAGCTTGAGCGACTTGGGCGGGCCGCCGGAACCCATCAGCGGCAGATTGGGCAACTGCACATTGGAGAGATCCAGGCCGGCCTCGAGGCTCAGGCCGATTAACCACTTCGAGGACTCGCCTGCTTGAGTTTTCTTCCACTGCTTGGCAAGGAAGGCGCCGCGGGTTTTGATGTCCGGCACAAGGTCATTGTAGCCGCTTGGCGCCAGATCGCGCATGCTGGGCGGATCGCCGGCAGTGCTGCGGTAAGCGGCCAACAGCGTGCTCACCTCAACCTGCTCGTGATCGGCCAGCACCGTCTTCTCGTCGGCGAAGACCACATCGAATTCGTGCGTTGTGTCCCCTGTACTGAATGTGATGACCCCGCTGAACCGCTTCTGCGCCAGGCCGTTGCTGTCGTGCGCAATATCAACTGTGACCACGATGGCCACCGGCGTATCTTGAATATCAAAGTCCGCCTCCCCCTTGAACGTGAAGTCTCGGGTCGCCGAGTTGAAGGCAATGTGGAGATTCTTGAAGACCAGGCTTTCGAGAGCAGCGGGGTGATCCGCCGCGACGCCAAACTTCTTGCCCAGATCGCTGAGGAGCTCGCCGATCGCTATCTCCTGGCCCGGCCCTGTGCTGCCCTCAAACTGCCAGCCCTGATCGTAGAGGGCGGCCAGATAGACATGGACCCCAGCGATCTGCAAACTGGCGGCAAGCCCCCCAGAATAGGACTCCCCGCCCTGGATACGGAATTGCAGGTTGCCGACATCAAACCCTTTGACGATTGTCCAACTTTCCGGGACATCAAATTGGAGGGCCAGGTGCTTGCGGCGATAGTTGTATTCCAGGCGCAGATCTTCGACCGTCAACTTCTCCAACGCGCTGCTTGGCCCGACCATTTTCTCCAACAGGGCGCCGACCGGGATAGTGTTACTGGCCTGCAAATAGAGATCCCCGCTCGGATAGGAACCGCCGCACACCAGTTGAAGCGCGTGCCCCCCGTTGCTGTCGTCACCGAAGGCCGCTTGGGCGGCAATTTGGGCCATGACCATGCGGTTTGTTCCAAGGGGATCGTACACGTCCACATGGAAGGAGAGCCCCTCCAATGTAAGCCGAACCGGTGCGGGCAGGAGGATCCACTCCTTCTCGCGCAATTCGAGATCGAAGCTCAGCAGGGTCAGGGTTTTGCGGGACTTGGAGAATTCGAGTTCGAGGGAGATCTCGGTGTCGGCCCCGAAGGAAGGGGCGGGACCGGGCAATCCAAAGGAGGCCGAATCGCCCAACAGATGTTCCGGGCCGCCGATATACTTGCCGTTCGCCCGGATGACATCGCCGACAATGGGGTAATCTAGTTCGACATGAATCCGTTTGTCATCGGATAGGTGGAAATCACCGGTGATGCCGATCTCGGACCCTTCGGCCGCGAATTGCAGTGGTGATGTAAAGAAAACGTTCGCATTCTTGAGGAATCCAAAATCCCAGCCTCGAGGCGGCATCTGCACGACCAAATCGGGAAACGGACTCTCATATCTGACACTGGCCTTGACCATCAGCGCACCGGTTAAGGATTCGCCTTCTTGCCCGGTCTTCAGAAATGAATCGAGTTGATCGAAGACGCCCAGCCCGTTGCCCACGTCTGGCATCAGCCGGCCCCACATGGTCAACCCGCCTCTGACGATACTGTTCGCATTGTCCTTGCCCGGTGAGCTGCGTCGGGCAAACGCTTCAATCCTCAACGTCGAGGCGAGGGGGCCTGCAAACGGATCGTCGGCCAGTGTCACGCCGAGTTCGTCGTACGATTTTCCCGAAGCGCTCAGCCATCCTGCAAACAGGGAAATCTCTTTGAGCCGATCCTGGACCTTATCCAGATTACCGTCTGCGCTATAAACAAACACCCACAAGGGATCTACCAACGTCATGAAGCGCAGGTGGAAGGCCCCATCCGCGTTCCCATCCGGCTCCCAGGCCCCTGGCATACGAGGGAAACAGCCCCCAAAACTCCAGGATTCTTTGGGCTGAGCGCAGATGATGACCAGGGGAGAATTTTTTGTCGCCCCAGAGACCTCGATGTTGCTCATTACGCCCAGCAACGTCGTCTCGCCGGTCAGAGCGCCCAAATCGAGCGCGCCATCTCCGCTTCCGTCAACCGTGACGGGAATCTCCGTGGTCTGCAAATAGGCGCGCATCAACCGCACGCAACCGTCCGGCAGACAATCTGAATTAAGGATTTTCAAACTCATACGTGATCTCGCTTCTGGTTACCCGCTTGCGGGTTTAGTCCGGGGCGAATTCGTGCCTCCAGCAGGCGGAGGGGACGCTGGTGGCGTCGGAAGGACAACCTGCATGAGCATGAGGGCGGCTACTTGTGCCGTGGCGTTCTCAAAATCACGGATGGCCAAGGAGACAAATGCGTCCACTAGTGTGTTCCACACATTCTTCCAAGGCAGGCTGCCGGGCGCGTTGTCAAGCATTTTTTGTGCCCGCGTCTTCCCCAGAAAGAGCGAGGCCAGTCCCTTATTGATGGCATCAATCTCACTTTGCCCCAATTTGTTCTTTTCCCTGACACGGTCTTTCAGAAAGTCCTTGCGCTTCTTGACAATCTTAGCCGCTTTGTCGGGTTTATCGGCTTCTTTCTTCGTGGTGACAGTATCACCCAAGGTTGCCAGGGTCGGATGTAGCATTGTAAATAGATGGGTCAGCCAAACGTGATTTAGCATCACGAAACAGTGGTCAGCCAAGAGTCCGATCAGTTCTACAAACTGGATGTGGTTGGTGATCAACAGGGCCGATATCGGCCCCCCGGTCGCCTGCTTCGGTAGCAGGCTTTCTGCAAGATCGGACGGCAGGAAGACGGCAAAGTCGTAGTCAATCTCGTCAATGCCGGGCCGCCCGCCCTCATCGCTGTGGAACGATGCGTTCGCAGAACGGAACCCTCGTTTGGACTGGATGGTGACGCGATCGTTCAAATACTGGGCAACCGTAATGGTGCCGTTGGTAATGTTGCCGATTTCCTGGTTCTCGTAGGGGTCGATCTCGGTGAAGCCGGGAATGACTTCGATATACACATCGGGCGTTGCTCGGATCTCCAGGGCAAAGGGTTTTGCCCCGACGGGTAAGAAGATCGACGTGGCAGGAGCAGGCGTCGCCCGCATATCGTTCAACCTGACCAAATCTCGCCAACTGACCACCGGCTGCACCGGCCAAATAGCGAATAGATCGTAGTCGCCCGTCACGGCATTCTTGTATAATTCCAGTTCTTTTTCGTCACGCTCCTTGTTGGCCTTGTACGCATCGTCACTCTCGTTCTTCGCCTGATCTCTAACAAAGTACGGGGGGAACGGATTCTGGGCGACATTGACCGGATAGAACGTGCGGTTGGCAACGCTCGGCCTGTTATAGGGCGCTTTGCTAAGCGCTTCATTGAGATAGTCATCGCCCCCCACGGGCGGACTGATCGTCGCCGGGACAGTGGGCGCGACCAGCGAAGCAGGGGGAGTCTCTAGCAGTTCCGCAACGGTGCGTCCTTGGTCCTTTGTCTTGTCTCTTACCTCAAGCTTCCCCTCGGCATTGCGGTCAAGATAGGAGAGTTGTTCATTTGCAAAGTCAGTCCACTCCCCATAGGTCACTGCACCGCCTTCCCCCGAGTCAGCGACTGTTCGAAAGAAGACGCGGCCATGATAGACACCCCATATCGGCTCGGCTCCAGTTCCTTGCTCCTTGTTGAGCAAGAATTCCATCAGCACTGTCTTGTCTGTGTCGAGGGCGTACCCAACGATCTGCGTCGGATTACTTTCATCGGGTAGCGATCTCCATTGATTGGGGATGAGCTTTAGCTGCTCGTCTTTCCGGGTGTTGGTGATTTTTAATGGGATGAACGGTGTCTGTCCAGCTTCCACAGCCTTAGCCAATTCCGAGTCAAATTTTACGGCATTCGGCTTAAGCGGGGATTTGGGGTCGCATTTGTCGCGGATATAATTGAAATACTTCACAAAATTCTCGTCGTTGTAGTCTATCTTCTTGCTGCCTTTTTTGTTGAAGCAAGTCAACTGGCACAGGAAGCCGGCCATAGGCCCCCAGTCACACGACTTGGGCTTGATCAGGAATGATTTCAGATCGTAGCCCGCCTCAATGACGGTGGTCTTGTCGGCTCCAGGGACACGACAGGCGATGACACAATTTGTGCGGTCTGCCGTATCCTGGAACGCCCTGGCATGCAGTTCGGGAAAGCCCTCTTTCCGAAGTGTTTCCAAATCAGCAATCAAGCCAGGTGAGAACTTCTCCGCCGTAGCGACCAGCCAGCGGTCCACGATCTCTTCGGTCACCTCCATCCCGATAAAGGCGGCCAACTGGGGCGAATGAGTCAAAGGAATGAGCCCGCGCTGGGGGCTTCGTCGTGTTGGCGGCGACTTATGTTCGGCAAGCATCTTTGCTAACTTTGCTTGTTCTTCTGGCGTTGGCATTAGTTTATGCTCCTTTCGCTGTATGTATTACTTCTTGAGCTACTTCCATAGCATCAACCTGACCTGCCCGGATTGGAAAAAGTTCCCGGCTCTCGTACCGTGAAAAAGCCCGCTGTTCCCTGTGCTAAAAACGACCGTGTCTATGCCTATCTTCTCTATGACCACACCATAAGATGCTCCATCCGCCCAGAGAGACAATACACCGGCCATTTTCCATTCCTGGACATCTTCTTTGTAGACTCCAGTTGAGTCATTCTTCCCGTCGCTCCTCACCCAGACCTGAACCAAACTAGGAAGATGGCCAAAGTTATGCGTATGAGTCCATTGTTGATTGCATATAACATTATCGATAACGTCAATATCATCAGCAGTCGGAAATCCATGATAATTGGATATTGTCTTGCCATGAATATCCAGATCGCCTTCGATATCCACAGGCCCCACAAACCAGGCGGCCTTGCCCGCGCCTTCCTGCTTGGCAACCAAGGCGACTCCAGTGCCGTTGTTGACAACGGCCACGGTTGGAGCTGAAGTATTGCCAGAGATGCTCAGCGCATTCTTCGCACCGGTGACGCCAGTGATAGCCACGCCACCTCCGCCCTCGAATTTCGCAGCAAGGCCCGCGCCTTCCTGCTTGGCATACAGGACATCTCCAGCGCCGTTGTTGACAACGCCCACGGTTGGAACTGAAGTGGTATTGCCAGAGATGTTCAGTGCATTCTTCGCACCGGTGACGCCAGTGATAGCCACGCCACCGCCACCCTCGAATTCCGCGGCCTTGCCCGTGCCTTCCTGCCTGGCATACAGGGCGGCTCCAGCGCCTTTGTTGACTACGGCCAAGGTTGGAGATGAAGTGGTATTGTTATAGATGGTCAGCGCATTCGTCGCGCCTGCGACGCCCCCGATGGCTACGCCGCTACCACCCTCGAATTGTGCGGCTTTGCCCTCGCCTTCCTGCTTGACGTGCAGACTTGCCGATGGCTGGAATGTCCCAATGCCCACGTTGCCCTGAACCAACAGCCCGTCAACCGGCGCTTTATACAAATGCGCCCAATCACTGCCGATGGTCAGCCCATCGGTCACCGCCAGCCTGCTGGCGGGCTGGTTGGTGCCAATGCCGACATAGTCGAGACCGCTGCCCGCATGATGGAAGACGAGCGGCGATTTCTGGATCGTGCAGGCGCGGCTGCCGTCCCAATAGCCGGGGATGTGGCGGTAGTACAAATGCACATCCGTAGGCCCGGTGCGCAGCCCGGTCTGGACGGTGAGGCGCAGATAGACCGAGTCGTTCGGCTGCAGCTTGTCGGCGCCCAATTGCTCCCCGTCAATCACCCACTCGACCATGCGACCGTTCGGGGACGCCATGATCGGATCGCTATGCCAGTTGTCATCTACATCCGGATCGGGTTCCACCGACCCGACGCCCGCCACGGCCTGCACCTGGACGGTAACTTTGCCCGGCTCATCGGTCAGCGCCCACTCCTGATGCCCGCCCTGGTCCGTGATCTCGCAGGCCAGGATCAAGCGCGTCTGCAGGTTGCCGGTCCGAACGATGGGCAGCGCAACCTCGCGATCAACGTTGGTGATGCGCAAGAGCAGCGCCGTCTTCGATGAGCCGTCGTTGAGCACGATGTCGGAGCCGACGACATCGAAATGCAGGGGAATGCTCTTGCGTCCCCGCTGGCTCAGCACCTCGACGGTGCGGATGCGCGGGCCGAGAAGGGTTGCCGGGTCACCCTGGCGTTGCGCCAGCGGGCCAGGCCGTAGCTCGACCGGTAACACCTGCGCCTCGGCCTCAGCATCGGCCGCGATGCGCGGCAGGACGATTTCCAGAGCGGGGGCGTCATTCGCTGCGTCGCTCATCTCGATCGTCTTCTCGGCCGGGGAGAGCAGGTAGAGCGATTCGGAGTTCGCATCCGGATCGTCCTGATAGTAGATGTACCAGATCTCCTCCCCCAACGGCCCCTTTTTCGCCAGGTGACGCTCCAGGTCGGCGTTCATGCCGGCGCCCGAATTCTTCGAGAGCGTACCCGTGGGGAAACGCAGTTCCAGGTGATGGTTGCGGCGGAAAAAGTCATTCCGATTCTCGTCGGCTATTTTGGCGATCTCCTCAGGTGCATTGAAAGTCACCGGCCGTCTGTGCGCATCCTTGTTCCAGATCGCCACGGTCAGCTTGTGCGCGATTTCGCCGCCTGCGACATAGATTGCCGGCGTCTGCTGCTCGTCCCAGAGGGCAAACTCCAAGGGAGAACTGACGCGAAAGTCCTGAGTCGGCGCCCAGTCGAGCGAGCGCTGCCGCTGAATCTCCGCCGTGGCCAGCGCCTTGCCATACAACCTGACGTGAGCCAGATTGCCGGTAAATATCCAATTCGTATCGTCGTCGGCATAGCGCCCCACTCGCCAAACTGCGGGATCGGGAAGCGTGGCCGCCCCGATGTTGCCTTGCCCCGCCAGGCGTCCGTCTATCCAAACCGATGCATCCCCGCTGGCCTGGACGGCGACCGCCACATGAACCCACTGGTTGCGCGTAACTGAAGGCTCACATTTCAGTGCTTCGCCCACATTCCTCAGCGTGAGAACGCTCCCGTCGAGGTAGAAATCTGCAACGCCGTTGGCGTAGAGGATCTGCGCCTTGTCTGACTCAAGAAATAGCCAGCTCGAAAAGGTCCAGCCTTGTGTGGAGATGTCGTCGGCCATCGGCAGTTCCAGATAATCAACCACCCCGGAGCCACTGCGATTCAAGCGCAGGCAACTGCCAAACTGCTCGTCCACCACCAGTTTCGGACTGCCGTGAATAACGGCTCCACGGCTGTTGCCCGAAGCATCTGGAGTCGTGGCCGGATGGTCGGGTTTGGCGGATTCCCGAACCGAGTCCAGCTTCAGATGGACCATGAGTGTATTCATAGTTAGTGGGATCGTTTGCGTTTGATTCATGGTCTATCCTCTGCCTTGCGCAGTTTGAGCCAGCCCTCGACGATCCGTTGCTGGCCGGGAAATGTGGCCCGTGTGTCGGTGCGGCCGATCGTATCAGTCTCGATCCAGGCCTCGCCCTGGCGCCTGAGCCAGGCCCACTCGTAGCCGGCCTCCGCGGCCAGCGGCAGTCGCGTCTTCTCGCGCTCGGTCAGGATCGGCGTCGAGAGGAAGGTGACCTCGAGTTTGCGCAGGACCGCGGCGTACTGGTCCGTGGGGATGGTAATGGACTTGGTCGGCAGAATCCCGGAAACCGCATGCACCGATCCCTGGGGATCAACCAGCATGGTCAGTTTCTGGGGCGGGTCGTCGAGCGACTGCATCAGATTGATAGGCTCTTTCCAATGGATCTGGATCTGCTCGGATGAGGAATTGAGCATCTCGAATAGCTCGATGGCGCTCTCGCCTCGCACGAGGGTGTAGACATGCCCCTCTGTGTCAATCCGCCAGCGCTGCCCGGACTCCTCGATGGTGACCGCAGCGCTCCAGGGACGCTCCAGATGGTCGCCAATTTCTGCTGGCGCCACCCGCATGTCCAGTTGGTCGGCCAGACTCTGGACAGAAGCAGATGGTGTCGCAAGGTTCAACGGCAGCGGGGTTGCCGCTTGAGGAGCGAAGAAGATGTTGTTCTTGTAGTGGTAGTCCTCGCCGTCGCCCTCTTCCAGGAAATAGCCCACAAGCCCGTCGTTGAGCTGCTGATCCTCGCCGATGCGGATGGGAAAGCGTACATGGGTGAAGTCGTCGCTGGTGCGGTCGCCCTGCGAGTCTACGCCGCGCATCATGTCCGGCAAGAACGCGCTGAGCGACTGGTTCACGGCAGGTTGGCCGCGCAGTTCGAGGTTGACCAGGGCGCGCACCACGGCGATGGGCCGTCCCATGAGCAGCGCCAGGCTTTCGTGGTGAGAAAAGTCCTCGGGTGCGATGTTTTCAAGCGCGCTGGTCAGCGTGGACAGGAATTGATCGAAGAACGCCGCGTCCCGTTTGCCCAGATCGTTGACGATAGTGTTGACCAGCTTGCGCAGATGCGGGTTCATCGTTGATTCGGCTCTCTCGATCTCCCAGTGGGGCAGCCCGCTGCCTGGCGCCGGCTGCCAGGCCGTGCGACCGTTGACGCCAAGAATCGTGCCCAGGGCCTCGCCCGTGTTGTCGTAGACCAGCAGGCTGCCGTCGAGGTTGTTGGGCAGAATCCAGCCGCAGACGGGTGTATACGCGGGATGGGCGTTCGTCTCAGGCTCATTCATCGCCGTGCCAGGGGCATGATCAGCCGACAGCCAGCGGAAGTTGAGCCGGGCCGGTTGCAGCAGGCGGGGCGGCAGGTTGATGTCGTTCGGCGCGTCCGCCACACGCAACAGTTCGCTGGTGATGATCGGCGTCTGTTGGTCCGGGCCGAGCACCGATTTGACGCGGCCAAAGGTATCAACGAGACGCAGTTGGCGCAGCTTCATCCTGCCGGAGCGGATCGGCGTAAAATCGTTGTCGCGCAGCGGTGAGCTCGCATGGCGGCCCTGGGTCGCCTCGCGCACGGCCTCGGTCAGCGGTTTCATGTCGGAAAAACCGATCGGGTCTGCGACAGGCAGTTGCAGGATCTGATGGCGCTGCAGCAGCGCTTCGTGAAAGCCGTCCAGGGCCTGGGACAAGGTATTGGGCCTGGCAGACAGAAAGTCCCTGACGGCTCGTAGTGTTTCCACGGTTTCCGCCAACACCTCTGTCTGCCCGTCCCTGGACTCTTCAACCCGCTGCAGATACCGATCCAGTTTGTCCAGGAGCAAGTCCGAAGCATGGTCGGTCAGCACGCAACTCCCGCTGTAGATGCCCGTGTCCGCGCGGCGCGGCCCTGCACTTGCTCCAGGCTTGAGATCGAGATCCACGGCCGTTTCCTGCAGACTGTAATTCTGCGCCACGAAAGAAACGGCATAGGACTGGCGATCTCCCTCCCGATTGCTCCCTGCGCTGATCGGAAGCATCTCGACCTGCCACTCCAGCATGAACGGATGCCAGGGCTGCGTGCGCCAAAGCCGCGCCCCGATCTGGTCATCGTCCAGCGCCTCCTGGAGGAGCGTGGTGCGGATCGTCGCGAGCGGTTCGGGCGCCGAGTTCGTCCACTGGCTGACCGCAGCGAAATCCGCAATCGAGATGATCTTGCACACCAGCTTACCGTCTTCGCTGTTCTTCCCATCCATCCCGTGCCGCTCGGTGGGCTTCAGGTCGCTCGCCGCCAGCAACACAACCGGGTCGGTGGGCTGGTAGTAGCGTGGCGCATCCATCTGTCGCAGGACGTAGCGCATCCTGGCTACTTGCGGTTGGCTATCGCGGCTTGGGGGCAAGCTCTCGAGCAGGCCGGCGAGATCATCCCGGAAGGCTTTGTGCTGATCCGCTGCGGAGAATCCGGCCGTTTCCCGATGGATGCAGTTGCGCAACGCTTGCAGGCTGTCCCGCTTGTTGAAGGGAATCCTGCGGCGATCGAGGAAGGCCCTCAGCGCCGCCTCCAGGGAGACAGGCAGCATTTCCAGGGCGTGCTCCCCATCCGATCCGATCCCTCCCGCACCGGACTTGTGGGCTTCAGCGATGACCAGGTCGAGACGCCTGAGCGCGTCGAGGACATCGTTGGTGGTCTTCAGGCCGTCAATCACGTCATTGATGCAGACCGCAACGCGAGAGGCCAGGGCGGTGTCAGCGGTATGCGCCGGCGCCGTCGCGCCGATGATGGGCGTGTCACGCCCCTTCTGACCGCCGATCGCCTCCCGCTCCGTCTTGAAATTGCCCGTCGCCGCCAGCTTGCGCCTCAACGCTCTCAGCCCGGTCTTTTCGATGAATCTGGCGATTTCAACCGGGTCCGGATAGCCCGATGCCAACCCTTCCGGTGGACGCAGGGCCTGCATGTAGAGCGTCCAGTCATGGTAAATCTGCTGGCGCAGAGAGTCCATATCCTCTTGCGACCGTTGAAAGACGCCTTGGGCCACATTAAGGTCGTTCAGGGCGTGGGCAAGATAGACCGGAAGCGTTCCCGTCGTCTGCGCGTGAACAGCTTGCCCGCCCGCATGCGCAGTGGTCGGATCGGGGGCCGCGGCCAAACTGGTGTCTCGTTCCAGGCGGACGTTCCACAGGATGCCGGCCCGCAGCGATTTGAAGCCTTTGCCGTGTCGCGCCTCGCGAAACTTGGGGCCGATGTCCAGGCGACGGTGTTCCAGGCGATCGCCCAGGTCGAGTCCTTCCAACTGTTCTTCGATCAGCGCCTTGTCGCCGGAGATTCTGTGGGCAAGGTAGGCGGAGAGAGCTTCACTGGCGCTGTTACCGACCGCGATATCAACCGGGCCGGAAGTGAGCGCGGGATCGTTCTCGAAATCCGCCTCGGCGTCAGGGGTCAGCCTGGCGTAGCAGAAAATTCGCTCTGCCTCCTGTTTCTCGGCGTTGGGCTGCCGGGACACAGTCCAGCCAAAATGATGGGCAACGGCCTCGTCCCAAACCTCCACCGGGGCACTGTTGGTTTCGTGATCGTGACCGCTCGCCTCGTACTCGTGATGGATTCGCTGCGCGATGGCCTCGCGGGTTTGCTGCAGAGGCGTATGGCGCAGGCAATCCCGTTTTTGCGGTTGGTCATACCATCCAATCACGTCATAGCGAACGCTCTTGAATGCTTCACGACTGGTAATCTCATCATCGTGCAGGCCGAACACACTCCGGCAACTCGGATAGAAGGCCGCGAAGGCAGGCTCGCCATAACCCAGCGCAGTCAATCCGGCCGCGACGACCCGGTGCCAGTTCGTCTTCTCTTCTTCCGCCACATCATCCACCAGGGCGTTCAGGTATTCGGCGCCTGGCGCGTCTGCGGGCCTCCCTTCGCCCACGACCCATTTGCGGCCCAAGTAGCGATACGGCTGCCACTTCCCCTCATCAGGTCTTGGCGGCAGCGGAAAACTGACCGTGCCAGCCGACTTGGCGCCTTCCGGATGCAAGTAATCGCTCTCGATCATCCACTGCTTTTGCGGCACACCATCGGGGCCACAGCGCGTCACCAGCCATCGGTCGGGCGCCGGTGGAAACACCACCCCTGTGGCGCTGTTCACCCCCTGGGTGAGCGCGTCGGGTAACGCCCAATGCAGGTGTACGCCACGGCTGAGTCGCAGGCTCTGGTCACGAAACGGATGGGAAACGATCTCTTCGCTGATGTAGGGGACGTCGGCGTTGGCGTTCTGTCCCTTCTCGCCGTCGTAATACGGCAGTTTGGAGAAGTCGGCCATCGCCTCGAGCACGGTCTGCGCGGATTCCAGAAAGAGTGCATCGAGGTGTATGGGTACAAACAAACCGTTAGCTTCTTGCAACTTATGCCTCTTTTCGGTATGCGATCATCGGCGAGCAGGTCACAATCTTACACCTTTATCTTACGTCCATTTTACGCCCATTCTCCCTGCGGCGATAGACAAGAATCAATCTGCTTTGGGGGCAGTTTCACTACAATAATTTGTAACCCGTGAAGTAACTGCTCAGGCGGCCCCCCTGCCCCCCAATCCTGGGGGAAAAAGCATTCGGCTCCCCCACGATTGGGGGGCAGGGGGGCGCTCCGGGCGCTATCGAGACCATTGAAAACGCCGGTGAAAACGCCGGTGAAAACGCCGGTGAAAACGCCGGTGAAAACGCCGGTGAAAACGCCGGTGAAAACGCCGGGAAGGATCCTTTCGCTGCTCAAGGAGAATCCGCATTTGGCCATTGCTGATCTTGCAGTCAGCATCGAAATATCAGAAAGCGCAGTCGAGCGCGCCATCCGCAAATTGCGCGAACAGAATCGCCTGCGCCGCATCGGCCCAACAAAAGGCGGCTACTGGGAGATCGCCGGCTGATCTCGTCCAGCGGGCCAATTGCTCGAATCCAGCCGCGATGATACAATTCGATTGTGTTCGAGTGCGAAGCCAATCGCCGGCATGTGAGGAGTTGAGCGATGATCGTAAGATCAGATGATGATCCTCTCCAACGACAAAGCCAACCCGACCTTGCGTCAGCAATGTTGCGCCTGAGATCGGAACGGTTCGTCAGGAGACTGTTGCTATGAATCTGAACGACCTGAAATCCCAAGCAGCCCTCGGTGAGGACAGCCGCCGCCAGTTCAAGCGCGACGTGACCAACGCCGACAGCCTGGCGGCTGAGATGGCGGCCTTCGCCAACTCCGAAGGGGGCGTGATTTACCTCGGCGTGGCCGACGACGGCAGTTTGCCTGGCCTGAGCCTGGCCGATGTGGCGCGCATCAACCAGTTGATCAGTAATACAGCCTCCCAGCACATTCGCAGCCCGATCACAGTGCTGACGGAGAACCTGGAGCTCGACAGCAACCGGCTGGTGATTGTACTCACCGTGCCGAAGGGGATTGACAAGCCTTACTTCGACCGTAACGGCGTCATCTGGTTGAAGAGCGGTGCAGACAAGCGCCGCATCAACTCCAAAGAGGAACTGCGCCGCCTGTTTCAGAGCGTGGATCAGTTTCACGCTGACGAGTTGCCCACCAAGGCCGGCATTGACAAACTGGACCGGCTGCGCTTCCGCGACTTCTTGCGCGATTTCTACAAGCAGGAGTTTCCCGACGCGGCCGAGGAGCGGCTGACGCTGCTGCAAAACATGAACCTGGCCACCGACAGCGGCATGCTCAACCTGGCCGGGGTGCTGCTCTTCGCCGAGCGGCCTGAGTGGATCAAACCGCAGTTCATCGTCAAGGCCATTCGCTATCCGGGCAACGCGATTCACGTCAGCGATTACCTGGACAGCGAGGATTTCGTCGGGCCGTTGCCCCAGCAGTTTACCGGGGCCCTGGCCTTTGTCATGCGCAATCTGCGCAAGGTGCAGGCCGGGCGGGGGGTCAATGCGCTGGGGACGCCGGAAATTCCAGCTTCTGTCTTCGAGGAACTGCTGGTCAATGCCCTGGCGCACCGCGACTACTTCATCAACGCGCCCATCCGGCTGTTCATCTTCGACAACCGCATCGAGATCATCAGTCCCGGCCACCTGCCCAACAACCTGACGGTGGCGAAAATCCGCACGGGCAATTCCATCATCCGCAACCCGATCCTGGTGTCGTACATCGCCAAAGGGCTGCTGCCCTACCGGGGACTCGGTTCGGGGATCAAACGAGCGCTGGAAGACTGGCCGGAGATTGATTTCACCGATGATCGAGATGGGTGCTTGTTCACCGCTACGGTTCACCGAAAGGAGGATATTGGTTTGGTTGAACTCGAGATTAGTTCACAGAAAAGTGCGGTCGAAACAAGAAGTGCACAGAAAAGTGCACAGAAAAGTGCACAGAAAAGTGCACAGAAAATCATCGAACTCATGCGGGTTGACCCGACAATCACCATTGCACAACTTGTTGAGAACGTAGGCGTCAAGGATCGGGCTATCAAGAAACAGATCGAGAAGCTGAAAGCACAAGGGCGCATCCGGCGCATCGGCCCGGACAAGGGCGGCCATTGGGAGGTGATCGAATGATCCGCTCCAACGACAAAGCCAACCCCGCCATGCGCCTGGATGAGAAAAGACAGCCATGCACGGTGTGAATTTCTACGGCGTCAGTGTCTTACCACGAATTGCACGAATTTCTCGAATTCTACTTGTCGGCCAACGGCGCCTGGCTGACGGCACACATGTCGCCGGCGTACCGGCTGGTGCCGTAGGCGCGCCACGGTCGCCCTCACAGCACCATGACCATATAAATTGTTCATGTTGGATGGTCATGGCAAAGATGTGGTAGAATTAGGAGCACCCAACTGAGCGGGGCCATCACGGCGAAGGCGGATTCACCACGAATACGACATCCATCTTACAGGAGACTGTCATGTCTGTTCCCTCCTATGAAGAACTTCTACAGCCAATCTTGGAAGCCCTTCGCCAACTGAGCGGTTTTCAATCTATCACGGCGATCAACAGACACGTTATCTCCTTTTTGCCGCTGGCAACTGAAGAGATCGCTCTGCGCCACGGCGACACGAAGCAGACAGAGTTGGAGTATCGTTTGGCCTGGGCGCGTACCTACCTCAAGCACTATGGGCTGATCGACAATCCCAAACGCGGCGTATGGACACTAACCGAGCAAGGGCGAGCAACCGAGCAGGTGGATCCTAAGATGGTATCTACCTTCGTTCAAGAACTCATTAAGCAGGGGAAGATCGATACCAAAAAGCCAGACGACGAACTCAGCGACGAACCCAATCTGGACATAGCTCAGCGGCTAGCTCGGTGGCGCCAGGAAGCCACTGATACTGCACACCCCAACCACCATCACGCCGACCTGGACCATGCGGCTCACATCTATGCTAAGGTTTCCCCACTGTTACAGAAATTGCGCACAACCCCTGACGAATTCAGCAGCGGTGATGTCATCGCCTTGTTCGGCATGCTTAACAGCGGCCACCGCATGAAAAATCGGGTAGCCGACAAGAACCCGCTTCCGGTGTTGCGAGAGGCTCTGCTTGCCCTGATCGATGGGCCGGGAACGCCAGCAGACAAGATCGCCGTAGCCGATCAATCGCTCAAGTTTGCCAGTTACAACATGTTGGGCGAACTCTACGGTTGGGCCAACGCCGAAACTGCACCGCTCTACAACGGTTGCGCCACGGCGGCCTTGCACTATCTGGGCTATACCTTCAACGATAAGGATTACGCAGCCTTTGTCGCCGCCCATGAGCAGTTCAAGCAGGTCTATCAGCAGCAGGTGGGCTATTTACGTCCAGATTTGCCCCTCAACCTGGAGATCGACAAGCTCTACAATGTAATTGATAAGGTGGATTTGAAGAAGGATACTCAGCGTACCCTGGCAAAGCCATTCAGCGAGATGTTCGCAAGTTGGGAGGAGGCGGAGTCGGCCTTCGATACCCTGGCCGTTGCCGCGCACCAACTTGGTATCACCGACCCGGCGGATGAACGCATCGCTGTCAATCTACGCTACAAAGACGGGAAGCATCAGCTGCGCCTCAGCTATGGCTGGTGGCTGTTGCTTGGGTTTGCCGGTGCTGATGGGGCGCTGCAAGAAGTTATCCTGGCGTTGTTCAGCGGGCAGTCGCTGCTTCAGCCACTTCGCGTAGAACAGTTCAAACAAGGGCCTGATGAACAACCCGTTTCACTCTACTGGTATTCAGTATCGCAGCTCAGACCGTTTGATGGCGAAGTTCGACCAATTTTTGAGGCAACCCTTCAGCATGTAAAGGCAAAGTTTGCCCACTGGGTACGCTGTCCGTATCGCATCCACACGAAAGATGCCATCATCGCTGCGGTTTTCGATCCCACAGCCCGAGCCAAATTGCTCGGTCAAGGGTGGCCGCCCAAGGACGCTCAATTCGAGGATGTCATTGACCAGGGTAAAGACGAATTGGATGCGTTGGTGGATCAACCGGAGGCGCATCCACCGCAGCCTGGAGTTGTAGGCTCCCCCTTCACCTCACGCACCTTTGAATTGCTCGAAGGCATCCACGCCACACCGACCAAGGGCTACTACCAGGCGAACAAGGAGGCGTTCAAAAAGTTCGTCGAGGAACCATTCCAGCGCGTCATGCATCAAGTGGCCGAACGGTTGCGTGCTCCAGTTAAGGCGGTGATGGAAACCGAGAGCCATATCTTTGCCCGTTTTCTCAAGAACGATTGGGGACAGGGGGGCGCCTGGGAGTTTTACTGGGGCGCGTTCTATCCCAAAGAGGGTAAACGCACTGAGGATGCCCAGCTTTCTATGTGGATAGATTACCGTCTGCTAGAGTATGGCTTCTTCATCGGGGACTATGCCAGCACGCAGCGCCAGCGCTTTCAACGCAATTGCCAGACATTCGGCTCCGCGTTACTGCCCTACCTGCGTCACGCCCTGCCGGAGACCCTCGTCCGTTTTGCGGATCGCGACGATTTCCAGGTCAGTGCAGACGGTGCGATCACCATCAAGACGCCACTGACCTGGGAAGAATTCTTGAAAGACCCGGCGCAAGCCAAAAACGATGTGTCTGTCATCGTGCCTCGCCAACAACTCCTGGCGCTTTCCGAAGAGGAACTGGTGACCCGGATTACGGAGACGTACGCCAAGCTCTTCCCGCTCGTGCTGTTAGCGACCGACGACGATCCACTGCCGGCCATTCATCGTTATCTGCAGGCAGTTGGTTTTGCCACGGACGAACCGGATATCGAGCCGCCTGCATCGTATGATCTTCAGAAGTTCCTGGCCCGTACCTACTTGCAAAATAAACAGGCCGACGATCTGTACCATCTGCTGCTGGACAAGAAGCAGATCATTCTCTACGGCCCGCCGGGCACGGGTAAGTCCCACGTGGCCCAGGAGCTAGCCAAATGGATCACTGGCCTGGCTCAGCCGCCTGCAGATCGGGTGGAGATGGTGCAGTTTCATCCTGCGTACAGCTATGAAGACTTCATCGAAGGCATTCGCCCGGAGAGCAAGCCGACCGGCAACGGCGGCTTCACGGTGGACTATCCGCCGCGAGCCGGCGTCTTTCGCCGTTTCTGCAAGGTTGCCCAGGCGAATCCAGATCAGCCCCATGTTTTTATCATTGACGAGATCAATCGTGGCAACATCCCGCGCATCTTTGGCGAGCTGATGCTGCTCCTGGAATATCGCAAGCGGGACGTGCCTCTGCCCTATTCCGGTGAGCGTTTCCGCATTCCGCCCAACGTCTACCTGATCGGCACGATGAACACCGCTGATCGCTCCATCGCCCTGGTTGACTTCGCCCTGCGCCGCCGCTTTCATTTCTTCCACTTCATGGCCGATCCCGACCTGCTGGATCGCTGGCTGGTCCAGAACCCTTTGCCCACCATCCCCTATCTGGCCAATCTCTATCGCCGGCTGAGCCAGGAAGCGATTGATGATCCGGACTATGCCGTGGGCTTCAGTTACTTCATGGATAAAGAACTGACCCCAACCAAGCTGGCGCTCATCTGGCAGTACAGCATTCTTCCTTACCTGGCCGAGTACCATGTGGAGCAGCGGGCGCGAGTGAAGAATTGGGAGTGGGATAGCGACTTCATGCGGGAAATCCGGAGGGAGACGTGAGCGACTGCCGTTTCATGGCCGCCAACGCCGAGGGACCGGCGACGATCTATCTGCGAGAGTACGAAAAGTGCCAATGCAATAACTTGAGCGTTGAGCAAGCCACAGCGTTGAGTGAACGGTTTGCTCGTCAGCTAACCATGGGTTGGAACTGGCAGCTGCAGACCTGGGAATTATCGGCCAAACAGTACGTAGGCATCATCGTGCTGGACGATCTGCGCATCCACATCGAGCCAAAAGTCAACCTGCAAAATCTTTTCTACATGTTGACCTATGCATACGATCTGGCCGACTTTCGTCGAGAGGCCGTGGCGCTGGCGTCTAGCGAGAATATCTTCGAGTTCATCGTGGTCATCTTCCTGCGCCAGGTGGAGCAGCTCGTGCGACGGGGCATCTACCGCGCCTACGTCACCGAAGAGGAGAACCAGCCCTATCTTCGCGGACGACTGCTGCTGGCCGACCATCTCCAGCGCAACGCCCTGCATATGCAGCGCTTCTACCAACGGATCAGCGAGTTCACGGCCGACGTGCTGGAGAATCGTATCCTGCGCTATACCCTGGGGTTGCTCGCCCGGCTGGAATACCGGGAGCCGGGCCTGCGTCAGCAGATTCGCCGAGTGGCATCAGCCTTTGCCGAGGTCAGCCCTGCGCCCATCGCGTCGGCCGACTGTGATCGTTTGGTCTACACGCGCCTGAACGCCGCCTATCGTCCACGCATCAACCTGGCTCGCCTGTTGATGCAGCACCTCTCTCTGGAAGGGCAGGCCGGATCGACCCAGTTCGCCGCCTATCTGTTGGACATGAACAAGGTTTTTGAGTTGTTTGTGGCTTGCTTTTTGGCCAGCCATTTTGCCGACGATCCGGCCATCCAGGTGGAAATCCAGCCCGATATCTGGTTGGACATGGACCGCCAGGAGAAGGGCATTCCCGACATCGTGCTTCGACGGGATGGCCGCCCCTATCTGGTGTTGGATACCAAGTACAAGACCTTCCAGGGCAAGCCCGAGGAGGCAGACCGTAATCAGATGGTAACCTACTGCCACACCCTGGGCCTGCCTCGCGGCATCTTAATCTACGCCGACGACCACACCATCAATCACCGTGCTGACTTCAAAGGCATCGTCTTGCGCGCACAGTCCTTGGCCCTGCATGGCAGTCTGGACACGTTCAAGGAACGCTGCCAGCAGTTTGCTTTGCAGTTTGCGGAAGGGATTTGATGAACAAAAGCCGTCTGCAAGACCTGCTCAGCGGATGGCGGTGGCGAGATTGGTTGATGAAGCTGACAAAACATCGGAGAATCAGTACAATGGAAGAAACCACATGTGTGTTAAACAACCGCTGCAGGATGCAGCCTTCGATTACGCGACCCAGATAGAGGTTCTTATGCAACAACCCAATCGCCTTGTCCAGGCAATCGTGCCGGCGCGCAGCCCGGCCCGTATCGAATACGTGCGCGTGGAAAACTATCGGGCGCTGAAGACGGTAGAACTGAAGGAATTGACGCCGTTGACCGTGCTGCTCGGCCCCAACGGCAGCGGCAAGTCCACCGTTTTCGACGTCTTTAGCTTCTTGGCGGAGTGTTTTCAGTATGGGCTGCGTCACGCCTGGGATCGGCGGGGCAAGGCCAGGGAGTTGAAGACGCGTGGCGGCGTCGGCCCAATCGTCTTCGAACTAAAATATCGGGAGCGGCCAACGCTCCCGGTGATCACCTATCACCTGGCTATTGACGAAGGGGGCAGAGGGCCGCTGGTCAAAGAAGAGTGGCTGCAGTGGCGGCGCGGGTCTACGGGTAAGCCGTTTCGCTTCATGGAATATCGAGAAGGTCAGGGGCGCGCAGTCAGCGGTGAGATGCCGGATATCGAGGACCGGCGCGTTGAAATCCCCTTGCGCTCGCCGGATCTCATCGCCGTCAACACACTAGGTCAGTTCGCCGAGCACCCGCGGGTGGCAGCACTGCGCGAATTCATCACCGATTGGTATGTGTCCTATCTCTCCATCGAAGAGACGCGTGGTCAGCCGGAAGCTGGCCCGCAGGAGCGGCTTTCACGCACCGGCGATAACCTCGCCAACGTCATCCAGTATTTGAAGGAACAGCACCCCAATCGCCTCGAACGAATCTTTACGCAGTTACGCCAACGTGTGCCACGCCTGGAGCGTGTCGACGCCGAGCCGATGCCGGACGGCAGGTTACTGTTGCAGATCAAAGATGCTCCGTTTGAGCAGCCGGTGCTCTCGCGTTTCACCTCGGATGGCACCCTCAAGATGCTGTCGTACCTCGTGGTGCTGTATGACCCCGAACCGCCGCAGTTCATTGGCATTGAGGAACCGGAGAACTACCTGCACCCGCGTCTTTTGCCAGAATTGGCCGAGGAATGTCGGGCCGCCAGTGAGCGCACCCAACTGCTTGTGACGACACACTCACCCTTCTTCCTCAATAGCATACGTCCCGAGGAAGTGCGCGTGCTCTATCGTGATGAACACGGCTATACCCAAGTCGTGCGCGCTGCTGACATTCCTGGGATACCGGATTTCATGAAAGCAGGAGCTTCTCTCGGTCACCTATGGCTGGAGGGGCGCTTTGGATTGGGAGACCCGCTCACCAATGCTGGTGCGCCAGGGGTCATCAAAGTGCGACGATGAGCGTGACCTATGTAGACATTATCGTCGAAGAGCCATCCATGGAGGCGCTGTTGCGCGCGCTGTTGCCGCGTCTCATACCGGACGTGCCTTTCTCGATTTATTCTTTCCAAGGTAAGGACGAATTGCTCGAACGCTTGCCTGACCGGCTCAGGGGTTATGCACATTGGTTGCCGGAGAATCATCGGGTCGTAGTCATCGTAGATCGAGACGATGATGATTGTCTGGTGCTGAAAGCTAGGCTCGAGGCGTACGCCCAGGCCGCAGGTCTGTCAACCCGGAGTCACGCGAGCGGAGATCGCTTCTCGGTGATCAATCGCATCGCTATTGAGGAATTGGAGGCATGGTATTTTGGGGACTGGGAGGCAGTACGTGCTGCTTTTCCGCGCGTCGCGGCCACTATCCCGCAGCAGCGTAGCTTCCGCAATCCAGACAGCGTTGTCGGCGGAACCTGGGAGGCGTTCGAGAGAGTGTTGCAGCGAGCTGGCTACTTCAAGACAGGGCTTCGCAAGCTGGAAGTCGCGCGCAGCATCGGCCTTCAAATGGATCCAATGCGCAATGTGTCGCACAGCTTTTGCGTATTACGCGATGCGATCCTGGAGTTGGGCGGTCGGTTGTGATCCAACTGAACATCCTTCACCTCTACAAAGACTACTTCCCGGTCCTCGGCGGGATGGAGAATCATATCAGGTGGCTGGCGGAGGCGCAGGCGGCGGCCGGGCACCGGGTGGGCGTGCTCGTCACCAGCCTGGATCGCCGCAGCAGTGTGCGCTGGGAAAACGGGGTGCGCGTGATTCGCGCGGCGCGCCTGGCGAACATCGCCTCCACGCCGCTCAGCCTGGCCTTTCCCTGGCTCCTGCGCCGCGAACGGCCCGATGTGGCTCACCTGCATTTCCCCTATCCCCTGGGCGAGGTGAGCAACTACCTGCTCGGCCGCGGCCGCCGCACCGTCATCACCTACCACAGCGATGTCGTGCGCCAGGCCGGCATCCTGCGCCTCTACGATCCGCTCCTGCGCCGTGTGCTGCGCCGCGCCGACCGCTTGATTGCCACCAGTCCTCAGTACGTGCAAAGCTCGCCTTACCTGCAGCCGCTGGGGGACCGCGTCAGCGTCATCCCGCTCGGTCTGGATCTGGCGCGCTTTCGGCAGCCTGACCCGCAGCAGGTGGCCGCGCTCAAGGCGCGCTTCCCTGGCCCGCTGCTGCTCTTCGTCGGCCGCCTGCGCTACTACAAGGGCGTGCAATTCCTGCTCGATGCCCTGCCCCAGGTCCCCGCCGCGCGGCTGCTCATCATCGGCACCGGCCCCATGGCTGAGCCGTGGCAGGCCCAGACCCTCGGCCTGCGCCTGGCCGACCGCGTCCACTTCCTGGGCGACATCAGCGACGCCGACCTGCCCGCATACTACGCCGCGGCCGATCTCTTTGTCCTGCCGGCCTGCGCGCGCAGCGAAGCCTTCGGCGTTGTGCAGCTCGAAGCGCTTGCCAGCGGCACCCCCATCCTCAGCACCGAAGTCGGCACCGGCACCTCGTATGTCAACCAGGATGGCGTGACCGGCCGCGTCGTCGCGGCCAGCGACAGTCAGGCCCTGGCCGCGGCCCTGCGTGCATTGCTGGCCGATCCCGCTCGCCTGCAGGCCATGAGCGCAGCCGCCCGGCAGCGCGCTGCGGCCGAATTCAGCCTGCCCCTCATGGTGACGCGCATCGAAACCCTCTACCGGGAATTGCTGGCTACTTGATCTTTTGGACTATGTCGGGTAAGATACGCCCCTGGTCAAGGCTGTCAGGGCACCGGGTCAGTTCGAGCTACGTCTGCAGAGTGCCTAACTCAACGCCACACCACAGGAATTTTCATGTCGTCGAAAATCAGCCGCTTGTGCGAAGCGATCATCGAGGCCGGCTGGCTGGCCGCCCTCATCATCGTGCCGGTCTTCTTCAATGTCTACTCCAGCCGCGTCTTCGAGCCTGACAAGATCAGCCTGCTGCGCTCCATCGCCCTCGTCATGATCGGCGCCTGGCTCATCAAGCTGATTGACGGCGGCGGCGCGGCCGCTCCCCTGCCAGCCTCAGCCACCCAGACCCCGCGCGGCAATCTGTGGCGTCAGATTCGCGAGACGCCCCTCATCATCCCCGCCCTGTTGCTTGTCAGCGCCTACCTCATCAGCACCGCCCTGTCGGTGGCCCCGCGCATCAGCTTCTGGGGCAGCTATCAGCGCATGCAGGGCACCTACTCGACCTTCTCCTACATCGTCATTTTCTTCCTGACGCTGACTCATCTGCGCTCGCGTGTGCAGCTCAACCGCCTGCTGCACGCCATCGTCATCGCTTCGCTGCCCGTGGCGCTCTACGGCATCCTGCAGCACTACAGTCTCGATCCGCTGCCCTGGGGCGGCGATGTCAAGCTGCGCGTGGCCGGCAACATGGGCAACGCCATCTTCATCGCAGCCTACCTGATCATCGCGTTCTTCGTCACCCTGGAGCGCTTTCTGCGCTCGGCCGGGCGCCTGCTGGCCGAACAGGGTGGGGAGATTGCCGATGCGCTGCTCGTCGGCTCGTATGTGTTCGTGCTGGTCGTGCAAAGCGTCGCCATCATCTTCTCGCAGAGTCGTGGCCCCTGGCTCGGTTGGTTTGCCGGCATCTACATCTTCGTGCTCTTGGGCTTGATCGCGCTGCGCAGCCGCGCGACGCGACGCGGCGCCGGCTTCTTCCACTGGGCCTGGCTCGGCTGGATCGGTCTGGCCGTCGCGGGCGTGGCATTCCTCATCAGCTTCAACCTGCCCAACTCGCCGCTGGCCGCCCTGCGCAGCGTTCCCTACGTGGGCCGCCTGGGCCAGATCTTTGAAACCGAAGAAGGCACCGGCAAGGTGCGCGTCCTGATCTGGGAAGGCGCCAGCCAGATGATCCTGCCCCACGCGGCCATCACCTACCCCGATGGCACGCCCGATCCGCTCAACGCCCTGCGCCCCATCTTCGGTTACGGCCCGGAGGCGATGTGGGTGGCTTACAACCCCTTCTACCCGCCCGACCTGGCGCACTACGAGGCGCGCAACGCCTCGCCCGATCGTTCGCACAATGAAACCTTCGACGCCCTCATCATCACTGGCGCCTGGGGCTTCATCGCCTATGTCGTCCTCTTCGGCAGCATCTTCTACTGGACCCTGCGCTGGCTGGGCTGGGTGCGCAATCGTCAGGATGCCATCCTCTTCCTGGCCCTGACCCTGCTCGGCGGCCTCGGCGGCGCGCTCATCCCCTGGCTGGCCCTGGGCGATCTGCGCTATCTGGGGGTAGCCATCCCGGCAGGCTTGATTCTTGGCTTCATCGTCTACCTGACCATCAGCGCGTTTCGCAGCGACTTCACCCTGCAGATGACCGGCAGCCGGGCGCTCCTGCTGCTCGCCATCCTCTCGGCCATCGCCGCGCACTTTGTCGAAATCCACTTCGGCATCGCCATCGCCGCCACGCGCACCTACTTCTGGACGTTGACCGCCGTCCTGCTCGTCACTGGCCTGGGCTGGCTCGACCTTTCGGACGAGGAACCGGTCGAGGTGACGTCTGCGGCGGCCGCCATGCCGTCGTCCTTCAACATGCCTTCTCCGTCTGCGGCGCCCATGCGCACGGCCGCGACCCCGCGTAAGCGGCGCAGCGGCGCCTCGCTGACGCGTGAACTGCCCGGCGCCCGCTCACCCGCAGCGCGCAGCGGCGTAACCACCTCCTGGATTGACCACCTGCTGCCCTATGCCTTCCTGGCGGCCATCGTCTTTGTCACCCTCATCTGGAACTTCATGGCCAACCAGGGGCGCGACACGAACGCCTTCGATGTCATCTTGAACGCCCTGTTCTTCAAAAATCGCAACGGTCAGCCCGCGGTCAGCCTGGGCATCTGGTGGCTGCACCTCTTCACCTGGCTCGTCGCGGGGATCATTGCCCTGGGCGATGTGGCCGCCAATCAACGCAAGGCCCCAACCGGCGCCTGGTGGCTGCGCGGCCTGGGCCTCTACAGCGCCGTCGTCTGGGGCATGTGGCTCATCTTCAGCTTGATTCACGGCGCACGCGTGGCGCAGGGCGCCGTCTTGCAGGGCAGCCGCGTCAGCGTGGAGCAGTTGAGCGATTTCGTGGCCAGCTACATCGTGGACTACTACGTGGCGGCCTTCGTGGTCATTCTGATCCTGGGTTGGGCACTCTGGCGCAGCAGCAGCCGGCGCTTGCTGACCTGGACCGCGCGCGGCCTGGTGACCAGCTTCAGCGCCGCGCTGATCGGCGTGATCGTGATCACGTTCGTCAGCACGGTCAACATTGGCCTGGTGCGCGCAGACACCTATTACAAGCAAGGCCAGGCTTACGATGGCGTGGGGCAATGGCAGGGCGCTATCTTTCTCTATCGGAAGGCGCTTGCCATCGCACCCGATGAAGATTACTACTACCTCTTCCTGGGCCGCTCTGCCCTGGAGCAGGCCAAAGTGGACACCGATGCCACGGAACGGCAACGCTGGCTGGACGACGCGCTCAGCGTGCTGACGCGCGCGCAGACGCTGAACCCGCTCAACACCGATCATACCGCCAATCTGGCGCGCTTCTATCGCTCGCGCGGGGAGCTGCAAACCAGCACGACCGAGCGCGAAAGGGATTGGCAGACCGCGCTCACCTACTACCAGGCCGCCACGCGACTCAGCCCCAACGCGGCCCATCTGTTCAACGAGAAGGGACTGGTCTATTTCCTGCTCGCCAACCTCGCGCGCGATCAGCAGCAGCCGGAGGTCGCCGATGACTACTTCGAAGATGCCCTGATTGCACTCAGCCGCTCGCTGGAACTGGATCAAATCTACCCGCAGACCTACCTCTTCCTGGGCGACGTCTACCGCTCACGCGGGGACAACGCAAAGGCGATCGAAGCCTACCAGCAGACCCTCAAGCTCAGCCCGGGCCAGGCGCTGGCCTGGAGCGCGCTCGGCTACATCTACGCGCAGCAGGGCAATCTCACCGAAGCCATCAGCGCCAATCAGAAGGTGACGCAGCTCTCCCCGAGTGACGCCTCCAGTTGGCGCAATCTGGCCATCCTTTACCAGCAGACCAATCAGATTCAACTGGCCCTGGCCGCGGCGCAGGAGGCGTTGAAATACGCCCCCGAGGCCGACAAGCCGGCATTGCAGGCCCTCGTGCAACAGTTACAGGCGCAGTTACCCCAATGACGCGTGAAATTTTGATCGTGGCCGCGGCCCTGGTTCTGGCCCTGGGCATCACCCCCGTCGCCCGGCGCATGGCGCATCAGTTTGGCGTGCTGGACCAGCCCAACGCCCGCAAGGTCCATGTCAAACCGACGCCGCTCCTGGGCGGTGTCGCCATCTACATCGCGTTTGTGCTGGCGTTGCTCTTCCTCGGCGACCTCTTCTATGTCAACCAGGTCATCGGCATCTTCATCGGCGCGTCGTTCGTCTCTTTCCTGGGCCTGGTGGATGACAGCCGCGGGCTGCGCCCGCTCATCAAACTGGGCGGCCAGGTGGTGGCCGCGTTGATCCTGGTGCTCTCTGGTGTGACCGCCGACGTCTTCCCTGGCGACGGCCTGGACATCGCCCTGACCGTCGTTTGGGTAGTTGGTATCACCAACGCCATGAACCTGCTCGACAACATGGACGGGCTGTCCGGCGGTCTGGCGGCCATCGCGGCCGCGTTCTTCATGGTGCTGGCCAGCCTGAGCCGCCAGTACCTGGTTGGCGCGCTGGCCGCCGCGCTCTTGGGCGCGTGCATCGGCTTTCTGCGCTACAACTTCAACCCGGCCAGCATCTTCATGGGCGATAGCGGCAGCCTTTTCCTGGGCTTCGTCCTGGCCGCAACCGCCATCAAGCTGCGTTTCCCCAGCAATGTTGTTTTTGTCACCTGGATGGTTCCGGTGCTGGTGTTGGGACTGCCCATCTTTGACACCACGCTGGTCTTCGTCTCACGCCTGCGGCGCGGCCTCAACCCGTTGACCACGCCCGGCAAGGATCACATCTCCCATCGCCTGGTGCGGCTGATGCACGGCTCACGGCGGGAGGCGGTGTTGACCTGTTATCTGTTGGCCGGCGCCTTCGGCCTGATCGCCATCTTCCTCACGCAGGCGGCGGTCGCCGAAGCCTATGCTGTGGCCCTGGCTGTGCTTGGCATCTGTCTGTGGGCGCTTTGGCGCCTGGAACAGGTGCCGGTCAGCGACCCACCGGCGCCCTAAGGCGCCCATTCACATCAAAACCGCGTGCGGCGCCTTCGAAGCGCCGCGCCTGGTTGAGTTTCCGCAGACAGGCGCCGCGGCGCCTGAGATTTTCAAGGAGAAGTTAGTTCATGCAGATTCATCGTCGTATGCAGACCGCCCTGTCGCTAACCCTGGTTGGCGTCCTGTTGGCCGTTCTACTAGCCGCATGCAGCGGAGTTCCAGCGCCTGACATCACGGTCGCGACCCCGACCGGCCCCGCCATTGCGACCCAGCCCGCGCCGCTGACTCCGGTGCTGCCACCGGTGGATGGCGGCACGCCTGCGGTCCCGCCGGTTCCGTCCCAGCAGTGGACCGTGGCCCCGGCCATGACCATTGATCCCACCAAGCTCTACTTTGCCACCTTCAAGACGGCCAAGGGCGATATCAAGGTTGAACTGTTCGCCAAGACCGCGCCCATCACGGTCAACAACTTCGTCTTTCTGTCCAAAGAGGGCTTCTACGATGACACCACCTTCCATCGTGTGATCGCGGACTTCATGGCGCAGGGCGGCGATCCCACCGGCGCCGGCACCGGTGGCCCCGGCTATCAATTCGAAGACGAGATTGACATCTCCAAGCAGTTCGATGAGGCCGGCTATCTGGCCATGGCCAACGCCGGCCCCAACACCAACGGCAGCCAGTTCTTCATCACCACCGCGGCAACCCCCTGGCTCAACGGCGCGCACACGATCTTCGGCAAGGTCGTCGAAGGCATGGATGTGGTCAAATCGCTCACGCTGCGCGACCCGCAGCAGGATGCCGCCACCCCGGGCGATGCCCTGGTGACCGTGGAGATCAGCGAGGGCGCGGTCAGCCTGCTGCCGCCGCCCACCGCCACCCCCACGCCCTACCCACCGGTCATGGAGAACGGGCGCCCGTTAGCCAAGAAGGCCGTGGCCGACCGCGAGAAGCTGTACAACTCCGCGCCCGCCCTGCTGATTGACAAGGCCAAGAAGTACAGCGCCACCATCAAGACCTCCAAGGGCGACATCGAGGTTGAACTGTTTGCCGACAGCGCCCCGCAGAGCGTCAACAGCTTCGTGCTGCTGTCCAAACTGGGCTACTACGACGAATTCCCGATCAACTTCACGCAGCCGGGCGCGTTCGTGCTCACCGGTTCGCCGGCCGGCCAACCGGCCAGTGATGTGGGCTACACCCTCCCGCTGGAGGCATCCACCACGGTCACGCACACCCTGGGTGTCATGGGTCTTTACTACCTGGCTGACAAGAAAGGCTCAAGCGGCAGTCAGTTCTACTTTGCCCTGGGCGACCTGCCGGAGTATGACGGTCAGTTCAGCGTGATGGGTAGGATCACCAAAGGCACCGATGTCGCGATCGCGCTGACGATGGAAGACAAGATCGTCATGATCGAGATTACTGAGAAGTAAAGGATCGCAACCAAAGAAACCCGGTTTCTCCCAGGAACCGGGTTTCTTTCAGAATTGGGGAGTCACTATGACAGCCGGCAACCAGCCTCCGCACGGCGATGCGGCTGCGGCGCCCTCGCGTTGGCGACGCTGGACGCCGCGCGTGCTGGCGCTGCTGCTGGCTCTGGCAATCAGCATCACCATCTTCGCCCTGCGTGATCGCATCGCACAGATCGGCGCCTATGGCTACCCCGGTGTCTTCCTCATCAGTGTGCTCGCCAGCGCCACCATCGTCCTCCCGGCGCCTAGTCTGGCCGTTGTCTTTGCCCTCGGCAGTTCACTCAATCCTGTGCTGGTCGGCCTCGCGGCCGGGTTGGGCGAGGCGCTGGGCGAGTTGGTCGGCTACCTGGCCGGCTACAGCGGCAGCGCCGTCATCGAGGACCGCGCACGCTATGCCCAATTGGAGCGCCTGGAGCGTCGCTATGGCGTATGGGTCATCTTCATACTCTCGGTGATCCCCAATCCGTTTTTCGACCTGGCGGGCATCGCCGCAGGTATGTTGAAGTTTTCAGTTCTACGTTTCTTTATCGCCTGCTGGCTGGGCAAGACGATCAAGACCATCCTGGTGGCCCTGGCCGGCGCCGGCGCCTGGGGCGCTGTCACCCAGTGGCTGCGCTGAAAGTGGGAACTGCTGGGCCTGCATTTCAGCCCTGGAGCCAGCCCACGCAGGTGGGCTTCGCAGCCGTTGCAGCGACTTGCAGTCGCCGGGCCTGCGGTGCTAAAATGGCCGCAGAAGGCCTTTTGCCTCTGGTTTGTGGTCAGAATGTCACCCTGGCCGGCGCCCAAGCGCGCACAATAGGGTTCAATCTGTGCGGCAACGGCAAACGTGGCAATTAATCTGTTCGATTAGGAAGAAGGACGTATGACGAGCGAAGCGCCCGATTTCTCATTTTCTTCATTTTCTTCATTTCCCTCATTTCCCTCATTTTCTTCATTACCCAAGACCTACGATTTCAAGGCCACCGAAGAACGCCTCTATGCCTGGTGGGAGAGCAGCGGCTGGTTCAAGCCTGAAAACGCGCCCCAGCCCGACGGCGAACCGTTTGTGATTTCAATCCCGCCACCCAATGTGACCGGTGAACTGCACCAGGGCCATGCCCTCTTTGTCACCCTGGAAGACCTGATGATCCGCTATGCCCGCATGTCTGGCAAGGCGGCCTTGTGGGTCCCTGGCACCGACCATGCCGGTATTGCCACCCAATTGCAGGTGGAGCGCAAACTGCGCAGCGAAGGCACGAGTCGTCAGGAAATCGGCCGCCAGCGCTTCGTGCAGGCCTGTTGGGACTGGAAAGCCAAATACCACGGTCGCATCACCGGTCAACTGCGCCGCCTGGGCGCCAGTTGCGACTGGGAACGTGAACGCTTCACCATGGATGAGGGACTCAACGCGGCCGTGCGCGAAGCCTTCGTCCGCCTCTACCGCATGGGCCTGATCTACCAGGCCGAATACCTGGTCAACTGGTCGCCGGGCTTGCAGACCGCGGTGTCAGACGTTGAAGTGGAGTACAGCGAAGAACAGGGTACGCTCTACTACTTCAAGTACCCTATTGCCGACGCGCACCTGGACGACGGCCCTGGCATCGGTTACATCCCCGTCGCCACCACGCGGCCGGAGACTATTTTGGGCGACAGCGCGGTGGCCGTGCATCCAGAGGATGAACGTTACCGCCACCTGATCGGCGCCACCTGCCTGGTGCCCATGCTCAAGCGCACCATCCCCGTGATTCATGACACCTACGTGGATCGCGAATTCGGCACCGGCGCGCTCAAGATCACTCCCGGCCATGATGTGAACGACTTCAACATCGGCCAACGCCACGGCTTGCAGATCATCAATGTCATGAACAGGGATGCGACCCTCAACGAGAATGGCGGCCCTTATGCCGGCCTGGACCGGTTCGAGTGCCGCAAACGCCTGTGGGCCGACATGCAAGCCGCGGGGCTGACGATCAAGGCCGAACCCTACACCATGCAGGTGCCCCGCTCGCAGCGCGGCGGTGAGGTGATCGAGCCGCTGGTCAGCAAACAGTGGTTTGTCAACACCAGGGCCATGGCCGAGTTGAGCCTGGCCGCGGTGCGCAGCGGCCGCATCCAGATTGTGCCGGAGCGCTTCAACAAGGTCTTCTACCACTGGATGGAGAACCTGCGCCCCTGGTGCATCAGCCGCCAGCTTTGGTGGGGGCACCGCATTCCCATCTGGTATGGTCCGGACGGGCAGCCATTCTGTGCGCGTGATGCGCAGGGCGCGGCCGCGCTCGCCCGTCGCCACTACGGCTACCCGGTTGACCTGACGCAGGACGAGGATGTGCTCGACACCTGGTTCAGCTCCGGCCTGTGGCCCTTCAGCACCCTGGGCTGGCCCGCGGACACCGATGACCTGCGCCGTTTCTATCCCACCGCGGTGCTGGAGACCGGGTATGACATCCTGTTCTTCTGGGTGGCGCGCATGATGATGATGGGCCTGCTGTTGACCAACGAAGTGCCCTTCACCACGGTCTATCTGCACGGCTTGGTGCGCGATGAGATCGGCCGTAAAATGTCCAAGACCTTCGGCAACGTGATTGATCCCATCGAAGTGATGGATGAGATGGGCACCGACGCCTTGCGCTTCACCCTGCTGACCGCCTCCTCGCCCGGCAACGACATGAACCTGAGCATCGAGCGCGTGCGTGGCAACCGCAACTTTGCCAACAAGATCTGGAACGCGGCCCGCTTTGTGCTCAGTAACCTGGAACGCCTTCCCGCCAGCGCGCTGTCCGTCGCGCCGCAAACCACGCTGGCGCAGCGCTGGATTCGTGGCCGCCTGCAGATGGTGGTTGCCGAGGCAACGCGCCTTTTTGAATCGTACCAATATGGCGAGGCCGGGCGTCAGGCCTACGATTTCCTGTGGGGCGACTACTGCGACTGGTACATCGAGATCGCCAAGAATGAACTGAACGATCCCGCGACCGCGCTCAGCGCCGGGCGCACCCTGCTGGATGTGCTGGAAAACGCCCTGCGCCTGCTGCACCCATTCATTCCCTTCGTCACCGAGGAGATTTGGCAGCATCTGCGCACCTTCAGCCTGCAGCAACCGGCCTTTGGGCTGACGGCCTGGCCTCCTGCGCTGATCGTGCAGGCGTGGCCGCAGGCCGACCCGGCGCAGATGGATGCCGCGGCCGCCGATCACTTTGCGCACTTGCAAGAGGTGGTGCGCGCCATCCGCAACGCGCGGGCCGAGGCCGGGGTGGAGCCGGGCCGGCGCGTCACCGCGCTCCTGGCCGCCGGCGAGTTCAACGAACTGTTCAGCGCGCAGCGCGACGTGTTAGTCAACCTGGCGCGCTTGCAGGCCGACACGTTGGTGATTGCGCCCACTCTACCCGTCCCCGCGCAGGCCGTCACCCTGGTGGCCGGCGGCATCACCTGCTACCTGCCGTTGGCGGGCCTGGTTGACCTGGGCGCCGAACGGGCGCGCCTGCAGGCGGAGTTGGAACAGGTGATGGTCAATGTCGAGCGTGTGGAGCGTACCCTGGCGAACAGCGGCTTTGTCAGCCGCGCCCCGGCCGACGTGGTGGCGCGTGAGCGCGCCCGCCTGGCCGAATTACAGCAGCAGCAGGCCAGCCTCACCGCCCGCCTCGCAGCCTGGGCCTCGTAGGTCCGGCCTCCTGGCCGGACGACATGGTCAGAGCGGAACGATGAAACCAGACGAAAAACGTAACTGCTCACCCTGCAGGCAGATTTGGACAGGATGAACAGGATGTACAGGATTCTTGCTCTGTGGTGTGCAAAACTATCGGCACGAGAGCTCGAATATCCTGTCAATCCTGTGAATCCTGTCTGAATTCCAGGCAGACCCAGCAGTTACCGAAAAACACGAAGGGTCAGGTGTATCGAAGTTGGGTGTCATCGTCCAGGTGAAGGCGGCTGGCGTCGCGGGCGCTCAGGAATGAGTTAACCGTCATTTCGAGCAATACCAGCACAAATGACACTTATTTAATTCTCATCCTCAGCACATCAAAACCACGCTGGCGAAGGTTTTCAACGATGCTGGCCGACACATCTTCGTCGAAGTAAAGACGCAAGTAAAGCGCCTGCAACTCCGGGTCGCTGCGCTCAGTCATCGGCTGGCATCCGGTTCAACGCAATCGCACGCTCGATCTCGCTCCGGTGGTCGTCATAGTAACCTAGCGCGTCGAAGACCTGCGCCAAACGCAGGTGCGGCAGCTTGCGGGCGATTTCTTCCGGCGCATCACCGAATTTCCAGTACTCGACGATTGCACGTACAGGCGTGCGCGTCCCTTCGATGATCGGCTCACCGCTCAGGATGTTCTCCACTCGCGTCACATACGGATGGTCAACAGAGGTCGCAGGCGTCGTCGGCCGCCACTGCGATGACACCAGGTTGCGCAGTTGGCGCAACTCGTTTTCCAGGGCGCCCAGACGACCCACGACCGACTGAACATCGGCGACTAGTTCAGACATGGCAAAGCTCCCGCGCATCGAATTCGGGAGTTGTTCCAGCAAGATCAACTCCGTTCGATTGGATTCTAGCACAAGCAACTAACTCAAGCAAGGAGGGAACCCATACGGAAACAGCCCTCACAGGTTAGTCGAAACCTGTGAGGGCTGTACGGTTGCTAGAACAGACCCACCACGCGGCCCTGTTCGTCCAGGTCCACGTTCATGAATGCGGGCTTGGAGGGCAAACCGGGCATGGTGCGCATCTCGCCGCACAGTGGATAGATGAAGCCGGCGCCGACAGAGGCGCGCACTTCGCGGATCGGCAGGGTGTAATCCTTCGGCACGCCCTTCCAGGTCGGCTCGTGCGACAACGACAGGTGCGTCTTGGCCATGCAGATCGGCAGATTGCCGAAGCCGGCCTCTTCGTAGGCTTTCAACTGCTGCTCAGCCTTTGGTTCATAGGCCACGTCCCGCGCACCGTAGACTTTGGTCGCAATCGTTTCGATCTTCTGCTTGAGCGTCATCTCCAATGGATAGAGGAAGCGGAAGTCCTCCGGATTGGAATGGTTGCACGCTTCGATGACTGCCTGCGCCAGTTCTTTCGCGCCTTCGCCACCTTCGGCCCAGTGATTGCTCATGACCGCGGCGACCGCGCCGGCCTCCTGCGCAGTCCGCTCGACCATCTCGACCTCCGCGGTCGTGTCATAGGTGAAGCGATTGACCGCCACCACCACCGGTACGCCGTACAGCCGCGCAATTTCGATGCAGCGCTGCATGTTAGCCACGCCCTTCGTCAGCAGCGGCAGGTTCTCGTCGGTGTAGGCCTTGTCCAGCGGGCGTCCGGCCACCACCTTTGGCCCGCCGCCATGCATCTTCAGCGCGCGGATGGTGGCGACCAGCACGACGCAGGTGGGACGCAGGCCGGAGGTGCGGCACTTGATGTCCATGAACTTCTCCATGCCGATGTCCGCGCCGAAGCCTGACTCTGTGATCACATAATCGCCCAGCTTGAGCGCAATCTGGTCGGCCAGGATGGAGGAATTGCCGTGCGCAATGTTGGCGAATGGCCCGGCATGGACAAAGGCCGGTTGTCCTTCCAGCGTCTGCATCAGGTTGGGCATGATGGCGTCCTTCATGATGACGGCCATCGCGCCGGCCACGCCCAATTCTTCCGCGGTGACCGGCTTGCCTTGCTTGCTGTAGCCGATGACCATGCGCCCCAGGCGCTGGCGCATGTCCTTGAGGCTGGTGGTGAGGGCCAAAATCGCCATGACCTCCGACGCCACCGCAATGTCGAAGCCGGTCTGGCGCGGGCGTCCGTCAGCCTTGTCGCCCAAGCCGATGATCACGTCACGCAGCGCCCGGTCGTTGACGTCCAGGACGCGCTGCCAGGTGACGGCGTAGGGGTCAATCGCCAGGCGTCGCAGCCCCATGCCCGCCAGCTTGGCATCATCGTAGTTATCTTCGTGCAGGATGCGTGCATCAATGGCCGCGGCCATCAGGTTGTTGGCCGCGGTGACCGCATGAATGTCACCGGTCAGGTGCAGGTTGAAATCTTCCATCGGCACAATCTGCGAGTAGCCGCCGCCCGCGGCGCCGCCCTTGATGCCGAAGGTTGGGCCCATCGAAGGTTGGCGGATGCAGGTAATGGCGCGCTGGCCCAACAGGCCGAGCGCCTGCGTCAGACCGACGGTGGTGGTGGTTTTGCCCTCGCCCAGCGGCGTGGGCGTAATGGCGGTCACATCCACATATTTGCCGTTGGGGCGATTCTTGAAGCGTGGATCGTCGAGGACGCTGAGATGAACTTTGGCTTTATACTTTCCGTACAGATCAATATCATCAATCGTCAAGCCCAGCGATTCGGCAATATCGAGAATGGGCAGCATGGTGGCCGACTGCGCAATCTCAAGATCGCTCGGCACCGGTTTTACTTTTCGAACTGGCATTCTGTCCCTCCGTGGACGCTCGCGTCGTTGCGTTGTGATGTGCGAAAAAGGTTGTCTTGTCAGCCTACGGCTTCTGCATGACACATCTCCTGCACAGGTCATCATACGACATGGGGGGAATTGTCTGCCATGACCTACATCAGTCAGCGCCGCAACCGCGCCCCCCGCTTATCAAGCAAGGAGAGCAGGGTCGGGCTGATGCGCTCCAGTGGAAGCACGAAATCGGCCGCGCCCAATTCTACCGCAACTTTCGGCATACCAAAAACAACGGCGCTGGCTTCGTTCTGGGCAATCGTCGGCGCACCTTGCTCGTGCAAGTGGGCCAGGCCGATCGCGCCGTCATCGCCCATCCCGGTCAGGAGAACGCCGATCGCCTCGCTGCCATACACGCGAGCCGCTGAGTCGAAGAGCCGGGTGACAGAGGGGCGCACGTGGCTGACCAGTGGCCCGCGGTTGAGGCCCATGACGTCACGGACCGCAAATTCCAGGTGCTGGTCGTCAGGCGCAAAGTAGATTTCGCCTGGCCGCACGCGCTGATTGTGCGTGGCAAGCACAATCGGCAGGTGACTCTCCTGGCGCAGCCAGGATACCAGGCCCTCGGTGAAGCCGATCGTCATATGTTGCACCACGACGACGGGCGCCGGCAGACTGGCCGGCAACATCTTGAAGAGGGTGTTGAGAGCGGCTGGCCCGCCGGTCGAAGCGCCAATGACGATCACCGCTACACCGGGGTGAGCGCCAGGCGCGATGGGCTGACCGTTGTGCTGCACAGGCGCGGTTCCAGATGATGGCAACACGGAGCGACGCCGCACCACTTTGACCCCGGCCATCAGCTTGACCGTGTCAATGAGGCGGCTGCGCATAGGTTCGAATTCATGGTACGCTTGCCCCACGGGCTTCGCGATCACGTCCAGCGCGCCGGCCTTGATGGCATTGAATGTGGTGTTGAGTTCCACCGAATCTACGTGACTGGTGACGACGACAATCGGCGTTGGATTTTCTGCCATGATGCGCCGCGTGGCTTCGAAGCCGTTCATGACAGGCATCAGAATGTCCATCGTGATCACGTCTGGTTTGAGCAGGGCGGTCTGTGCGGCTGCTTCGACGCCGTTGCTGGCCATGCCGACCACGAGCATCTCAGGATCGCTCTCGAAAATGGCTTTCAGGAGCGTGCGGATCGTCGCAGAGTCGTCAACAATTAAAATCCTGATCATTGGTGTTTGCCTGCTCAAAGCAGCCGTCGAATGGCTGCCAGCAGGCTCTCCTCATTGAAAGCACTCTTGATGAAATACGCATCGGCGCCCGCCTGGATACCGCGCTCACGATCCTCGCGCGAATCGAGCGATGTAATCAGGATGGCCGGTAGATGTTTGAACCGCTCGTCCTGGCGCACGCGCGTCACCAACTCGAAGCCGTCCATGCGTGGCATGTTGATGTCAGACACCAACAGGTCGGCATGCTCACTCTGCAGCAGCGTCCATGCTTCCATCCCATCGGCCGCCACGCGTACCCGATAGCCCGCCGCTTCCAGGATATTCTTTTCCAAAGTACGCGTGGTGAACGAATCATCGGCCACCACGATCAGCGGCGCCTCGGGCCGCGGGTTGACCTGGGATGCACGACCGGTCGCGCCCGGGGTCGGCGCCGGCGCCGCGGCGCGTATGCCGTCGCGTACCAGGTCGGTCACATTCAGCACGACGACGATTTCTCCGGTGCCAAGAATGGTTACGCCAGCCACATGGCGCACGCGCAGCAGCGGTTTGGGCAGGCTCTTGGTCACAACCTCTTGTACACCCATCAGGCTGTCAACTTGAAACCCCAGGCGGCGCTCGGCAATCCCCAGGACGATAATGGCCAGGCGCCGCGGCGCGCCGTTGCTGGGCGTTGCGGCTGCGCCTGGCAGACCGAGGATGTCTGCCAGGTGGTGCAAGGCCAGCGGCCGCCCATCTACCACCAGGGCCTGGCGCCCCGCCACCTGCGCAATCTGATCGCTGGCACTGCGCACGACGCGCGCAACATTGGCGACGGGGATGGCAAACGTCTGCTCACGGCATCGCACCAACAGGCACAGGGTCGTCGCCAGGGTCAGCGGCAGTTGCAGCTCGAAGCATGTCCCGGCGCCCACCTGACTCTCTACCTCCACCATGCCACCGAGGCGCTCCACATTTTCCCGCACCACATCCAGCCCCACGCCCCGCCCTGACAGGTCGCTGACGTGAGTGGTGGTGGAGAAGCCAGAACGAAAGATGAGCGCCAGGGCCTCGCGATCATCCAGGGCGGCTGCTTCGTCGGCGGTCATCAGGCCGTGGCGCACAGCACCGCCGCGTACGGCCGCCAGGTCAATCCCGCGACCGTCATCGGCGACAGAAATCACGAGCCTGTTCCCGCGCTGGGCAGCCACCATGCGAATCACGCCTTCCACCGGCTTACCGGCCGCCTGGCGCTGCTCTGGCCGTTCGAGGCCATGGTCTATGGCGTTGCGCAGCAGGTGGGTCAGCGGGTCTTTGATCTGCTCGAGCACAGAGCGATCCACTTCGGTGTCAGCGCCTTCGATCACCAGCGTGACCTGTTTCTGCATCGCGCGGGCCAGGTCTCGCACCATGCGCGGGAACAGGCTGAGAACCGCCTCAACCGGCAACATGCGCGTGCGGCGCACATCCTCCTCCAGGCTGTCCACCACTTGGGTCATGCGGCGATTGTCAGCCTGCAAGCGCCGGCGCACGTCGCGCAGGCCGGAAGCGGTGCGGTGCAGATGCGCCTCCTGCCGCTCCAGATAGGCATTGACGCGCGTGGCGGCCTGTGTGGTGATCTGCTGAGCCTCTCCTTCTTCGTGCAGGCATCTACGCACAGCGGCCATGATTTGGGACCGCTGCTTGCGCCAGTCATTCTCCCAGACCTCGATCTCCTGCAGGACTTGCGTCAGCTCGGCCAGCCGCTGTTCCGTGCCGAGGCGCGCCGCCTGCAACTCGCCCACTTCGTTCAACAGGGTGTCGAGCTTGGAGACGGCCACGCGCACGGTGTCATCACGTATGACACTACCGGCGGCTACTTCGGCGGCTGGCGCAATGACTGGCGGGTTCGTTTCCGGTGCTGCGCTGGAGGGTGCGGCCGGTTCGAGCAACGGCCCAGGCGTCCCTACCCCCGCTGAGCGTGCGACCGGCGCCGGCTGCAGCGCCAGCGTCTCGATGCGCGTGAACAGATCCATCAGGCTGACGGGCGCAGGCGTGCCATTGACGACCTCATCCAACAACAAGCCTGCCGCGTCGAGCGCCTGGTAGCTCAGATCGAACAGCGTGGGAGTCGGTTGCACATCCCGATTCTTGACCCGGCCAAACAGCGTTTCCAGGTGATGGGCCAGCGTGCCGATGCGTTCCTGGCTGACGGCTTGCGCCGCGCCTTTGAGGCTGTGCGCGGCGCGAAAGATGTCTGCCCAGGTCTGGGCGTCCGCGGCGGGGTCCTGGTGACGCTCCACAACCAACAGGAGACGAACGATAGTCTGCAGATGCTCGCGCGCCTCTTGGGTAAAGGTGGCAAGTAACTGCTGCATGAAATCGGCGGGCAGCGGCATGGGCGTTTTCCTCTCGCGTGTCCTGGATCAGCGGGGAACCTTCGATGGCTCACCCGTGCGTCTGCAAATCAACGTGGCCCAGGCGCCCTCACCCTGGTGGGATTTGGTGAGGGCCTGGTGCTTTCACCGGACTGGCTGGCGCCTGCGCGGTCGGGTGCGCTCAACCGGCGCTGACCTGAAAGCGGCTGGTCATTGACTGTAACTGGCGGGCCAGACTGGTCAATCCTTCGGCTGCAGCCTGCGATTGGCGCGCGCCTGCCACTGATTGCATGGTTGCCTGGTTGATTTCCTTCATGGCCTGGGCAATCTGATCCATGGCCGCGCTCTGCTGATGTGCGGATGCGGCGATCTGCTGCGCGGCCTGCGCCGCGTTGCGAATGTTGTCGGCCAACTGCCCGATCACCTCGCCGGCGCGTTGAGCCAACGTCATGCCGCTTTCCACCCCGCGCGTGCCCTGCTCCGTAGCCATCACCGCCGCGTTGGTGGCTTTCTGAATGTCTCCCAAAATGATGCGCACTTTGGCCGTCGCCTGTTTCGACTGATCGGCCAGGTTCCGCACTTCCGTCGCCACCACGGCAAAGCCCTTGCCCTGTTCGCCCGCCTTGGCCGCTTCGATGGCCGCGTTCAGCGCCAGGATGTTGGATTGATCGGCCAGGTCATTGACGGTTGCGGTGATTTCGCCAATCTGCTGGGTCTGCTCAGAGAGGGCGAGAATGTCCTGGGCGATGGTTTCGACCCGGGCCTTGATCTCCAACATGCCCTTCAGGATCGCGGCCACGGCCGCGCTGCCATCTTGCCCGACATGCACTGACATCTGCGCCAGGGCTGCGACATCTTCGGCGCGCTGCGCCGTCTGCTCTGCGGTGGCGCGCACCTCGTTGACGGTTGCGCCCGTTTGGTTGACCGCGGCCATCTGCTCATTGGCGCTGGCGGTGTGTTGGCTGACCGACGCCAGGATCTCGGTGCTGGCCGCCCCCATGCTGTGTGCGCCCGCGCCCACCTGGCTGGACATCTCCGCCAGGTTGCCCGCCATGTCATTGAGGGTGGCTGCCAGGACGCCCAACTCATCACTGCCGGCGACTTTCAGCCGGGCGGTCAGGTCGCCCTGCGCCACTCGACGCGCAAACTGTACGGAGGCGTCGAGGGCATGGACAATCGAGCGCGCAATTAGTACACCCGCGATCATGCCGAGTAGGATGGCTATGCTCACAACGATCACGGTCGTGTTCATCGAGCGGTGCGCCAGGTCGTCGGTCATCTGTTGCCCTTCGTCAATCTGCACCCAACCGGCATCCTGTACCTCACGCACCCGCAACTGCACCTCCTCGGCTGCGCTATCCAAACTGCCGAGCAGCGTGGTCAACTTGTCGCTGTTTGTGGCAAGCTCTCGAACCATGCGACGATAGTCTTCAGTGACTGAACGGAGGCGCGTCACCTGCTGGCGGTCCGCGGCCGAAGTCGCGCCTTCCTCCAGGCTATCGTATAACTTACCCAGGCTGATGATGGCGTCCTCTACTGCCGCCAGGTCGGCCGCATTGCGCGAATTGACATACTGCAGGGCGCGCACGCGCATGTCGGTGATGGTTTGCCAGACATCACCGATGATCGTGAGCGTCTCTTTCGAATTGGATCCAGTACCGGCCACCACCCCATCGAAGAAGGTGATGGTTTCATCCACCAGGCTGTCGGCCAATTCGACCATGCCGGCTCGCGCCTTCTCGGCTGCAGTCACGGTTGCGAGGGTGTCGTCATACAAACCCTGATATTCGTTCAGCGATTCGCGCGCGGCCGTGACGGGCTTGTTCAGGTCATGGTCATCATAGGTTTGCACCAGGGTGTCTACGCTGTTCAGCGCCGCAAGAGCCTGATCAAGATTGTCCTTGACCGCGCTTGATGCCGCTGCCTGGTCGAGAGACGCGTCATGCAGCGAGAGGAGATAGTTCTTCGCCTCCACAAGGGAGCGCAGCGTGCTGCGCTCAACGACGGTGGCCTGTTTGACCGTTGGTATCCGCCGGGCTGCCAGATCATCAATGACCTTGTTGATTTCTTCCACGCTGAAATAGCTGGTGAGGCCAACCAGACTACCAACCCCTATCGCCAGGCCGAGGAACGCAGTCACCAGTTTGACCATCAATTTGGTGTTCTTGTACCAGGAAAACATGACTATCTCCTCCCTCTTGTCCTTATCTTGCCCTTATCGTTCGCGCCGGCCATGTTCTCTGCCGGTCGCGGTTTTGACACTCACTGACTGAAGGCTTCCTGCACGACCAGGCGTGGGTCGCGCAGGAGTTTGTCCACATCCAACACGGTCAACATGTCCGCGGTGATTCCGATCAACACGCCTGGCTGGCCGGAGGAGGGTTCGACTAACGGGGCACTAAGATCGGCCAGACTCACCTGGCGCACCTGCGGCACATCGTCTACGACAAACCCGACCTCCAGGTCAGCGCCTTCGCCGGTGCCGGCCACAAGCACCAGGCGGCGCGCGGCCGCGGCCTGTACCGGCCGGTCAAGCGCCAGGTAGCGGCACAGGTCCAGCACGGGGTAGAGGCGACCACGCAGGTTGGTCAGGCCGAGCCACATGGGGGGCACGCCCGGCAATCGTGTGATCGGGCCAGCCGGTTGAATCTCGACAACGGCGCGAATGTCAACACCGTAACGCTCCGTACCGAGCGTCAACACGACCAGGCTCATCACATCATCCGCGGACGCGGTCGGCGGCGGTTGGGCCAGCGCACGCGCGCGCGCCTCCAGAATCTCCTGCGTGTGGGGATCGAAGATGTCTTGCTGGCTTTTCATATGCTCTTCCCGCTCTTCCACGCTCTTCAGGCTGGCGAGACTGACGCACGTTATGCTTCTGCATGTTTCTGCTGCCTTTCGTGGCTACGCTTGCGTCAGTTGACAGATCAGCTCAGCCTGGGATGTCATCATCTCACGCAAGCGGCCGACGGTCAAGCCGTCGCCTTCGGGCACGATTTCATGACCTGCACGGGTGCGTGCCCACTGCGCCACGAGATCAAGCTCTTTGGCTGCGCGTGGCGCCTGGCCGAGACGTACACACAGGTTGGCCAGGGCAAAATGCCCCAGTACGAACTCCGGGTCGGCGAAAACGCAGCGCCGTAGAGCGGCCAGGGCTGCGTCCAGGCGGCCATCCGCTTGCAGGACCAAGCCGTGCAAGTAGTGTCCCGGGGCAGACAGCGGCGCCTGCTGTAACACCAGGCGTAGCCATGAGTCGGCCAATACGATCTGGCCCTGATCCGCGTACCATTTAGCAATGGCGAAGGCGGTCTGATGATCTTTCGGGCCTGCGCTGGCATGCGCCTCCAGCAACCGCAGCAGGTCGCGGTGGGTCGCGGTCGCGTCGGCTGCGCCCTGCGGCGCAGCTCGGGCCGGCGCACGCGGGGTTGGATCGCGTCGCGCGGCAGCCGGCGCTGACTCCGCGCCGGGATGGTTCGCTGACCGCGGCAGCGCGATCGGCGCCCTGGGCGACGTGACCGGGGACGATCGGGCCACACTCACGGGCTTGGCCGGCCTTCGATACACCACCGTGTCTGGGAAGTTGTGGGTCTGAAATTGTTGAAAAACGGTCTGGTTCGGTTCCGAATGACCGACCATCAGCCAACCCCCTGGCGTCAGGCTGTCATGCAGGCGCTCTACCACGGCACGCATGGCGGATGCCTCGAAATAGATCAAAACGTTACGACAGAGAATCAAATCCATGTCCTGGAAGTCAGACCAGCCGGTTTGATCGGCCAGGTTCAGGTGGCGCAACGTGACCATGTCGCGCACGGCGGGCGCAATTTCCCATTGCCGCCCTTGTCGTGTGAAGTAGGTCTGTTGCATACCCGCCGGAACCTCGCGGAAGGACCAGTCGCCGTAAAGCCCGTGCGCGGCCTTGTGCAAGGCATCACGGTTGATATCCGTGGCCAGGATGCGGACATCCCAATTTGGCAAGTCAGGTAGCAGCCGGCGCACGAGAATGGCCAGGGAATAGGCCTCTTCGCCGCTGGCACAGCCTGCACTCCACAAACGCAGGCGCCGGCGCGACTGCTGGCGGGTAATCAGTTCCGGCAAGATGACGCTCTCCAGCGCGGCAAACTGGGGACGATTGCGGAAGAAATGGGTTTCACCCACGGTGAGCTGCCTGACCAACAGATCGAGCACGGTCGGCCCCCGTAGGACATCGTTGAGCGCCGTGAACAGGTCGTCCGTCGCGGTGACGCTCAGGGAGCGCATGGCGAGTGCCGCTGCGGCTTCCAGGTCAGGCCGGCGCGGGGCCGGAAATTCCAGGCCAGTCTGGGTTTGCATCACGTGGCGCAAGCGGTTGAATTCGGGATCGGTCAGGGTTCTCATCGGGCTGCCTCCAGGGCGAGGGGCAAATCTAACGCGTGGGTCAACAGGAGCCGTTCCAGGTCGAGCAGGGCCACCAGGCGCTCGCGCACTCGTGCGATGGTTGCCACCACCTGCGCCTGTCCCGTTAGCGTATCAGGAGCACGGACAGCCGAGACCGGCAGTGAGATCACTTCACGTACCACGTCGGCGATCAGGCCGGCCATGCGTTCGCCGGTCGTCACGACCATGATCGGTGTATTCAAGTCAGGCTGCGGCCGCGGCGCACCGAGCCGTGTGCGCAGGTCCATCACGGGGATGACCTGGCCGCGGAAGTTGAGCATGCCGGCCAGCCACGGCGGCGTGTCTGGCAGCGGGGAGATCGCCACCATGCGCAGCACCTCGATCACCTGCTCGACCCGCAGGGCATAGGCGCGCTGACCGACTTCGAACACGACGAGTTGAACTGCTGCGTCCTGGTTGTGCATGGCGTCAGGCCTCATGGGCCAGGGGAAGGCGAACGATGAACTGAGTGCCGTGACCGGCAATCCCATCCGACTCGGCCGTCACGGTGCCGCCGTGCGCTTCGGCAATTTCCTTGACGATCAGCAGTCCCAGGCCGGTGCCGCGGATGCCGCGCACAGCCTGCCCCGGCACCCGGTGATACTTGGTGAAGAGTGATCCCACTTCGGCGGGGGGGATACCGCTGCCGTCATCAGAGACACGAAAGACGGCCATGTCGTTTTCCATCCGCAACTGCACGCCAAGATGACCCCCTTCTGGCGTGTACTTGATGGCGTTCGAGATCAGATTGTCCAGCACCTGCTTCAAGCGTTCGGCATCGGCGAAGGCGACGATCGGTTTTTCGGGCAGATCAAAGGTCAGCGTCTGATGGCGTGCGTTGGCCTGAATGGAGGTCAGGCGGGCACTTTCTTCGACGATGGCGCACAGATTGGTCTCGCTGCGATCCAGGCGCAGGTACCCGGCATCAATCTTGGCGAAATCGAGATAGTCGTTGATCAGGGATAGCAGTTTTTGGCTGGCGCCCTGGGCCAATTCGATCAGTTCGCGCTGGTCCGCGTTGAGCGGGCCGGTGGATTCATCTGTCAGCAGTTGCAGTGACAACCAGACAGCACTGGTCGGGTTGCGCAGGTCGTGCGTCACCATCGAGTAGAAGTCAGCCTTAACCTCTTGCAACTGTTTCTGTGCCACCAGGCCGGCCCGGTGTTCGAGCGCCTGCTCCAGGGCATAGAAGAACTCGGTAAAGTCACCACCGAACGACAAATCCTGCTTCTCGATGTAGCCGTCGGCCCCACGGCTCACCGCGGTGGTCGCCGATTTGATGCCGCCCATGCCGGTGAGCATGACCACCGCGGTCTCCCCATCGCGCTCACGCAGGCCGCGTAGCACCTGGATGCCATCCACATCAGGCAACAGCAGGTCCAGGAGCACCAGGTCATACTTGCCCTTCGCCAACATTTCCAGCGCCTCACGGCCGCTACCGGCTTCCTCTACTTGAGCGCCGTGCAGGCTCAGCAGGCCATGTAGAAAAGTTCGAATCGTGGGCGAATCATCCACCGTCAGTACACGCTTGTTGCTAAACATCCGTTCACCTACTCCTTGGCTGTCACGAACTTGAAATGGGAACAACGATGGATGGGGTGAGACCCTGTTGTGACTGACCTCATGTTCTACGTAAGAATTGCTGTAGGCCCTAGCTTAGCCGCGGTCAGAGGTGCAAACAATCATACCAAAAGCCTATTTTAGCGCGCAGTTTACAGGAAAATGACGCGTGACATTTGGGATTGCAGCCTTTGTCTGCCAATTTCGTCAACTTTGGCGCGCTGTGGTAAAATCGCCTCTCATGAAAGCCGAAATCGTCACCATTGGCACGGAACTGCTGCTCGGACAGATCGTTGACACCAATGCTGCTTACCTGGCACAGCAATTGGCGGCCATCGGCGTTGATCTCTTCTTCAAGACCACGGTCGGCGACAATATCCCGCGCATTGCCGGCATCCTTCAGCAGGCCAGCCAGCGCAGCGATCTGATCATCACCAGCGGCGGCCTGGGGCCGACCGTGGATGACATGACGCGTGAGGCCATTGCGCTGGCCACAGGCCGTGGTCTGGAATTTATGCCCGCGGCCTGGGACGAGATCAGCGCCATGTTTGCCCGCTGGGGGCGCCGGCCCGATGAGAACAATCGCCGGCAGGCGTTGTTGCCCGCCGGCAGCCTCAAGGTGACGAATCCAGTGGGCACAGCCCCCGCCTTTATCCTGGAAACAGGCGCCTGCACGATCATCAGCCTGCCCGGCGTACCCCGCGAGCTGAAGCACCTCATGGAATTTGCGGTCATTCCCTATCTGCGCCAACGCCTGGGCGATCAGGCGCCCATCATCAAGTCGCGTGTCCTGCGCACCTGCAGCATCGGCGAGAGTAACGTAGATACCCTCATCGGCGACCTGGAGACCCTGACCAACCCAACCGTCGGCCTGCTGGCCCATCCGGCTCAGACCGATATTCGCATCACGGCCAAGGCGACCAGTGCGGCTGAGGCTGACGCCATGATCGCGCCCCTTGAGACCGAGATTCGCCAGCGCCTGGGCGTTTACATCTATGGCGTGGACGACGAATCGCTGGAAGAAGTGACGGCTCGCCTGCTGTTGCAACATAACTACACCCTGGCTCTCGTCGAAACGAACACAGCCGGCGCAGTGGCCGCCTGGCTGCGCGCCACGCCCTTTGCCGCGGCCTTGCACAGTGCCCTGGTTGCCGCAGACCTGCCGCATCTGCAAAGCGCTTTGCCCGCCCTGACTGCGGACGACGCCTGGCCGTCGGCCGCCCTGGCCCTGGCCGCTGCCCAGGCCATGCAGGCCGCGTCGGGCGCCGATTTCACCCTGGCAATCATCGGCACCATGCAGGGGCACGAAACCATGTACAGCGATGAGCGCGGGGAGTCGTTCATCGCCCTGCTGCACCCGGAGGGCCGGCTGACGCGGCGCTTCCCCTTGGGCGGCGCCGGCGAGGTGACGCAGCGTTGGATCGGCAATCGCGCCCTTGATCTGCTGCGGCGGGTCATCCTGGGTCTTGCCACAGAAAGCGGCGGCTGACATGAGCACCATTGCTGTCACCCAAGCCGCGGCGCCCCTGGGCCTGGCCCTGCTGCGCCTGTTGGACGCTGACCCGGCGGTGACACGTATCGTCGCCCTGGACACGCAGCCGCCCAGCCTGCAATCGCCCAAGCTGAAGTTCTTCGAGGCCGACAGTCAAGGCCCGCTGCGCAGTGGTTTGGAAAAGTACAAGGTGACGCGCGTGGTTCATCTTGATCTGCTCTGCGCGGCGCCCACTGAAGCGGCCCTGCGCCGTCACAACGTGGGCGGCAGCGTCAGTTTTCTGACCGCGTGCCTGGCCGCACAAACCGTGGAGATGGCGATCCTCCTGTCCAGCACCCTGGTCTACGGCGGACAGCCTGGCGACCCGATCCCCATGCGCGAAGACGCACCGCTGCGCCCGCACGCGCTGCCGTTCGCGCAGCATTGCCAGGAGATCGAGCGCCAGTGCCAGACCTATCGCGACCGCTACCCCCAGATGAAGATCAATGTGGCTCGCCTGGCCCCGGTGACGGGCGCACAGCCGGAGCATTTTGTCTGGCAGGGCTTGCGCACACCGGCGGCCGCCCTGGGGCAGATCAACCCGGCTTTGCAGTTCGTGCATGTGGAAGATGCCGCCCGCGCCCTGCATTGCCTCATCGGGAGCGATGCCAGCGACACCTACAACATCGCCGCGGACGACAGTATCTCCCTGCGCGAGGCCTGGCAACAGTTGGGAACCAGGCCGCCCGGTTTGGGCGCGGCGCTGCTTCAACTGGCACAGCGTCTGCCGGCCGGGCAACTTGAGACCTGGCGCAGTGGGTGGCTGGCCCACAATGGCAAGTTCAAGCAAGCGTTCGACTTCACCTACCGGTACACATCGGCCCAGGCGCTGACAGCCCTGGCGCCTACGGCCTAGTCAAGCGAGGTTTCATGCCGCCATCATCAGCATCACCCCATCCGCAGTCCCGTCAACCACAGCGCAGCGCGCGGCCGCCGGCCAAACGTGCAGCGGTCCCAGGCGCCAGGTCGCAAGCGGGCGCAACGCCTGCCCGCCGCCTGGGGCGTAACCTGCCGATTCCTCCGGCCTATCTGCAGCGCTTCGGCCTGGTCTTGGCGCCCCTCCTGGTGGTGATCGGTTTCCTGCTCGTGGTGGGCAGCGCCCGCGCCCTGCTTGACGCCGCCCCTGGCCGGACGGCGACCGGCGTCAGTGTGGATGATGTGGCGCCGCGTCAATTCTTGCACGCCACCGCGTACCTCACCAGCACCCAGAACATCTTGATCCTGGGATCGGACAAGCGCCCGGATGAGGCCATGTGGCGTACCGATGTCATCATGCTGGCGGCCATTGACCGCAGCAGCGGGCATGCGGCCGTCATCAGCCTGCCCAGGGATCTCTACGTTGACATTCCCGGCAACGGCAAAGGGCGCATCAATACGGCGGACTATCTCAGCAGCCAGGGCCAGTCGCCACAGACCGGTATCCAGACGATGCAAGACATCATCGAGCGTGACTTCGGCGTTGAAATTGACAACTACGTGCGCATTGATTTCGATGGCTTCGAACAGGTCATTGATGCGCTAGGCGGAATTGACGTGGAAGTTGACTGCCCCCTGCAGGACCCGTATCTGCAAGAGGCCATCGGTGTGGATCGCATCGAGGCGGGCAAGCAGCATATGGATGGCGACATGGCCCTGGCCTACGTGCGCACGCGACGACAGGGCGGTGATTTCGATCGCGCCCGCCGCCAGCAGCGCCTGCTGATGGCCGTGCGCAACCGCGCCGTCTCCGCGAACCTGATCACACGCCTGCCACAGTTGCTGCCCGCGGCTCTGAACACGGTTGAGACCGACATGAACCCGTTGGAGATGGCTTCGCTTGCACGCTGGCTGATCAATATGGATCTGGCCAAGCTCAAGGGGTTCGTCATAGACGCCAACATGACCTCGTTCGCCACATTGCCACTCGGCGATCAGGTGCTCATTCCAGACTGGGTCTCCATTCACCAGGCTCTGGCCACGCTGTTCAGTCCGGCAACCCAACCCCTGTTGGAGAGCAGCGATCGTTCGTGGTATTGCCCGGGCATCGAAGAAATGACACCCACACAATGACCGCGCCCACGCTCCAGGCGCGACGGCTGACCGGCCCGGCCGCTCGAGAGGCGCAGGGGTTCGCCAGGCAGACGGCCGGCCGCCGCTGGTTGCTGCTCTGGGTTGCGCTGCTCCTGCTGACAAGCTGCGTCCAGCCCGCGCCGCCGCCCCTCGCGCTCACCCTCACGCCCGCGGACGCGACGCCAGGCGATCAGTCCGGCATCCCGGCGCCGCAGGCGACAGGGACGCTGACCGCGCCGGCAACGCCCACGGCCACGCGTCCCTTCCTGCCGACCTTCACGCCCACGCCAGGCGCGACCCCGCGCCCCTTGCAGCAGACCGCCAATCTCCTCATCCTCGGCTCGGACCGGCGCGGCAAGGGCGCCGGACGCACCGATGTCATGATGCTGGTGGCGGTTGATTTTGCCCAAAAACGGGTGGGCGTCATCAGCATCCCGCGTGACCTGTACGTGCAAATTCCGGGCGTGGGCCGCGAGCGCATCAATACCGCGGACGTCTATGGCGAACGTCAGAAGCCAGGCGGAGGCATTGACCTGGTCAAACGTACCATCCAGGACAACTTGGGGCTGCCGGTTGACAATTTCGTGCGGGTTGATTTTGGCGGTTTCGTGCAGATTGTGGACACCCTGGGCGGCATCACGGTGACGATGGACTGCCCGCTGCACGAACGCTGGGCGGACCCGGCCGCGCCCGACGGCGTTGTTACCCTCGACTATGAGCCGGGCGACCATGCCCTGGATGGCGAGCACGCCTTGTGGTACGTGCGCACGCGACGTCGCGGCAATGACCTGGACCGCGCCCGCCGCCAACAACGCGTCCTGCTGGCGCTCAAGGGGCGGGCAGAGGAGGTCAATCTGCTGCCCAAAGTGCCAGACTTGTTCAGCGCCTTGCACGACAATATAGATACCGATCTGGGCCTGCTCGATGTCCTGGCCCTGGCGCGCCTGGGCGTTGAACTCGATCGTGCGGACATCCACAGCCGTGTCTTTGACTTTCACATGGCTCAGCCGTATACTACGCCCGGCGGTGCAGCCGTGCTTCTGCCCAACAAGGCGGCCATTCAAGCGGCGTTCGACCAGATCTGGGAGGCGCCGGATGTCATCACGTCAACCGATCACCAACAACGCTGCCCATGAACGGCCGCCGGGCGGGCTGACATGGGTCGCACGGACGTGACTCGCAGCCTGACAGTATTTTTTTGACGAAGGAGCGCCGCGTTGCGTAACCTGCACCCTCCGTCATTCGTTTTTCAGGGGGACGGTGTCTTCCCTGTAGCATGACCGGGAATGAAGATAGCATGATGAGTTTTTTGCAAAACAGGCACGCGGCCATCACACGCCTCGTGCCATTACTTTGGGTGGTGACCCTGTTGGTCGCCTGCGTGCCTGGCGTTGGCCCCACGCCAACCGCTGTGCCGACGGCGACGATGATGCCGGAACCAACGGCGACGACGACGCTGGCGCCGGCCACGGCGATCCCTTCGCTTACACCCACCGCGGCCACTCCGGCTACGGCGACGCCTACCCTGGCCCCGACGGACACGCCCACTACACCACCACCACCCACCGCCACGAGGCCGCCGCAGCCAGTTGCCACCGCCCAGATCTCTGCCACCGTGGATATTACCGCGACGACGGTCATGACCGACGGCTTGCGGCCACACGCGCTTGACGCCACGTTCAACATCCTGCTGCTCGGCTCTGATCAGCGCCCGGGCGAACACGCCTGGCGCACCGACACGATCATGATTGCCGCGGTGGATTGGGAGCACGACCGCATCGGCGTCCTCAGCATCCCGCGTGACCTGTGGGTAGACATTCCCGGCTACGGTGAATCGCGCATCAATATGGCCGATTTCGTCGGCGAGAAAGAGATCAAATACCCTGGCGGCGGGCCGGCCCTGCTGGGTCGCGTCATCTCAGAGACGTTGGGCATCCGCACCGACCGTTTTGCCCGCATGAACCTGCTGGCCTTCGAGCAGGCCATTGACACGATCGGTGGAGTCACCGTCACCCTGGATTGCGCGTTTCGCGAAGCCACACCGGACCCGAACAACCCCGATCAACTGCTTGAGGTGAATTTCGAGCCGGGGTCCTATCACTTCGACGGGCATGAGGCTCGCATGTACGCCTCCTACCGCTACTACACCGGTGACTGGGACCGTTCGCGGCGTCAGCAGCAGGTGCTGTTAGCGATCCGGCAACAGGCGCTGTCGTTCAATATCATTCCCAAAATCCCCTCGCTGTGGCTTACCTTTAAGGGCGCCATTCAGACCGACCTGGGCTTCAAAGAGATCATTGACCTGGCGACGTTTGGCTTGCGCCTCGACATGAAGAACGTGCATGGTCGCGTGCTTGATTACCGGCTGGTGACACCCTACACCACCAGGGGCGGCGCGCAGGTATTGAAGCCCAAGACGGCCGAGATTGCCGCCGCGATCAATGGGATTTTTGACACACCGCCCATGCAGGAATCGTCCGCGCGGCCGATTGCCGGCTGCAGAGCCACGCCCACACCCAAGCCGCCGGCCACCCCGCTCCCGTCGGCGACCATCACCGCGACGCTAACCCTGACGCCCACGCTGGCAAATTGAGCAGAGAGACCGACGGTATGACCTACTACGAAATCACGATCCGCCCCGCCTATCTCAGCAACACGGACGAAGTCGCGGTGCGCCTGGGCAGCGGACGCCGGCCACGAGTCGCGGCAAGCACGCGCAACGGCGATGTGCAGGCCTGCCTGGACACCGGCGGACGCCTGGTGCGCTTGCTGTTGGCTGACAGCAAGGTGTTGCACCTGGGCCAGCGGCTGGCCGGGTTGCCCGTTGTCGAAAATCCCCCACAGCCCGTGTCGAGCGGCCTGATCGGGTATGACCTGGCGACGCGGGTCGCCACGATCTTCCTCTTTCCCACACCGGACAGCGCGATTGCCCAGAACCTGGTGCGTACCGCCAGCTTTGATTTCGACGCCAGCGACCACCTGCTGGCCGTGCGTATCCCCGCCGGTCCCACCGCCCGCCGCGAACCAGACCTCTACCGCGCCCTGGCGTTCTTGAAGTAAGGGCGATTTTTGATCTTCTCAATTTGTAGGGGCGCACCCTTGCGGTCGCCCACGCGGGCAGGCGCAAGGCCATGCCCCTACCCTGTCGCCTGCGGCAGATCAACCAGCAGCAGGCTGGCCAGCACGAACCCACCACCGATCCATTGCATGGGCGTCAGCGTTTCACCCAGGAAACCACGCGCGACCGCCACGGTCATCAGCGGCTCGACCACTCCAAGCAAGGCTAACTGCGTGCTGCCCACGCGCTTGATGGCGGTGAACATCGCCAGGCGCGCCACCACGGTGCCCAACAGGCCAATGCCCAGCACCGGCCACCAGCCGGCCCACGTCACCGGCGGCGGACTGCCGCCCATGACGAGGCGCACGCCGGTCGCCAGCAGCGCCATCGTGCTGATGACGTACAGCACCACCGTGCGCGCGGCCACGTCACGCACCACGAACTGACCGATCACCAGGTGCAGGGAATAGGTGAAGATGGTGACGAACACCAACAGAACTCCGATCGTGTCTACGCTCCCGCCGCTGATGTCCACCAGCAGGGCCACACCGATCAACGCGACGCCCAAGCGCGCCAGGCGGCGTGTGGTCATGGCCTCGCCGCGCAGGCGCAACAGCAGAATGACGACCGCCGGGTAGAGATAGAAGATCAGCGTGGCAATCGAGGCGTTGATCCGGGTCAGGCCCCAGTAGTAGCTGATTTGCGCGACAAAATTCGCCGCGCCCATGATGATGCAGCCCAGCAGCGCCCGGCGCGGGATCGGAATCAACGCCCGCCAGCGCGTCAGGAAGATGGCCCAAAGCACCAGCGCGGCCACGCCCAGGCGCAGCATCGTCAAGGTGTTTGGGTCCAGGCCGGCGCGGTAGGCGAACTTGGCAAAGGCTGAATTGAGACCCAGCGCCATGTTGGCGGCCAGGGCGATGAGGAGACCGCGCGGCGCCCGGTTACGCATCGGGCGCCCGTTCTGACCAGGCCAGCAGCAGCGCACCGGCGGTCAGGGCCATCCCGCCCAGCAGCAGCGCCCAGCCGCCCCAGCCCAGGCTCGATGACCGCTGGTAGACGACCTCGATGGCCGGTCGCACGCGTGACCACTGCCACAGGGGCAGGAGCGTTGCAGCCAGCGTCAACACGGCCAGCAGGATGGCGAGCGCCTGGCGTCCGTACCGCTGCCGCCACCCTGGCGTCAGCAGCCCGATCAGCGCCAACACCAGCGCCACGATCAGCATGCGGATCTGAGGTTGAAATTCAGCCTGGCCGAAGGTTGCGGGTGACCAGGCGGGCGGCAGCAGGGCCAGGGCGCAGGGTATGGCCAGCAAGGCCAGCAGCAGGCGCGCAGGACGGTAACGGAGCCAGGGCGCGCCGAGCAACGACAGCAGACTCAATCCCACACTCAGGGTGAAGAGCGGCAGGTAGAACTGCTCGCGCGCCACGTGTAACGCGCCGCTGCGCACCTCGGGCAAGAACTTGACATATTCCGCCAGGTCAATCCCCAGCAGGGTCAGACCAGGGCTGGCGAACGCCACCCACGGGCCCCAGGTCGCGCCGGCCAGGCCGATCGAACCGAGCAGAAGCAGCAGGCGGGCGAGCAGCCGTTGCCGCGGCGGTGGTCTCATGATTCCTTGTCACGGCGCGCCCGCGCCAGGCGCTCCTGTTGGCGCGCGCCCCTGATCGAAACGCCGCTTCTCCTGCTCGCTGACCAACAACAGCGGCGCTACCTCGGTCGGCCGCCGTTGATCGTCCAGCGCTACGTAGACCACGAAGGCGGTGTTGGTCAACATGCGCTGACCGGTCAGGATTTTTTCCGCGTACACCGTGACCATCGCCTCGATACTGGTGCGTCCCACGTAGGTGACGCACGCTTCGAGGACGACCAAATCGCCCACCAGCATCGGTGCGTCGAAGGTCATCGAATCAATGGCGACGGTGACGCAGGGACGACGGGAGTGGCGCATAGCGGCCAACGCGCCGGCTTCATCCACCAGTTTCATGATGGAGCCGCCGTGGACGTTGCCTTGCGAGTTGGCATCTTCCGGATGCATGAAACTGCTGAGTTCAGTTTGCGAATCTTTGGGTGAGCGTGGGTCCATGATTTTTTCCTGTTTCAGGTCAGGTTAGCCCGGGCGTAGGCGGCCAGGAGTTGGGTGGCCGAGGCGTGCCAGGTGAAGCGCGCCGCTTGGGCAAATCCCTTGTGCTGCGCGGTCTCCCGCCAGGCGCGGTCGGTCAGCCCGCGTTCCAGGGCCGCGGCCAGGCCGGCGGTGTCATCGGCGTTGATCAGGAGGGCGGCATCGCCGGCTGCTTCCGGCAGCGACGAGTTATCTGCGCAGACCACCGGGGCGCCACAGGCCATCGCTTCGATGACCGGGATGCCGAAGCCTTCGTAACGACTGGGAAAGGCGACCAGATCGGCCAGGCTGTAGAGCGTGGGCAGGTCGTCCTCATTGACATAACCGAGAAAGCGCACGAACGACGCCACTCCCTCCCGTTCAACCTGGGCGAAGATGCTCTCCGTCAACCAACCCTTGCCGCCGCCGATGACCAGGGTGTGCGGCGCACCACTTTGGCGGCGCAGTTGTGCAAATGCGCTGATGAGACGCGGGTAGTTCTTGCGCGGTTCCAGCGTGCCGACGCTCAGGATGAAGGGGCCGTCGAGTTGGTAGCGTGCGGCCACGGCGCGGCGTTGATCCCCATCGGTCACCGGCCGGTAACGCGGGCCGATGCCGGGATAGACGACATCAATGCGCGCCGGGTCCACATCCAGCAGCGCGCTCAGGTCACGCTGCGTACTTTGGGAATCGGCCAGGATGCGGCTGGCGCGGCGCAGCGCGTGCGGCACGGCGTGGGTGAGATAGGCAACGAGGCGCGCATCGGCGCACTCTGGCACGCGCAGGAACGACAAATCATGCACGGTGATCACGCCCTGCGCGTGGCGCAAGGGTGGGAGGACGAAATCGGGCGCATGGAACAGATCGAAGCGGCCAGCCAGCCATTCGAGCGGCAGCGGCACGTGCAGCCGGTGCCAGAGAATGGCCTGCTGCCGGGAAGACAGCGGCAGGCGGCGCTGAGCAAAGGGCAGCGCGGGGTTGGCGCGGTCAGGCGCGGGCGCTGCAACGTCGGCTGCCAGCAGCAGGGTGATGTCAGGCCGGGGCGTCAGCGTAGCCAGCCCGGAAACCAGCCCCTGGGTGTAGCGGCCAATACCGGCGCCCTGGCGCAGGGCCGGTGTGTAGTCAAGCGCGATACGCATGATGATGGCTTTCGTCGCCGCTCAGATATCGCGGTAGGTCCACAGCCGGTTGACTCCAAAGTTCCAGAAGAGCACGACGCCGATGGCAAAGGCTTTGGCGAAGTTGTAATCCCAGGGATGCGGGATGAGCGGCTCGACCAGGTGCAGCACGACGCCCAGCACCAGTTGGTTGATGCCGAGACCGACCAGGTTGACCAGGATGAACTTGGGCAATTGGGCGCGTTTCTTGAATTTGCGGCTTTCGGGGTAGGTCCACAGGCGATTCCAGGTGAAATTACTGATGACGGCCGCGCTGAAGCTGAACGGGTTGGCCTGCAAGGGGGCCAGGCCCGCCACGAGCACCAGGAAATTGAGCACGCCGAAGTCAACGACCGCACCAATGGCGCCGACCACGGCGAACTTGAGAAAGCGTCCCATTTCCTTGCGGTTGGCACGCGCCAGCAGAGTTGAATCAGGAACCATGCACACCCTCGAACACGCAGATCATCGGTCAGAATACATGCAGGCGCTAGTATAGGGTTTCTCGATGGCTTGTCAAACAGACCGCTGACGCGTTGCGGTGTCCGCTGGCCCCTGATTGAGGGGCGCGGCCGGCGGCGAGGCCAGCAAGGCCAGCAGCAGGGCCATGTGCAGATAGAGGCGTTGCACGAGGAGATTGTCGAACAGGTTGTGGATGGAGAGGTGAACGATGGCGCCGAGGACGCCCAGCGCCACGGCGCGGCCCAGGGCGTCAGTCTGGCGATCGTAGGCCAGGCGGACGGCTTGCCAGGCCGCCAGCAGCCACAGCAGGACGTAGGTCAGCAGACCGGGCAGACCGGCTTCGGCCCAGGTGTTGAGGTAGATGTTGTGCGCATGGCCCAGCGGGTCCTGCCAGCGCGGCAAGGCCACCTGTGGATAAACCGCGGCGTAGTTACCCACGCCGACGCCTTGCCAGGGCGCCTGTGCGATCATGCGCTGGGCGGCGACCCAATGCGCAACCCGCTCGACGACGGCGAAGTTGTCATCGTTGACCTCTACGGTCGTCACGTCGAAACCGCCGAGATAGTCGCCGACCTGCGCCAGGCGCCCACCGAGCGCGCCCGTGTCGAAGCCGCCGCGGGCCAGCAGCAGCACGGTCAGCGCGCCGGCCAGGGCCAGGCTGAGGCCAAAGGTGCGGCGGCTGCGCAGCGCGGTGACCGTCACAACCCCGGCGCCAATGCCCAGCCAGGCCCCGCGTGACCAACTGGCCAACGCGCCGGCCGCAATCAGCGCCGTCACGACGAGGGCTGCGGCGGCCAGTGCGCTGGCTGCCGCGAATGAACGACGCGGTGGTTCAGCGCGGGGGGACGGCGTGAAGCGACCTGGCCAGGCTGCGACCATCTGTGCCAACGCCCACCAGAACAACGAAAGCGCCAGCGGCAAGATCAGCCCCAGGTAGCCGGCGTAGGGGTTGGGCTGGCGGAAGGTGCCGTAGGCGCGTAGAAAGCGTCCCAAGATCTGAAAGGCCGGCGGCCCGCTCTGCGTGATGAACTGATAAAGCCCCACGGCGGCCTGCAGGACACCGGCCAGCAGCAGCGCGACGATCAGAAGAACGCCGAATGAATTCGGGGCGACCGGGCCGCCGAATGAATTCGGGGCGATTTCAATCGCTTCTTCAACCGCTCTGTGGCCGATCGGGGTCAGGAGGTCAACGGCGACCAGGTAGAGAATGAGGGTTTCAAGCCATTTGAACAATTCAGGCGCGGCGTCAGCCAGGGAGGTGGCCGGCAGCAGCGAGAAGGCCAGCGCGGCGCAGTACAGAAGTAGGGGCAGCAGCAGTGGTGCGACCGCGGCCTCACCGGTGGACGCCGCGCGAGGATCAAGGCGACGCCAGGGGCGCGGCAGAACCAGGCGGCCGGCGGCCAGGCGCTGCGCCAGCCACGCGGCCAGGGTCAGCGCCAGCAGGGCTTCGCTGGGGCCAACGGCCGCGCCGGCCAGGGTGATCTCACCGACCGTGCTGAAGGGCACGCTGAACGCCAGCAGGAGCAGTCCCAGCGCCGGGCGTATGAAAACGGCCAGGCCGAGGCTGAGAGCGACCAGCGCCACGCTCAGCCCGGTCAGCGGCGCCCGCGCCAGCAGAAGCGCCAACAGCGCCAGCAGGCCAATGATCGAGACACGTCGTGCAACCAAGTGTAGCATGAGATTTCTTCTGGAAAGGCGCTCCTTGCCGCGCGGTCTGCATTCTACTCCGATGGTGAGCTTCCCGTCAAAATGCCTGCGGGGTCACAGTTTAAGTTTCTCTCATTTTTTTGGTCGCTGCTTTCGTTGACGAAGCTGCCGTTTGACGGTATACTGTGCGCTATGGGTCATGATCGTGTGGTCCTGGCCGTAAACACGAAACAAACCAGGTCTTCCTGCTGCTCATTCTCACGCCCCCTGCCCAGGAACCCGGTTGCTCGTGGACATCAAGACAGGAGAGAAAATCGAATGGCGAAGAAATCAACCATTGGCAAACAGAGCAGCGAGGGCGCCGTGCGTGCAGGCAGCGCGGGTGGACTTTCGCGCAATGCGTTGCTGCTGATCGTAACCGGGGTCGTCCTGGCCGTTGCGCTGATCATCATCCTGCAGCAGACACTCCTGCGTGGGAGTAACGCGGCAGTCAGCGGCGGGCCTGCCACCCAAGCGGGATCAGAAGCCGGCCCGGCCGACGCCGCGGTGACCGTGGCCGTTTACTCTGATTTCCAGTGCTCGCACTGCAAGTCCTACATGCAGGCCGTGGAGTCATCGCTCCTGCCTGAGTTTGTGGATACCGGCAAGGTGCGTTATGACTATCGGCATTTCATCGTCATCAGCCGGGAATCGTACGACGCGGCCAATGCGTCGGAGTGCGCCGGCGAGCAGGGCTTCTTCTGGCCCTACCACGACCTGTTGTTCGAGCAGCAGGGGCTGCAAGGCCGCGACACGGTCAGCAAGACCAATCTCAAAGCCTTGGGCAAGCGTATCGCAGGGCTGGACCTGAGCCAGTTCGACGCCTGTGTGGATACGGGCAACTACGTCGAGCAGATCTACCGCGAGATGCAAGAGGGCACGGACAAGGGTGTGACCGGCACGCCGGCGGTTTTTGTCAACGACAAGAAGCTGGACAACGGGCAAGACTATCAGCAGGTCAAGGCGGCGATCGAAGCCGCGCTGGGCAATTGAGGCCACAGGAGTGCAATGTCAGACACAGCAATTGTAACCGCCCGGCGTTGGGGCCTGGCGACACCGATCCTCGCCCTGCTGGGCGCGGGCATTTCTGGCTACCTGGCCTACGTCAAGCTCAGTGCCACGCAGGCGGTCTGCCTGGGCTTGGGCGAGTGCGAAGCGGTGCAGAACAGCCCCTATTCGGTCATCCTGGGCATTCCGATCTCTATCCTGGGCCTGCTGAGCTACCTGGCGATCATCGCTCTCTGGTGGTGGAGCCAGGATGAGCAGCGACCGTACGCGGACCTGGCGCCGATGCTTAGCTTCGGCATCATCCTGTTTGGCTTTCTCTATTCGGCCTATCTGACCTACCTGGAACTGTTCGTTATCAAGGCGATCTGTCCCTGGTGCGTGGCCTCGGCCATCCTCATGACCGTGCTGCTGTTCATCAGCGCACGCCAGGCTTTGACCAGCGCCAGCTAAAGGAGCAGGAACCATGGCCAACGCAAACGACCCTGCAGGACTGAGAAAGCTCATCGGTTGTCTCGTGAAAGGATAGCGGGCTAATGATCAGCGTGGACACCATTGTACACGGCGGCATCGTGGTTACGATGAACGCCAAAGAGGAAATCGTGGCCGATGGCGCCGTGGCGGTGCGCGAGGGGCAGGTGGTCGCGGTGGGGCCGGCCGCGACGATTTTGAGCCGTTACGTGGCGCCGCAGATGGTTGACTGTGCCGGGCAAGTGATCATGCCGGGGCTGATCAACGCGCATACGCACGTGCCGATGAGCCTGCTGCGCGGCCTGGCCGATGACTTGCGCCTGGATGTCTGGCTGCTCGGCTACATGATGCCGGTGGAGCGGGAGTACGTGGGCGAGGACTTCTGTCATTGGGGCACGTTGCTCTCGTGTGCCGAGATGATTCGCTCCGGCGTCACCTGTTTCAACGATATGTACTACTACGAGGATGCCGTGGCCCGCGCGGTGGACGCGGTCGGCATGCGCGCCATTCTGGGGCAGACGATTCTGCGCTTCCCGTCGCCCGATGCAGCCAGCTACGATGAGAGCCTGGCCTACTGCCGGCAGTTCATCGAACGTTGGCGCCACCATCCGCGCATCGTGCCGTCGGTGGCGCCGCACGCGCCGTACACCTCCACGCCGGAAATGCTCGAGGCCTGCGTCAACCTGGCGGTGGAGTTCAACGTGCCGCTGCACATCCACCTCTGCGAGACGTCGCTGGAGGTGATGAACAGCCGCAAGGAGCATGGCGATCCGCCTATCGCCTATGTCAATCGCCTGGGCCTTTTCCAGGCCAAAGTCATCGCCGCGCACTGTGTACACCTGGACGATGGCGAAATGCGCATCCTGGCGAACACACGCACCGGCGTCGCGCACAACCCGTCGAGCAATATGAAGCTCGCCAGCGGGGTGGCGCCTGTGGTGCGCCTGCGCAGCCTGGGCGTACACGTGGGTCTGGGCACCGATGGTCAGGCCAGCAACAACGACCAGGATATGTTCGAGGAAATGCGCCTGGCGGCCTTCCTGCCCAAAGGAACGATGGGCGACCCCACGCTGCTGCCAGCGCGTGATGTCTTTGCCATGGCCACAATCGAGGCGCGCGCAGTCCATCTCGATCATCTGATCGGCTCGTTGGAAGTAGGCAAGCGCGCAGACCTGACCGTGGTGGACATGAAGGCGCCACACCTCAACCCACGCTACCAACTCAGCCCGGCTCACATCTATTCGCACCTGGTTTACGCGGCCAAGGCCAGCGATGTCTGCCACGTGATGGTAGATGGTCAATGGCTGCTACGTGACGGTCAGTATCTGACGATTGACGTGCCTCTCGTGATCGAGAAGGCAACCGAGTTTGCCGCCCGCATCAACACCTTCATTAGCCAGCGCGAGCAGAGCCTGCTCGATAAGCTGCTGGCGGTGAGCGATCTCGACATGCAGCAGTCCTTGCAGGAGTCGTTCGAGGTGCAGGTGAAAGTGGAAGTGGATGACCTGCGCCCGCTCGAGGAGCTGCTGCACCAGGCGCCGTTCGAAATCATCCGGCGCAGCGTACGCCAGCAGTTCGACACCTATTTCCTGTTCGACCAGGGCAAGATGGGCGGCTATGTGCGCTACCGCGAGGACAACAAGATCGTGGAGCCGGAGGATGGGCGCCAGGGCATGGGGCCAGGGCCATCCATCGAGCCGCACTACTACCTGACGGTGATTGGGGAGACGAAGGAGCGCGAGTATGCCGATTCGGTTATTCTCTCGCGTTCGCACTACCTGGCGGCCGCGGTCCATTCCCTGCGTTTCTACCAGGAGTATTTCCAGCCCGACCGTGTGCGTGAGATCATCAAGTGGCGCACGCGCTACTGGGTGCGCTACAAGGGTGAGGAATTTGCGCTGAACTTCGACCGCCTGAGCAAGCCGATGGTCAGCACACCGTTTCTGGAGATCAAGAGTCGCACCTGGTCACGCGCGGACGCGGAAAAGAAGGCCGATCTGATCGGCGAGATTCTGCGCCTGCTCAAGATCAACCTGCGCAGCCGGCGCCTGGGCGAGTACACCTCCCTGGCCTGGTGAGGTCGCCCACGCGGGCTCGGTAACCTGCTCACGGCGGCGCGGGGGCGACGATGAGGCGCACCGGGTTGACGGCTTCGTTCGGAATTTTACGGATGAGGACATTGAGCTGCGTGTCGAAGACGAAGATGTTGTGCGTGTAGGCGTTCAGGGCAATAGTGGCGTCCAACGCGTACAGGCGTTGACCGTCCTGGCTGAGGCCCAAATCAATGAAGGTGCGCTCCATGCCGAGCCGTGTCTTGAGCCGCCAGTTCTGCGTGTCCACCGCCCAGGCCGTACCCAACAGGGTGTTGAACGCCAGCGGATCGGCCGGGAAGGTCAGCGCCAGGTAGAGCGTGTTGCCGTCGGCGCTCAGCACCGGCTGGCCCAACGGCTGGCCCACAATGTCAAAAATGGCGAGAGGGACCGGTGCGTCAGCCAGCAGCGGCTCCAGGTGAATGGGCAACACCGCCGGCCCATCGGCCAGCGCGTAGAGGATGGATTCATCGGGTGAGAGCACACCGCTGCGCACTTGCAGCACCGCGGGCAAGGTCAGCGTCTGCATCGGGCGGCGGGTGTCCAGCGGCAGTACGGTGAGCCGCGCCGGGCCTGTCTCTGGCTGGCACAGCACCAGCAGTTGCTGGGCCGACGCGCGCCACAGCAAGTGCGACGGCCCGCACAACGGCGTCTTGTACCAGAAGGGCGCCTCCACCTGTTGACTGATTCCTGGCGGCGTCGCCAGGTAATTCTCCAGCCACACCGCCGAACTGACCGGCGTGGCGTGCTGCACCATGACATGGCTGCCGAGATCGCTGCTGATGAGCGGCGGCCAGCCGCCCGCTGTGCGTCGCGTCAACCGATTGAGTATCGTCATCTGCGCCAACTCAAGACCGGATGCTGTGTCGAGCAGATGCAGGCGATTCTGCCCCGCTTGCTCTGCCCCGTCCAGCAGCCACAGCCGATCGCCCATCAGGGTGACGGCCACCTCAGGCGCTTGCATCGCCGCCGCGTACGTGACGGTGATGGCGTACATTTGCTGGTTGCTGTCGGCGTCAATCACATGGACGCTCGCCCCCAGCTCCGGACCGCCGGCATCCACCAGGTACAGGCGCTCGTGCGAAGTAGCCTGGGCTGACTGTGCTGTGGCCGGTGCGGGCGCCAGCACCAGGCTGGACCACGCGCTGCCGCTGTCGGTGATGGTGCGCAGCTTGGCGCCGGTCAGCAGGTTGTATACCACCAACTGCTGCCCGTACGGGTCGCTGGTCACCAGCACCTGGTCGTTACTGTGCAGGGCCAGGCTGGAGAGAGGAGTCTCCACTTCCCACAAATCGGGGCTGACGGCCAGGTTGGCGAATGGGGGGTCAACCACCCACTGGTTGGCAAGCTCCCGCGTTTCCAGGTTGTAGAACCAGATTTCGCTGGCCAGCCCCGCCTCGCCTTCGCTGCCATGACTCAAGCCCAACACCAGGCTGTGCGGCGTCTCCAGTTGTGCCACCTGGAAGGGCATCACGCGATGCCCGGCCTGCAGCGGCAACAGCACCTCACTCACCACCCGGCCAGCGCTCAAATCTACCTCGGTCAGGATGCCATCTTCGGTCACGGTGTACAAAAATTGGCTGTCGGCCGACATCACCGCGCCGGCCAGGCTGTGCGTCACCGGCGCCTGACTCTGTGGCGACGGCGCCAGCGGCAGGCTCAGGCTGCGGCTCACGGTGCGGCGCTGCAGATCGTTGAAGTGCAGCACCCCGTTGCGACACAGGTCATACAGCCAGCGGCCGTTGGCTGCGGCAAAGACAAAGCGCACCTCGCCGCAGGTTTCAGTGCTCGCCAGCGGCTCAGCGACGCCAGAAGCGGCCAACTCCCCGGTCATGGGATCAAGGCGGTCAACGGTATAGGTCTGGCTGATCAGGCGTTGGGCGTAAATGGCCAGGCCATCGGGCGCCATAATCAACGCGGGCGGGCCGGCGTTGCGCGGCCAGCGCACCCGGTTGGGCAATTCGGTCTGGCGCAGCATGGACCACGAACGGGTGTCGAAAATGCGCAGGCGGCTCGTCGTGCCGCCGGTTGTGGTGACAAAATCGGCCAGATAGAGCGTGGCGCCGTCAGGCGAGAGGGTGAACTGCGGCGTATTGCCGACCGGCAGCCGGCGCACCACACTGCCCAGGAGGGGATTGAACACCACCAGGCTGCGCGTGCCTTTTTCGGTCTGTAGAATGTGGTATAGACGGCTGCTGGCCCGCGGCAGCCGCGTCGGCGTGGCGACCGGAGTCGGCGTCGTCACCGTGGCCGGCAGCGGCGTGGACGCGGGGTACACATCGGCCGGGCGAATCACGCGCCACCAGCCCCAAACCAATGCAACCGCAAGCAGGATCAGCAGCCAGGGGCGGAGAGGCGGCAGGCGGCGTCGCGGCGCTTCCGTCACGCGCTGTCCCCAGGTCTCTTCACCAATTTGCCAGTCCAGGTGCTTGGGTGTGGGCAACGCTTCAACCCTCAGACTTCCGAAGTCTCCCGGACCCTCATTTCCCTCAGACTTCCGAAGTCCGTTCGCGTCTACAAATACTTCCCGATCAGCATCTCCAGGCGTGTTTTCGTCTGCGCCGGAATCCGGCTGCGGTCGGTGATGATGGCATCCTTGAGCGCGTCAGCCTGCGGACTGGGGCCGGCCGTGGATAACAGACGCACGGCATTGCGCACCGCGGTCTTGGCAACCTCGGCGTTGTGCAGCAGCACCCGGATGACCGCGTCCACCGTGACCGGCTCTTCCGTCTCGTGCCACACGTCGTAATCGGTCACGTGCGCCATCGTGGCATAGCTCATGCCGGCCTCACGCGCCAACTGCGCTTCGGGCACGGCCGTCATGCCGATGATGCTGCAACCCCATTGGCGGAAGATGCGGCTTTCGCCTTTGGTGCTGAAGCGCGGGCCTTCGATGGTGATGAACACGCCGCCCTGGTGTACCGGATTGCCGGTCTCATGCACCGCGGCCAAACACACGTCGCTCAGGAAGGGGCAGAAGGGGTCCGCCAGCGAGACATGCACGACCAGGCCACCGGTGCCGGCCGTGGGGTCATCGAAGAAGGAAAGCGGGCGCAGATGCGTGCGGTCGAAGAGCTGATCCGGCACAACGATGTGGCCGGGGGCGATCCCTTCCTGCAAGGAGCCGCAGGCCGAAATGGAGATCAGGTACTCGACGCCAAGCGCCTTGAAGCCCCAGATATTGGCGCGAGAGTTGAGTTGGGTCGGGGAGATGCGATGCCCGCGACCGTGGCGGGCCAGAAAGGCCACCGGCGTGCCATCCAGCACCCCGGTGATGTAGGCGTCCGAGGGGGCGCCGAACGGCGTGTCCAGGGTGATCTCGCGCATCTCTTGCAGCGCTTCCATCTGATAGACGCCGCTGCCGCCAATGATGCCAATGCGAAATGAGTCAGTCATTGATCTTGATTACCTCTCGAATGTTGATTGCCGGTCTCATTTTGTCAGGCCTAGAAATTTTCGTGAAAAACGGCGCACGGCTTTGGCGACCGTTAGCGCGTCACGCGCCTCCTCCAGAGTTGGTGCATCACCGGGATAGCGGGCAGTGATCGCATATTCTGCCAATGTGTTCAATCTTTCATCGTCCATACCGACCAGAATGCCGACATTAGCACACAACTCGCTCAATCGAATCAAGTCATGTGTCTTGGGGACAACAACGTCCCTGGAAACGAGTAAGGCTTTGAGGTACTTTTCAGCGCATTGTTGACTGCAGAAACAGGCGTGGTTATTCAGTGGTCGGCGACGACGCAGCATGGCGCAGGCTGCGTCATAATCTGCCTCAGCAAATTCAACCCAGGCGCGTATGTCAGTTTCGATGCTCATGAAGGACTCTACCTTGTGACAGGATCTCCAGGATGAAATAGTCGCGCTTGAGGACCGATTGTTCTATCTCAGCGGGAGTACGAACCAAGATGTCAACTGGAAAAGGGCGTGGAATGAGTAAGCGCGAGACACTCCAACTGCGCTCGCTGCGCGACGCTGTTGTGTCAAGGATTACGAGCAGATCTACATCGCTGTCTGGCGTTGGTTTGCCGTAGGCGTACGAACCAAAAAGAATGATCTTTTCTGGGTGCAGGCTTTCGACGATACGGCGTACCGCCAGCGGCAGCGCGCGCGCCACCGGCAGTGCGCAGCCGATCGGCGTCATGACCAGATCAGTGATATCGGCCAGTTCAATCGTTGTTTGTTCGTTTGTCGCGATTTGCGTGTCCATACGCTAAACGCCCTGGTGCATTCAGATTGTGCTTGTGCAGTGAAGCCTTGAGGATGACGATTATAACCGCTTCTCCAGTTCCGCCAAAATCGCAAGTCTGGCGCGGCGTACAAAAAGATGTCCCCGACCCTGACGGGCGACTTGTGCGTGGCAAGATGCGCAATCGTCAGGGCCGGGGACAGGATGGGGCTAGGACGGTGGCTCAGATGCGCTCGATGATGGTGGCAGTGGCCATGCCGTGGCCGATGCACATGGTTTGCAGGCCATAGCGGCCGCCGGTGCGTTCGAGGCGGTGCAGCATGGTGGCCATCAGCTTGGCGCCGGTGGCGCCCAGGGGGTGACCGATGGCAATGGCGCCGCCCGTGGGATTGACGCGTGCCGGGTCCGGCTGGATCTCCTTTAGCCATGCCAGTACCACCGAGGCGAAGGCCTCGTTGATCTCGATGGTATCCATGTCTTCGATGGTCAGGCCGGCCCGGGCCAGAATCTTGCGCGTGGCCGGGATGGGGCCATCCAGCATGATGAGCGGGTCGCTGCCCACGACCACCCGCGCGACGATGCGCGCGCGCGGCGTCAGGTTGTGGCGCTTGAGGCCCTCTGCGCTGGCCAACAGCACGGCCGCGGCGCCGTCGCTGATCTGGCTGCTGCTGGCGGCGGTGATGCGACCATCGGCGCGGAACGCAGGGCGCAGTTGGCCCATCTTCACCAGATCCACGTTGCTGCGGAAGCCCTCATCGTAGTCCAGGGTGACCTGGCTGCCGTTATGCGCCACCGTTACCGGCATGATTTCAGCCTTGAAGTAGCCGGCGGCGGTGGCGGCGGCGGCCTTCTGGTGACTTTCATAGCTGTAGCGATCGAGATCCTCACGGCTGAGGTTCCATTTGTCGCATATCAACTCGGCCGAGATGCCCTGCGGAATCAGGTCGTAGGGGATGCCAGCATAGAACTGCTCCGGATAGTCGGAGCCCATGGTCACGCGGCTCATGCACTCCACGCCGGCGCCCACGGCTATGTCCATGTCTCCGGCGGCAATGGCCTGGGCCGCAAAGTGGATGGCCTGTTGACTGGAGCCGCACATGCGGTTGAGTGTGACCGAAGGCACGGAGACGGGCCAGCCTGCGTTGAGGACCGCCAGGCGGCCGATGTTCGCGCCCTGCTCACCGATGGGGGTCACACAGCCCATCACCACATCTTCGACGGCGGCCGGGTCGAGGTCCACCCGACGCACCACCTCTTGCAGGGGCAGGCTGGCTACGGCCACCGGATGCAGACCGCTCAAGGCGCCATTTTTGCGACCGACCGGTGTGCGCACGGCGGAGACAATGTAAACGTCACGCATTATTTCCTCCCGCTATCTTTTCGTTTGGCCTGGGCGTTGATCTACTTGAACAACTCAGTTGATCTACTTGAACAACTCACGGGCGATAATGGTACGCTGAATCTGCGATGTGCCTTCGTAGATCTGGTAGATCTTGGCGTCGCGCATCAGTTTTTCCACCGGGTATTCGGCGCTGTAGCCGTAGCCGCCAAAAACCTGCACCGCGTCGGTGGTGGTCTTCATCGCCATGTCGGCGCAGAACGCCTTGGCAAACGCCGATTCCTTGGCGTTAGGCTGGTGCTGATCGGCCAGCCAGGCTGCTTGCCAGGTCAACAGACGGCCAGCATGGATGTTCATCGCCATATCGGCCACCATGAAGCTGATGCCCTGGTAGCTGGCGATGGCATGACCAAACGCCTTGCGCTCCTTGGCATACTTGATCGCTTCCTCCATGGCCCGGCGTGCCACGCCGACCGCGCCGGCCGCCACGGGCGGGCGTGATTTATTGAAGACCTCCATGGCCACCTTGAAACCGGCGCCCTCAGGCCCGATGCGGTTGGCCGCCGGCACTTCCACATCTTCCATAATCACTTCGCTCGTCCAACTGGCGTGCTGGCCCATCTTCTCGATCGGCTTGCTCGTCTTGACGCCCCAGCCGCGTTCGACGATGAAGAAATTCAGCCCGCGGTGACCGCCGGATGGGTCCACTTTGGCCAGCACCACGAACAGATCGGCCACCGGGCCGTTGGTGATCCAGGTCTTGGTGCCGTTGAGGACATACGTGTCTCCGCGCCGCGCGGCCACCGTCTTGATGCCGGCCACATCAGAGCCGGCGCCTGGCTCGGTGACGCAATAGGCAGGCATTTTTTGCTTGTCCATCACCCAACCGCCCAGGTACTGCATCTTTTGCTCTTCACTGCCGCCGATGATGATCGGCAGGCAGGCGAGTTGGTTGAGCATGGTTGCCGTCTGAATCCCGGAGCAGGCCCAGGCCAGTTCCTCGGCCACGATGCACTCCTCCAGGACGCCCACGCCCGGCCCGCCATAGGCTTCGGGCACGTTCAGGTTCATGAGACCGATTTCCTGGGCCTTCTTGATGATCGGCCAGGGAAATTCGCCGCTCTTATCGAAGTGTTCGACAACGGGCAGAATGTCTTTGACCGCAAAGTCGTGCGCCAGGTCGCGCAGCATGCGCTGCTCATCGGTCAGGGTAAAGTCAATCATGGTGAAGCCTCCACAACTGTGTCATAGATCGCCGTTGATCGCAAGATCACACGGTGGGCAAAAAACGAAGGGTAACACGCGGCATTTTGATGACGCCCCGCGTCATCAGTTTACCATACAACGCGCGCATTTGGCAACTTCGGGCCGCCAGAATTCCAAAGGTCATGATCTGCGACACTCTGCCCGCCGACCTACGGCCTATTTTTACTTCTGGGCAAACATGCTACAATACGCCTCACCATCTGCGCAGAGCGGACGACTGCAAGTCGCTGCGACGATTGCGATGCCCACCTTCGTGGACCAGGCATCCAAATTGAAACGCACCCTGTTGTGACTGCGGATGGGCGGCTCCCAGCTGGATCATCGTTGTCGGAAGGTTGTCGAAAAGGAAAACCTATGTTGAGGAAATCTGCTTTCGTTGCGCTCGGAGCCGTCTTGGCTGTCGCCTGCGTGCTCACCTTGTTCGCCCTTTGGTCTGGCCTCTGGTCGCCGCGTTCGCCAATGTTGTTGGCTGCCGCGCCCCACGCTCTCTCCATCGGCCTGCAACCGGCCGTCACCACCACCTCGCTCAACGCCTCGATCACGGTGGATGTGGTCATCACCGATGCCGCTGACCTGGGCGCGTTCGAGTTCACTCTGTCCTATGCACCGGCCGTCGTTGCCGTCACCGATGTGCAGCTTGGCGCCTTCCTGGGCAGCAGCAGTCGCCCGGCCTATGCCCTCGGCCCGCACATTGACAACAACGCCGGCACGGTCTCCTTCGGCGGCTACACGCTGGGCGCAACGCCGTCTGGCCCCAACGGCGCTGGCGTGCTGGCTACCATCACCTTTCACGCGTTGGGCCTCGGCAGCAGCGACCTTGTCTTTACCCACAGCCTGATCACCGATCGCCTCGCGACTGTTCAGGCGGTGACGACGCAGCCCGGCCAGATCATTGTGTCTGGCGCGACGCCAACGCCAACGATACCGCCGACATCCACCCCAACACCAACGGTCGCAGCCACGGCCACGCCGACGCCAACGAGCACCCTCACGCCTGCGCCGAGCGCGACGCCAACCCGCACGCCAACGCGCACGCCTAAACCGACCAAGACCAGGACGCCGACGCGCACCCCCATAGCGACCGCTACAGCGACTCCGGGCACCCCCCCGCCGCCCACCGCGACGTCAACAGCCACGCCATCGCCGGCGCCGTCGGCCACGCCCACCCTGACCCCCACGGCCGGGCCATCGCCCACGCCTACGGTCACGCCGACGCGCACGCCCAAACCGACCAAGACCCCCACCCGCACCGCGACGCCGACGGCCACCCCCACCGACGGGCCGACGCCCACGCCGACCGCCACGGTGCCGGTGCTGAACACCGGTTTCCTCAGTCCGACGGCCAATCAGCCCACGGATGGTGGCGACGCGAACGGTTTCGAGGTGAGTCCGACCAACGCTTACGCCGATGACGGTTTGTTCGCCGCCGATATGGACAGCGGCACCGGTACCAGCACGAGCTGCACGTCGCCGCGCAAGGATCGGCACCTCTACTACAACTTCGATGTGGCATTGCCAGGCGGCGCGACCATCAGCGGCCTGGAGGTACGCCTGGACGCCAAGGCCGATAGCAGCGTGGGTGCGCCCTTCCTGTGCGTGCAGTTGTCAGCCGATGGCGGTGTCACCTGGACCACGCCGCAGGGTACTGGCACGCTGGGCGCGACGGAGGCGACATTCACCGTCGGCGGCAGCGCCAACACCTGGGGTCGTACCTGGACCGTAGCCAACCTGAGCAACGCGAGTTTCCGCATGCGCCTCACCATGGTGGCCGCGGCCGTGGATCGCGACTTCAGCCTGGATTACGTGGCCCTGCGGGTACATTACCATTGATTCGTAGGTCCGGTCTCCTGGCCGGACGACGTTGGCTCAGGGAAGCGACCTCTGTGGCAGAGGACGTCGTCACGCCGGAGGCGTGACCTACTGGTTTCCAGCCTTACCCCGTGACCGGCAGGCCGCTCTCGCGGTCCCAGCCGCGCGCGGCGTAGTATTCATCCATGATCAGGGCAAAGTCGGGCAGCGATCCGGCCGCGCCGCCGCTGGGGCGCGCGTGCGTCAGCAGGCGCGCGGGCAGGGTGTCGTCGGCTGCGCGGATGCCGTAGCGGGTGTTGATCTGCCGCTTCAGGTTGAACAAACGCGCACCCGCGGCCATCACATCGTCCGCTGTCCAACTCCAGCCGGTGGCAGGATTGACGATCGCGGCAATCTGCGCTGGCCCCACGTGTCCCTTGATGATGAACTTGCACAACCCCAACGGATTGTAGACGCTCACATAATCCTGGTAGCGGACAGCAAGGGCGCCTGAGCCGACCTGGCTCAGGCGGTCGGGGTCGTCAGGGAAGTCCAATCCCTCGATGCGCTGCCCGTAGCCCGGCCAGTAGGAGCACGATTCCATATGACAGGCGCCGCGATTGGCGGTGGCGTAGTTCGCCGCCATGGAAAGAAAGGCGCGGGGATCATGGTAGGGCAGCTCCAGGCCTTTGACCGTGATATCAAGATCGGGTGCGGCCAGCGCCGCGGCCAGGCGCTGCACCCCTTCGGCCAGGCGGTCGCCGCAGCCGGTTCGCTGCGCAATGGCGTGGACACAGGCGACGATCGCCGGCGCGTTGCCCCATGCGAGCCGCAGGCCATCGGTGTCAGCCAGGGTGAGCAGGCCGCGCTCGAAGGCCTCGACCGCACAGGCAATCACCGCCGAGGTGGAAATGGTGTCCAGACCGTAGTCATTACACAGATAGTTGATGTGCGCAATGCTGTTCAGGTCGCCATTGAGCAGCAGGCCGCCAAAGCCGCCCAGGGTTTCGTATTCAGGCCCGTGACCCACGGTGCCGGCATAGGCGCCTTCCTGGATGTTTACCGTCTTACCGCAGCCGATGGGGCAGGCGAAGCAGAAGGTGTGTTTATCGTGGATCGTCTCGGAGATTTTCTGGCCGCTGATCTGCGCCGCATCCGGCCAGGTGCCATCCCGCCAGTTGCGCAGCGGCAAATCGCCCACTCGCTCCGCGCCTGGCACCCCGCCCGCTGTCCCCAGTTTGCTCAGGCCAATGGCAAACTCTTTGATGCTGGCATTCTGCGCCTTGACCGTCGCCCTGAAGCCGGCCTCGTCTGCATAGCCGGGTCGCGCCTTGCCCCGTGTGACGATGGCCTTGAGGTTCTTGGAACCCAACAGCGCGCCCATGCCGGTGCGGCCGGCCGTGCGCGCATGTTCGATGCCGCCCTGCATCACGCCGGCAAAACGCACCCGGTTCTCGCCGGCCACGCCAATGCTGGCTATCTGTGCCTTCGGGTCGGTCTCTGCCCGCAGGAGGTCATAGGTTTCATAATGGTTCTTGCCCCACAGGTGGCCGGCAGGCCGAATGTCAGCCCCACCATCGTGGATGTAGAGATAGACCGGTTGGTCGGCGCGGCCGCTGATCACCAGGCCATCCAGCCCGGCAAAGCGCAGCTCCGCGCCCCAGTGTCCGCCCATGTTGGCCTCGCCCCAGATGCCGGTCAGCGGTGAGCGACCGCACCAGGAAGATCGGCAGCCGGTGGGCGCAAAGGTGCCGCTGAGCACACCGTTGAAAATATAGAGTGGGCTGTGCGGGTCATAGGGGTCGCGTGTGGGGTCCATCTCCTGGCTGAAGAGCCAGGCTGCGTAGCCGCTGCCCAACAGCCATTGACGCACGTCGGTCTCCGCGATGGGATGGCGACTGACGCTGCCCGCGGTCAGATCAATGCGCAGATACTGCCCGGCGTAAGGTTGAGTCATGTTGGTTTTCCTCCTGCTGTCATCATGGTAGCCCCTGAACAAGCTTCGGACTCCTGAACGCGCCTGAACGGAAAACGTCATCTGCGCCTGCGGTCAGATTACGCTCGCACCCCACGCTTCCCCGCCACAGGCGATCAGGTGGACGTGGTGTTAGGCCCCGAGCCGTACTCGACCACCCGCTGCCGCAACACACCGCGTGTGTTAGGCGGAGGCGAAGGCAGGCGCTGATGCGAACAATGGCACCACGCGCAGATCGTTAGGCTGCTGCTCAAGCTCCCACAGATCATACACGGCTTGATGCCCCAGCCAGCTTTCAGCACTGCTGCCCAGAGCGATAGACAGGCGCAACGCAATCTCCGGCGTCACGCGCCCGCGGCCGTTCACGATCTTCGATAAGGTCTTGCGGCTCACGCCCATCGCCTGTGCCGCATCCGTGATGCTGGCACCCATCGGATCGAGCCACAACCCCTTGATGATCTCGCCGGGATGGGGGGGATTGACCATTTTCATCATCTCTCAACCCTCAATGATAGTCCTCGTAATCCACAACTTCGGCATCACCCGCCGCAAAACGAAACGTGATGCGCCAATTGGCTTGCACGGTAACTGACCAAGTGCCTTTGCGATCGCCCTTGAGTTCATGGAGCCGCAGCGTCGGGATACGTAGGTCCTCAATGGTTCGGGCTTGCTGCAACTGGGCTAAAATCAGCCGAATGCGGTTGGCATGTTGCGGCTGCATGCCTGCTTTGTTACCGGTGAGGAAAAATAGCTCTAGCCCTTTGTGCGCGAAGCTCTTGATCATGAGACTATTGTAACCTAACACTTCTCGAACTGCAACTCGACGGGTTACGCGCAACGGCCGCATGTGAACTTCAGCGGCGAGTCGTGGGTTGTCCTGGTGGTTTACCCACAGTGTCACAGTGTCGCATAGAACGGTCCAACAAGAAGTTACGATGCAGGCGCCGGTACGAGGCGGGCGCGTGAGCCGCCGGTGAAGAGGAGGCGCGGGTGCCCGCCATCCGGATCAACCAGCCACAGGTCGGAGTTTCCCGCGCCGCGGCGGCGGGCGAAGATCACGCCCTGGTCCAGCAGCAGCCAGACGGCCTGTCCATCGGCCGGGCCACTGCTGACACGCGTCAGGCCCTGGTTGGCGTCCCAACGCCAGATGGCCAGGTTGACATCGGCCAGGCGCCCGCCATCGAAGATGAGGGCGTCCCCGGCGTGGTTCCAGCTCAGCTCGCGCAAGGTCCAACCGACTTCGGTGATCACCTGGCCGGACGCGTCCAGATCGGGCGCGGTCCATAAGGCGAACGGTGTGCCCAGCGCACCGAACGGTTGGGGGCGCGTATCCAGGCCAAGCCAAGCCAGGCGCCCGCTGGCAGGTGCAACGTCGTAGGCCACGACGTTGCGCTGCACAAGCGCGGGATTGCCGTCCTTCTCCAGGCGCCATAGGGCGGGCGCCCGTTCCGACCGCCGCTGACGCAAAAAGAGCAGGCGGTCAGCGGCCAGCCAGGTCGGCTCCAGGTCACGCGTCTCAACGGGCGTGCTCAGGAGCGGCTCCGGGAATTCTTGCCCCAGCCCCACGTGCCAGATTTGAGTGACGGCGGTGTCGGTGTTGCCGTTGTGCCAGACCTGACCGGTGGCGCGTGCGTAGGCCAGACGTGGCGCATCGGTTTCTGCTGACCAGACCAGGTCGGCGAAGGCGTGCTGACCGGACGCCGGCCCGAAATCCTCCTGAGAAAGATTATCCAGGCGATCGAGCGCACGGCTCTGCCCGCTGTTCGAATCGAGCAGGTCCAGGTGGGCCGTGATGACCGCACCCGGCGCGATCTCATACCAGGCAATGGCAACCTGTTTGCCGTCGGCTGTAAGAGCAAAGTCGGTCAGGCCAGCTACTGCGGCATTGTTGATCGTCGAAACGGCAGGCAGGTCGGTGAGTTGTGTTTGGCGCCCATCGGTGATGGTTGACCACAGATTGCCATCATCGCCGATGACGAACAGACGATAACGCTGGGCGCTTGCGGTGGCGATAGCGCCCGGGTCGCTGACATCCACCCTGAAGAGGCGCGACGTGGACCCGCGGCTGCCCCAGGTGATTGTGACGATCAGGGTGTAGCTGCCGGCCGGCAGGTCAGCACGCCAGGAGGCAGAAGCGGCCGGCGTCAGCGGAAATTCGTCCAGCGGCGCACGCTGCCGCGGCTCCGAGATCGTGAGCAGGATCGCGGTGGGGGTGATGGTCGCCGCTGTGGTGAAGGTGAGGGCGGCGCCGCGTTGAATGGCTGCCACCTCGGCCGGTGTCACCCAGTTCAGGCTGACGCAGCCGATGTCCCAGCAATAATCGCTCTGCACACCCTGAAAACGACGATCGCCGGCCTGCATGGAGAGCGCCGGCGGAGTTTGCTCCAGCGCGCGCGACGTCGGCGCCGCCGTGCGTTCGGCAACAGGGACCTGGCGTTCGTCAGTTTGGAGTGTTTCGGGCAGCAAGGCATAGGCGCCGTTGCGCGGCAGGATGACCAGGTCAACACTGGCGCTGATTTCAGTCGCGCCCCGATAGATCACCAGCTTGACGTGGATCGTGCCACGTTCCGTGGGCAGTGGAGCCTGCCCCAGCGCCTGTCGCGCCGCACGCTTGGGGTCGAGCACGATGGGGCCACTGTCGGTGTTCCCGCGGCCACTGTTTTCCGGTGCGACCGTAACGGCAAAGCGCTCGAATGTGGTCGTTCGGCTGCGGCCCTGCGAATCAAAATAGGCAACGGCGACCGCGGCGTTGTCGGCGCGCGTCTCCAGACGCACACTGAAGTCGTCGGCCACGCGCAGAATTTCCGCCGGCAGCGTCAGCGGGGTCTGCGCCGGTGCTCGATTGCAGGCCGCCAACAGCAGCAGGGTCAGGACAGCCAGGACAGGACGCCAAGCGGCACGCCTGGGCTGCGCAGGCATCCTGGGTGAATTCTGTCGTCTTAGGAACCCGGCCGCGTGGGGTGGCCGGGCATGGCGTTGATGGTTCATTACCTCGATTCTAACAGATTCGTGCGGGGATGGCAACTGCACTTGGCGTCGCGGGCGCTCTATGCTATGATGGCCGTGGCAGCAGTCGCCCCATGGGCTGCCAGAAGGGACCTTTGAGCCAACGATGAGCATTGACGACCGCCGCCCCATGAGCCGCCGCAGTTTCCTGCTTGGGGGTATGGCCCTGACCGGATTGGCCCTGCTCGAAGCGTGCCGCCCGCGTGGCACGCCGCCTCCCACCCCCACTCCCACCAAGACCCCCCGTCCTGGCACGCCAGCCGCGCCGGCGGTCACCGCTACCCCTACGCTGCCGCCGTCTGTCACCCCTGCGCCCACCGCAACCCGGCCTGTCGCCCCGCCGACCGCGACACCGACGCCACCCGCCACCCCGTTCCCACCTGGCCCGCCCTCTAAGTTGGGCCTCTTTGTCACGCGCAATGACCCTGAGATCTTCCGCCTGCTGGAGACCGGTAACGTCGCGCTCATCAAGACGTTAGAGCACGATGCTGGTTTTGTCACGGATCTGAAGAAACTTTCGGCCAACACGCTGATTGTGGGGCGCCCGACCTTCCTGGGGCAGGCTGACCTGGACAACATGGATCCGCTGGCCGCCGCTCGTCAGTTCGTGGAGCAACTGCTGCCCCTGGCCACGGACGAACGACGCCGCGCGGCCTACGCCGGCTGGGAAGCCTTCAACGAACCGGTCCCCAACAGCATCGAGCAGATGCAGCGCCTGGCCGTTTTCGAGGCGGAGCGCACCCGCCTGCTGGGCGAGCAAGGCATTCGTTCGGTGGTGGGCAATTTTGGTGTCGGTCAGCCCCCGTTGGAACTGTGGCCGCACTTTTTCCCCGCGCTGGAGGCCGTTGCGACCCATCACGGCTACCTGGGACTGCATGAGTACTCTGCGCCTGACATTTGGTTTGGCACGGGCAAAAGCCAGCGCCAGGCCACGGCCGATCAGGCAGATGAAGGCTGGCTGACGCTGCGCTATCGCAAGGTTTATCGCACCTACCTGGAGCCGGCCGGCCTGGCGGTGCCGCTGCTGATCACCGAGTGTGGAGTGGATGGCCTGGTGCAGAATCGCCCCGGCCCGGAGGGAAACGGTTGGCGCGACTTCGTGGACTTTTGGGCCACCGACCTGGGCATGGGCTACGATGGCGCCGGTAATTACATCGAGCAGTTGGCCTGGTATGACGCCGAACTGCGCCTGGATGAGTACGTCGCAGGCGCCGCCATCTATGCCCTGGCCGCGTCTGGCGGCTGGGAATCGTACGAGCTGTTGGGCGAGGCTGCCCAGATTCTGCACCAGTACCTGTCGGTCCACCCGCCGCGCGGTTGACAGGCCAGCGGGTTCGTTGCCCGGGGCGTTTCATCAGGGGCCAGCAGGCAGTTCCTCCCAGTACTTCGCCGGGACCGTGAAACAGGCTGTGTCCGACGCCTTGAAGGTTTCGTGGAAGCTGTCGAGCGTCAGCGTGGACACTTCGGTTAACGGGTGGATCAGCGGAAGTTCTGCCGGATCAAGATGCTCCAATTCCAAGACGGGCCGTGGGTCATCTGGCGCCTGCAAGTCAAGGCTGATAGCGTGTACGTTGTCGGGGTTGGGGCAAATCCGTATGGGGTCTGTCCGTTCGGCTGTACCGAAGTAGCTTACTGCAATGCCGGCCTGTTCGAAGACCAGGAACAGCCGATAGAGGGGATCACCACAATCACGCTCCATGCACAGGTAGGCCACCTGCACTGACACAGCCGATGGCTTGCCTTGGCGGGTAAGCATCTGGCGCAGTGCATACCGCTGCCAGTCGGCGGCGAAAATAGGAGAGTGTACGTAGTTCACAGTCCCACCACTCACGATGGTATCCGCGCTGATGAACATGCCGACCTGACTATCATACCACCTCGCATTGTAGTAGCTCAACCCTTCGCCGCCGGGCAGGCCTTGCTCGTGATATTGACCGGTGAACCGCTTGGTCGTGATGCCGTTGAACGCGCTCCCGCCGCGATTGCCACCGTAGGGATAGTAGAAGTTGCGGCTGTTCACCGTGCCGTTCTGATTCACCAGCACGCTCGTCGAGTGCAACTGGTCGCTCAGCGTGTAGAACACACCATTGTCGGAGGCATAACCGGTGCGACGGATGGCCCCACCTTCGTAGTACTTCGTCACCGCGCCGTTCTGGTATTCGTAGATGCCGGCGATGTAGACGGTCGTCACACCTGCGACGGTCCCTTTGACCCGGTTCCCGTCGGCGTCGTAGAGGAACGTGGCGCTCACCGCGCCGCCGGCCACGCCCAGCAGGCGGTTGTCATAGTCGAAGGCCTGGGTGTAGGCAATTCCGCCAATGGTACGGCTGGTCTGGTTGCCCACGGCGTCATAGCCATACGCGTTGCCGAACGCACCGGTCACGGCGTGTGGCTTCGTGCCGTAGGTGTAGGCGGCGCCATTGTAGCTGGTCAGGTTGCCGATTGCGTTGTAGGCGTAGGTGTGGCTGTATTGACCCACGCCCGCCGCGCTGGTGGCGGCCGATGTTAGCTGGTGCAGCCAGTCGTAATTCGAAGCCACTCCTCATGGAAGGCTCCCCCTTCCTTCTGTCTGATTTTGCCATTCCTCCCAAGTTTTCCAATCCAAAGTATCGGCTTCCCAAGAGGCATACATGGCTATCCCTGCCACCTTGCGTTCGGTCAGGTTGATTTCCGTCAGCGCAGCACAAACTCCAGCCAGCCCAGCGCGCAGGTTTTCAGCCCTCGGGCTATGAGTTCGCGTGACTTCCCGCGAAACGGATATCCCAAGTATCAACTGAGTTGGCGAGTTGACAAGCGCCTTGTTTAAGCCGCGCACTTGCTCCCGCATCCAGAACCGATACAGCGCAGTGCTAGGCATAGTGCTGTCATAGGCCATGACCACAATCTGGTCCGCACGCATGGCTACAGCTCGCAAGTATTCGCCATTCCACCCGTACTCTCGAACCAACGGCAGCCGGCTCAATATCGCGGGCTGCCAGTGGTTTCCTGCTACACTCAGAAGACGTGATGTGCCGATAGCCGTCCTGACCTCCTCTAGCAGTCGCAAGTAGTCGGTATTGCCGTTGGCCACGGGTTCAATGTCAAGATGGACACCATCAAATCCGGTTTCTGCTGTCAAGTAGGTTGCGAAGTCCACGACTTTCTGCCGCGCGCTCGGGTCTGCCAGGTTAACACAACCACGCATCCCAAGAGGTAGTGTGTTGCGCACAGGTATGCCGATCCAGGCAAGTAAACGGATATGCTTATCGAAGCGGCGAAAGGTGCTTACGAATTCGGCAGCGTGCGAGAAGGAGGGGCTGAACGTGCCGTCAGGGCGGACGTATGAAACGAAGGGAAACAGGTAGCGCAGATGCCGTGCTGTCGTGTCGGCTGCCAGTTGCCCTACCACTTCGCTATCGGTGACGCGCGATGTCCAATCCACACTCAGCCAGGCAGCATTCTCGTGCAGAGGATATCCAGGCATCGTGCAGTTGGTTGGGACCCAGACATACCTTAACAGCATCAAGACCACCAACAAGGCTGCAGCAAACTCCATCAGCGGGCCGTGCCTGGGCCAAATACCGCTCATCTTGGATCGTCCCAGCATCGGACGCGTGGAAAGCTTCCACTTGGCTCGGCCATCTCAACCATACGACTGTGATTGGGCAGCGGAAAATGCCCCGCACGGACGACTCTTACGGGAAAGGACCGGTACATTTATTGGCCATGATCGTGAGCACGTAGGCCGTAGCGCGACTCTGGCGTGCTTCTTGAAAGTCCTTTCCCGGCTTGGAGTCGGCCGGCAGATACTTGGGTTCATATTCGATTGCAACCATTTTGTCAAGTACTAATCCGCTTCTTTGCCATGAAAAGGCCCCTGACTCCCGCGCGTCGATGATCTTCCACTTAGAGCCAAGCCGTTGAGTGTAGTAGTCTTGGATTTCTGGTCTGCTAAGGGATGAGCCGACTACGCACGTTATCGAAGCACTTACACAAATCTTGGCGTTATTGCCGCCTCCAGAAAAATACGGCTCACTCATGCAGACACTCTGTGGGGGGAAGGCTATTCTCAGTAGCTGCATCACCTCATACCGCGCACTTTCTTCACGTAAGCAGTTACGTGCTAGTATTAGCACTACTACCAACACTGCCACTACAGTCAGGCTTATCCATTGGAGTTTACGCATTGCACTACTCCTACGCAATTATTCCTTTACACAGAGCGAAATCAAGGCGTGAAGATTTCTGAAAAGGCGTCAAGCCACGGTGAAGCTTCCTCCCCTACGCCCCTCGCATCAATATAGGTGCTCGTCTGGTAGTATTCGAGCGTGCCATTACTCTTTTTCAGAAATGGCTCAAGACCTTGATTGTACGCCGCCCGAACGATCTGCATGTCAACTTTGAGCATGTCGGAGCTACGTGAGTTCCCGCTGCCCGGTGTGTCACCCATGCGCAAGTCGGCTAACCCCTTGAGGTATGCGGCAGCAAACTGTACGCTCCTGTCGAAGTCAAGAGACTGCACCGCAGCATCAAACGCGGTAGAAGGCACCGAGACCGATGCCGCTCTGAGCGTGGGCACGGTGATGCTGGGGTTGAGTACCGCACTCGGCTTGACTTTAGCAGGACCAAAACTCTGATCTCTCCCTATCATTTTCTGCCCTATCGCCGCCATCAGTTTGTCAAAAAGCCCACATTTCTGAGCACACCGTCCAGCGGTTGCCACTGCGCCATCTTCTACATCGTCCTTCACCGTACGGCTGTTCATTTCTGCGTACATGCTGGCTGCGAGCAGTTGAGGTGGCAGCTTGAACCGCGTGGCCTCTCGTCCGATTGCTCGGATAAACTGCTCAGTAATAATGCTTGTCTTGAGTGTGTATCGCTGGGCAACATACTGGATCGTGTAGTTGTTGGGTTTGCTCCCCAGCCGACAACTGCTGTCGGCCAATCCACAATCCACGCTATGACCCGTCGGATCGATGTACCGCAGCGGAGTTACATCAACATACTACCCCCGAAGCGGTTACAGATCTGCGGCATGTGCGGATCGTGCAGCCACATCACCCCTTGCGCGGACAGATCGTCAAGGTGCTGCGAAACGGTCGGCGTCCGCATGCGGATGAACCATGCTGGCTCATCGAGACGGACGCAGGCGCCCGGCAGCTTGTGCCACAAGCCTGGTGTCGTGCGGTTGAGGACAGCGTGAATTTCTCGCCGATAATCTCGGCCGACCTCCCCCCTGTACACGTGACAATCTTGCGCCAACTGGCTATCATGGTGTGCGAACTCTCTCGTAAGGAGGAAACGCACCATGTCCCAGTCACACTCACTAGCCCCGCAGTCCACCTCACCCCAACAACCTCCTCCCTCTATCAGGAGTCAGGATGTCTGGCTGAGTCTGCCTCATTGCCGGCAGAAGCAGGCTGTGCTGATTCTGGCACAAATCCTTGTCAAGGTCAAGCAGATGGAGGCCAGCCATGACCAGCCCGACTAAGATTCAACCCGGCCATCTGGCTCGTCAAGCCGTGGTCTACATTCGCCAGTCCACTCCCGGTCAGGTCAAAGAGCACCTGGAGAGTCAGGACCTGCAATACCAGCTCGCCCAACGCGCTGTCAGCCTCGGTTGGCCCGCAGAGCAGGTGCAGATCATTGACGATGACCTGGGCAAATCCGGCATCTCCAGCGCCGAGCGCACCGGCTTTCAGACGTTGGTTAGCGCCGTTGGTCTCGCCCAGGTTGGCATCATTTTGGTCACCGATGTCTCGCGCCTGGCCCGCAACTGCGCTGACTGGTATAGGCTTCTCGATCTGGCCTCTCTCTGCGCCACCCTGATCTCCGATTCCGCCGGAATCTACGACCCGCGCCTGTTCGATGACCGTCTGCTGCTCGGCCTCAAGGGCACCTTTGCCGAAGCCCAGTGGTACAACATGCGCACCCATCTGACCGCCGCACTCTTCAACAAAGCCAGACGCGGCGAACTTGCCTTACGCCTGCCGGTGGGGTATGATCGGCTTGCAGATGGCCGAGTCGTGCTGGCCGCCGACCGCCAGGTGCAGGACGCCATCCGCCTGGTCTTTGCGCTCTTTCGCCAATTGGGCAGTGCGCACCGCATCCTGCACTACTGCCACGACCACCAACTGACCCTGCCGTACCTGACATCTGATGGGTTAGGGGGGCGCCTGGTGGCGTGGCGGCCGGCCGATTTCACCACCATCTACCAGATCTTGAAACGTCCCATCTATGCTGGCGTCTATGCCTATGGTCGTACGCAGGGTCAACACCTGCCGGGCAGTCAGGGCAAAGTGCGCCGGCAGCGCTTGCCGCAGGAAAAGTGGATTGTGCTCAAACCCGACGCTCACGAGGGCTACATCACCTGGGCTGAGTACCAGGAGAATCAAAAACAACTGGCCGAAAATCGTCAGTTGTCGCCCATGGCTGCCGCCGGACCGGCGCGGGAAGGGTTGGCCTTGCTGCAAGGCATCGTCTTGTGCGCTCGCTAGCCGCCCGCTGCGCCCGTGCCCGCAACAAGCCGATCTACGTCTGCGAGGCGCTCAGCCAAGCCCTGGCCCAGCCTCGCTGCCAACGTTTCGGCGTGACGCACGTGGATGCCGCCGTCACCGAGCTTCTGTTAGCCGCCGTGCAACCGGCTCAACTCGAATTGGCGTTGGTCGCCAGCCAACAGGCCGAGGCTGAACGTCAACAGTTACAGCGCCATTGGCTGGAGCGCCTGGAACACGCCCGCTACGAGGCCACCCTCGCCCGTCGGCGCTACGAACAGGTGGACCCAGACAACCGCCTGGTCGCCGCCGAGTTGGAACGACGGTGGGAAGAACAACTCGTCGCTGTTCGAATGGTCGAGCGGGCCTGGACCGAACTGCAAGCCACAGCGCCTCTGCCACTCAGCAGCGCTGAACAGGCACAAATCCGCCGTCTGGCCGCAGATCTGCCTGCCCTCTGGCATGCGCCGACCACAACGAACGCCGACCGCAAACGCCTGCTGCGCTGCTTGATCAAAACCGTGACCCTCGACAGCTTCAGTCAGGTTGGCTTTACCCGCATCCAGGTGCTGTGGCAGACCGGCGCCGCCACCGAGGTGACAGTCCCACGCCCGCGTCCCGGCTGTCGCACGCCCCAACCGGTGCTGGCTCGGCTACGGGAGCTTGCCGCGACGGAGCCGGACTATCGGATCGCCGAAATCCTGAACGCCGAAGCGCGGCAGACGGCGACGCATCACGCCTGGACGAAGGAGAACGTGCGTCAGACGCGCATCAAGTATCGCATCCCCACCGCGTGCGGCCCCTACGCCAGGCAACCCGGCCCGCGTGGAGATGGGTTGTTCTCGGCAGCCGAGGCGGCGCAACAACTCAACGTCTCGCCGGGCATGATCTGCGACTGGTATCGCCGCGGCCGACTGGTGGGTGAACAGCGTCAACCCCATGCCCCGCTCTGGGTGCGCCTGACAGAGGCGGATCACCACCGCTACAGCGGCGCCGCACCCCTGACCCCGGATTTGATCCTCGAGGCCGACGCACCGTCCGCCTTTGGGCCTCAGTCCTGAGCAGATTCGCCAGCAGGCGCAGGCGGGTACCCTGCTCACCTATCGTATCTGGCACAATCACGTCTGGCGCTGGTACATCCAGCGGCCACCCCAACCCATCCCCAATCCCACACTCACTTGAGGTGCATTATGCTGACGTCAGCGGATTCCCGCCGGCGTAGGCGTACCTGTTAAACGACTGCGGCGCGAGCGGACTCGGCACGATCGTATCATCACAATGCCCTCCTAACCTTGCAGATTAGTATCACGCCTGGATCTGCAGGGCGATCTCAATGCTGGATCATCCCTGAATCCATGCTGTTGTCATCTGGGTCGCGGGTCCGTATTCGGCTTCGATCTGACCGGTATGCAGTCGGCGGTAGACCACTAGGGCCTGACGCCCAGGCGTTGCGCCAGTGCGGGGACGGTACGATATCCCTCGCACGACCGATAGAGGACCGGTTCGGTCGAGCCACCTGTATGCATGCCGAATCGTCGTTACGGCATCCTCCGCCACATCGCTGCGCCGCGCTGAGTGGAAGCCCTCCCGACTCAGTTGCGCCGCAATCTGGGTGTCGTCCAGGCCCTGCGCATGCAATGCGCCCACTCGTTCCACCATCGCCGCATAGCCGTTGACGGTCGTTTGTACGCCGACCGGCGTCTGCACTTCAAGTCGGTGTAGTGGCGGAGAGCCACACGATGCGCACATGCACCCGGTCGGCTATGTCTCGTCTCAGGATCACCCGCTCGACCAGGCTGTGCAGCAGGGTTTTGCGCTGTGCGGGTGTGCAACCTTCCCATACTGCGGGCAGGTGCGCCGAGAGGTGACAAGTGCTCACGCAGCTCGGGCGTGATCTTCTGCGGCGCACTGTTGCGTTCACGCCAGCGCTGCGCCGTTTCCTCGACGTTGCGTAACTGGCGTAGCTTTTCCTCCCAGCGCCGCTCCAGTTCGCCCGCCACCAGTCGGTTCTCCGGCTCGACCTGGCTGTACTGCCGCTGCGCCGCTGCGCTTCGTACTCGGCTTGCTTGACCTGTGCGGCCCATTGCGCCGTCAGCTGTTCCTGTTCTGTGCGCTGTGCCGCTAATACCTCTGCCAGTGACGTCGAGGTTGGCCGGGCGCAGGGCCGCAAAGAAGGCTTGTGTGACCGCCGCGTCCACCCTGGGCCCGTGAATCGTGGGACAGGCCGCCGCCGTACCGGCGCCGCATGTTCTGGCACGGGTAGTGGTGATAACCTTCTTTGTACATCACTTGACGATGGTAGCCGCAGTGTCCGCACACACCGCCAGTCCTTGCAGCAAACCAGGCCCTTCCCGTGTTGCGCCCACCGCGCGTAAGATCTGGCACCGCCGGTGCGCTTCCATTCGGACCAACTGCGCCTGGTTCGCTTCGTACTGCGCCCACGTAATGTAGGCCGGGTAGACGTCGCCCACAATGGCGATCCATTCTCTTGCCGCCGACGCCCCCGCACGGCTGGCGGTTGCCCCGGCGTGTGGCGCCTTCGCCCATACAAACGCACCTGCATAGGCCGGATTGCGCACGATCTCGTAGATCGCCGTGTCTGTTGGTGGCTTCCACACGATCTCCGCGCACTGCTCCTACGGCTGGCGGCGCGGTAGCAGCAGTTCTCCGCGCCGCAGGTGGTGCAACACCTGCCCGCAACTCCCCAATTCGGCGATTTTGCCAGCACCAACTCGATGCTCCCGCACCCGCTCGTCGGGTCTTTCTCCACCCGCCCGTCGGCGGCCCGTCCCAGTCCGTCGGCAACACCTGGCGGTACGCTCCCCGTTCCACTTGCCGCACCGTCCCTCTTCCAATCGTTGCTTCCAGAATGCCGGAGTTCTGCCTCACTCATTGTCCCCTTCCAGTCCCAACAAGAGCCGGTCGTTGAATTGCGGCGGATGGTGACCCGCCGTCGTGGGTCGGCAATCAGCGTGTCGCATACAGCCGCCAAGTCAAGCAAATGATACCAGTCTCCGTTGTTCCGCGCAAGGCGCGACACTTCGTAGCCGATGATGATGCCGACCCGCCCCATGCTGACTTCCGTCACCAGTCGCTGGAATCCGCTCCCGGCTGCGCTGTCGCTGCCTGAGCGCCCCCTGATCTTCGTCTATCACCTCGATGCGCTCTGCCGACCACCCTAACCCAATCGCCCGCCCCACCATCTGCCGTTGGTTGACCTGGCTCTCCGGGTTGCGTACCACTTGCTGGAGCGTGGATTGCCGAATATAGACGTAAGCCATCCGCGCCAAGTGCTTCTCGCTCACTTTGCTGGACCTTCACGCTGGCTCATCGCACCGCTCCTCGTCCAGCCGCTCCCCGGCAGACCTGCGCCACGATCCGACGCGCGCGTTCCTGTTGCGCCTCCGTCATACTCCCCACACTGCGGCCGGTGCCATCAGACTCGATGGCACCGGCCGCAGTTCCGTCTTCTCCTCTCATCTGGGCATCCATCCGCGTCCTCCTCTGGCCCGGCGATGATCGCCGTGTAGTGTGCCAGCAATTGTCTGGGTCGCGAGCAGCGGCATCGTCCGTCCGCACAGGGGGTGGCGCGGGTCGGTGACGGTAATAACGTCCGCAGAGAAAACAGGTTGCGATGCTTGGGGTGTAGTTTGTTGGTTACAGCACCAGCGTATCCGCGCTGGCGAACCGTCCCAGCGCCGGGTCGTAGTATCTCGCGTTGTAGAAATACAGCCCGATGCTGGCATCCTCACGTTGACCCGTGAACCGGTAGGTCGTCGGCGTCGCGCCGACGGGCGTCCCTCGATTCTCCCCCCACGGCTTGTACCACAACTCCCCCGTGCGCACCCCGGTCGCGTCCGCCGTCACGCTGGTGCTGCCCAGGTGATCCCCGAACAGGTAGCTCACCGCACCGTTCTTGCGCAGCGCCACCCGCTGACCACCCGCCTCATAATACTTCACCACCTCCGACACCACCAAATTGTCGAACAGCACGTTGGACGCATCGGTGCGCAGCGAAAGGTAGCTCCCGCTGAGGAGCGGCGTCGTGTCAGTCCAACTCCCCAGGTAGACGTTGTCCCGCCACACTTGCACCTTGCCCGTCAGCGGATCGTAGATCACCTGGTAGCTGTGCGTCTGCCCGGCCGTATTGCTCGCCGTGAAACTGGCCCGCTGCGTGGCGGTGTTGCCGGTGCTTTCGTAGATCTTGACTGAGGTCGCATCCTGCCACACCCGGTAGCTGTTCCCGCGTTCCGCACCCGCGGCCGCACTCGCCAACAGGTACATCCCCGCATTCGCGCCGCTGGTAAAGGTCGCTTGCCACCGGTAGACCAGCAATTGGTTCTGCGTCTGCGCCCGGTACGCGTTGGTGTTGTTGGCGGTTCCGCTCTGCCGGTAGCCACCAGTCGTCACCGCCCACGTCCCGCTGCTCGCCGTCCAGCCCTGCGCCAACCCATCGCTGAAGTCCTCACGATAGACCGGACTGACCTCCACCAGCTGACCCACATAGTTCGTGATGCTGGCGCTCTCGCCGCTGCCAAATGTCGCCTGCACGCGGGCGCCGTCTGCATCGTAGAGAAAGCTGGCTGTGGCCGCACCGCTGACACTCGTCAGCCGATTCTCAGCGTCGTAGCCCAGGGTGTAAGTGCTGGCCCCAATCTTGCGCCGTCGCATGTTGCCATTCTGGTCGTAGCAATAGCTGTTGCTCCCCGCCGTCACCACCGCATGCGGCTTGCCCAGCAGGGTCAAGATGCCATCGGGACAGTCCGCTGCCTGCGCGCCGTAGGTGTAGCTCACGCCCGCCTTGCTCGTCAGGTTGCCGTTGGGATCGAAGCCATAGGTTTCGCTGTTGTAATTGCCATTCGTGCCGCCGCTCGCCACCGCGTTGGTCAATCGGTTCAGCGCATCATAGGTGAAATCCTGCAACTGTGGATTGCCGATCTTGTAATCCTTGATCCAGTCCACATTGCCGGCCGCATCATAGGCATACTCCAGCTTTTGCAGGCTCTCGTACGGGCTGGCTGTCCCCGTCCTCAGCCACTGCAGGCGAAAATTATCGCTGCGATAGCTGTAGTCGGTGGTCAGGATGCCGGCGGTGCTCCCAAGCCTGCGCAGTTCCACCTGGCCCAGCACATTGTAGGCTGTGTCGCCAACGTAGGTATTCTTACCGATGGCGGTCTTCACCAAACCCTGTGCCGCGTACGTGTAGTTGACCACCTCACCGTCGGGGTAGGTCAGGCTGGTCATCCGATCGGCGGAATCGTAACTCCACTGCGTGACGAATGTCCCGCCGCCGGTTCCGTTGATGACCTTGCTCTCCTGCGTTACTCGTCCGCGCGCGTCGTAGGTCCAACTCGCGCTGCCCGAACCGTCGCTCATCCCTGTGCGCCGACCCGTGCCGTTGGCGCCGCTGTCATACGTGTAACTCACCGCCGTCGCACTGCAGCCACTCGACCCGCTGTAGGTCTTGTTTTTCACCCGGCTGAGGCCATCGTAGCTGAAGGTGATGACGCAACCCCGCGCATCGGTCTGCGTCACCAGGTTGCCCGCCGCATCGTAGGTGTAACTCCAAATGCCCATGTCCGGGTCCTTCATGCGCGTCTTGCGCCCCAACAGATCGTAGGTGATATCGGTCACCGCGTTGTCCGGCCCGATCATCTGCACCAGCCGATCCCCGATGTCATAGAAGTAGGTCGCCTTTGCATACGCCGTCGCGCCCCAGTCGGGCTGCCCATTGACCGTGGCCAGGTACTGCTGCACCCGGTACAGCCGCCCCACCGCGTCGGTCTCCGAAATCGTCTGCCGGTTCAGCGCATCCAGCACCGCCGTCTTGCGATCCTGGTAGAAGCTCTTGACCGTCGTGCCGTCCGCCTGCGTCACCTGCGTCACCCGGCCCAGGCTGTCATACTGATAGGCCGCCTGTGGTTGCGCCCAGTCCGGCGCCCGGTACCCGCCCAACGCCGCGGTGTAGGTGTAGGGTACGCTCGTTCGCAGCACCCCCAACGGCTGGTATTGCGTGTTGGCGATGATGCTCTGACTGCTGCTCGCCGCCTCCGCCTGCGTCTGCACCACCCGCCCCATGCCGTCGTAGAAGGTGCGACTCTCCAGGTAGTAACTCCCGCTCTCCTTCTGCTCCTGCTTCATCCAGTACGGCGACCCCGCGCCGGCGTAGTGGGTGTAAGTCAAGCGCAGCGTCGGGTTGGTCGCATCGTCCCCCGGTTCGATCACCTGCGTCTGCCGCCCCCACTGGTCGTAGCTGTAACTGGTCGTCGCCAGGTTCGGGTCGCGCACGCTCGTCACCTGCCCCAGCACCTTGTCCCAGGTGTAGGTGGTTGTCCCGACGAGCGGCGCGATCACACTCGTCGGCAAGGCGTACAGCATCGGCCAGGCCCCGGCCGTCGTGTCGTAAGCGGTCGTGGTCATGTGGCCCAGCGTGTCGGTCACGATCGTCGAATTGCCCCAGTCGTCGTAGAAGTAGCCCGTGTCCGCCCAACTGCCCCCGCAGCTCGTCTGCGCTACCCGCACCTTCGTCACATCCCCCTTGCTCGGCGTCTGTGCGTAGGATGTCTTGTTGTCATAGAAATAGCGCGTTTCCCCGTTGCACGCGTCCGTTGCGTCTTTCAGGAATTGTTGCGCCGGCCGGTTTACAATGTAGACGCTGCCTGCGTTGGCCGGGAAGTAGATCATCTCCTGCGAGCGGTACAGCGTTCCCACCGTGTCGCTGTAAGTGCGCACAGCCGTCACGTTGCCGTACTGCACATTACTCTGGCTCGCCACCTGGTATTCGTACGTCGTCGCCTGGCTGCTCGCCCCTAGCGTGTTGGTCACGATGTCGCTGCGCACCCAGTTGGTACCCTTCGTCGTCACACTATTCCACAGCATCCCCACCTGCGCCAGGGTCGTCCCGGCGCTCGACTTCGTCACTTGCTGGTAGACTTTGCCCTTGCGCGGATCGAGCGCGTTGCCGTTGCGCTGGTGATAGCTGTTCTCCACCACCCGGTACAGCGTCCCCGTCCCGTCCTGCACCTGGCTGCGCACGAAACTGTAGCCGCCAAACTCGAAGTTATCACATTCCGTTCCCGTCATCCACGCCCGCGGGTTCTGATGGTCGTACACCGTGCGCTGCACACCGCCCATCCCATCACTCACCTCCATCTGGCTCACCCGGTAGCGGCTGGTATTGCCGCCACATCCTTCCATCCAGATATAGGGCACATTTGTTTTTGATAATATAAAAGTAGGCCAGGGGAGATGAATTTGATGATCGAAAAGAGAGCCACTTGGACGAAAATTGCTATCATTGGGGGGTGCGAAGAGCACCAATTCTAATGATAGCGAGGGAGCAATGGTCACAGTGGACGAACGCGAGATCATCCGACGAGCGTACTACTTGGAACACAAGACGATTCGGCAAATTGCGCGTGAGTTGAAACGCTCACGAACAACGGTCGAAAAGGCGATTGACGAGGCAAAGCCAACAGGATACAAGTTGACAGAGCCTCGGCCAGCGCCGGTATTGGGGGCGTACAAGGCGATGATTGACGAGTTGCTGGAAGGGAACAAGAAACTACCACGCAAACAACGTTACACAGCGCACAAGATGTTCGAGGCGGTGCAAGCGAAAGGGTATAGCGGTGCAGAATCAACCGTGCGCGGTTACATCAGTGCATGGCGGAATGAGCACAAACGACCGGCGACATTCTTGCCGCTAGAGTTCGATGCGGGCCGGGATGCCCAGGTTGACTGGGGCGAAGCGGATGTGATGATGAACGGAGAGCAGATCACCGTTCAGGTGTTCACGATGCGCTTGAACTACTCCCGCCGAACCTTCGTTCGGGCCTATCCTCGGCAAAACCAGGAATCATTCCTGGAGGCTCATGTGCAAGCGTTCCACTTCTTTGGTGGAGTTCCGCAGCGATTGAGCTATGATAACCTCAAGACGGCCGTCTTGCGTATCTTGCAGGGTCACAAGCGCGAAGAGCAACGCGCGTTCACGGTCTTTCGCAGTCACTATCTGTTCGAGAGTCACTTCTGTACGCCCGGCGAAGGGCATGAGAAGGGAGGGGTCGAACACGCCGTAGGATATGGGCGCCGCAATTTCATGGTGCCACTGCCCAAGGTCACCTCCTTCGAGGAACTGAACAATCACTTATTAGCAGCGTGTCAAGCCGAAGATAAACGCCGGATCAAAGGACAACCTCACACCATTGGCGAGGCGTGGAAGCAGGAATGCTCCGCTCTGCGCCCCTTGCCCACCTGCGATGTGGCATGTTGCGTCACCGTGCCGGTGGTGCTGACCCCGTACAGCCAGGTTGCTTTCCAGACCAACCGCTACTCAGTTCCCGTTGATGACAGCTATCGCAACCTGATTGTAAGGGCCTACCCATTTCACATGGAGGTCTTGCACCTGGATAAAGTCATTGCCAACCATGCCCGCTGCTATGCACGCGAACAGGATATTTACGATCCGCTGCACTATTTGACTCTCCTGGAACAACGACCCGGCGCCTTCGAACATGCCAAACCTTTGCGTCAGTGGCGTTCCCGGTGGCCAGCGGTCTACGAGAAGTTCTTAGCCAAACTGAAAGAACGATTGTCGGATGGTCAGGAAATTCGCGAGTTTGTTAAGGTGCTCAAATTACACCGAGATTATCCCGAGACCCTTATCGAACAAGCGATGCATGCGGCCCTTCAACTCGGTTGTATCCATGCGGACGGCGTCACGCTCTGCTTGCACCGTTTGGCCCATCCTGATACCCCTGTCCCGACCGTTGATTTGACCAGCCAACCCCACTTGCAGCAGATTCATACGCAACAAGTTGATCTGGGTCGCTACAATCAATTGTTACAGGGAGGTCAATGATGCAATCAACCATGCTGCTGGATACCTACCTCAAACAGCTCCAACTCAGTACTTTCCGGCGCAACTATCACAAATTCGCCGAGGATGCGGCCAGCGCCAACCTCAACTATGAACGCTATCTCTTGGCCTTGACCGAGCAAGAGATAGCTCAACGCGAACGCAATCGCCAAATGCGCCTCATCAAAGAAGCCCGTCTTCCAGTCATCAAGGAACTGGCAGACTTTGATTTCACGATGCTACCCCAGTTCAACAAGGCGCAACTCCTCGAACTTAGCAAGGGCAACTATATCCGTAAAGCCGAACCTATTCTCATGGTTGGCAATCCAGGCTTAGGAAAAACCCATGTGGCCATTGCCTTGTCTCTGCTGGCCTGTCGCCAGGGTCACAAAGTCCGTTTCTTCAATGCCGCCGGCCTGGTCAATGAACTGATCCAGGCCCAAGACCAACATTCCTTGACCAAGTTCATCAAGACCGCCGCTTGCTTTCAGGTCGTCGTTTTGGATGAACTCGGCTTTATCCCCTTCTCAGCCACCGGCGCACAACTCATCTTTCAGTTCTGCTCCGCCTTGCATGAAAAAGTCGCTCTCATCATCACCACCAACCTCCATTTTGCTGAATGGACGCAGGTCTTTGGTGATGAACGCCTCACGGCCGCCCTCTTGGATCGCCTGACCCATCGCGCCCATATCCTCGAATTCGTCGGCGAATCCTATCGCTTCCGTCAGCGCCTCCAAGTGGTCACTGGCGCTCCCCCGCCCCCTAACCTGACATCTCGCCCCATAAAGGAGGACCCACCACCCACTGAGCATTGACCATAACCGTTGGCTCCGACTCAGGAGTCTGAAAGCAGGGCTGGTCCTGCTCGCCGTCGCCATCGCACGCGCAGTGTAGCACAGCCCGCCAACTCGTCAATGGTCAAGATGAACCGTGGAATTTGACCGGCCCAACTGCAGGGCCGGTCAAATTCCACCGGAATGTGCCAATAGCTTTGAGACAACTCAAGGTCGGAATTTAGTGTACGGGCTAGAGGTGCTGGCGGCTCCGCGAGACGGCAGAGCCAGTTGGCGCCGACTGGAGCGGAGCTCGCCGCACCGAACGTCAGGGTTTTTCGCTTTGTTGACAGTGTAGCTCCCTGCTTGGGGGCGATGCAGGCAGAGCCACATTCATGCGACTCTGCCCAGCTACACCGTCAACGGGATCGGCGCTCGTGTCGCTCCCCAGCGGCGCACTATCCTCCGTCCCGCTCACAGCAGTGTAGCTTAAGGGCGGCAAAGGCGCAAGTGGGAGAGCGATTGCGTCAGGCGTGACGAGCGACTCGACGCCGCCGCTCGGCCTTCGGCACTACTTCCGGGTCTGGCGTGTTGACTGCATCGCCCCCACGCTGGTCGTCATGACTGGCTTGAACGGTTTTTTCGTCTGACATGTACAATTCTCCCTATCTGAATTGTACACTAAATTCAGCCGCTGAAGTGTCTCACGCTTCATTGGCACAGTGGGTTGACCAACCCATCCCGAGATTCATGACACCCGAAATCTAGGGGTGGCCTATTTTTCGATTGTCAAATGGCCTGGTTTGTCATCATCAAACGGCCCTGTTTTCAATTATCAACCGCTACACCCCAGTAGCACGACTGGCCCTATTTTCGTTCATCATTTGGCCTACTTTTCGTTTGACAAAAACACACATTCGCGTAGCTGTAGGTGACGCTCCCGCCCTGCCCGTTGTTGGCCGTCTCCAGCAGCGTATGGTTCTTCCAGCCGTTCTGCGTCCCGACCGCACCAATCCGATAGCCAAACGTCCACGCCGGCAGCGCACCCCCATTCTTGCCCTGCTCCGTGATGCTCGTCAGCCGCATGATCCCTTTATTGTTGCTTTGGTCGAACCAGTCGTAGTCCTGCGCCAAAGCGTATGTCCGCGCTGTGGTGAAGCCACTCCCGCTACTGCGCACTCCAACCACGATGCTCCGCAGGCGCCGCAAGCTGAAAAGGCTTCGTGATCCGTAGCATATGCCCCCGGCACGTTCCAGTCGGCACGGTCAGCAAGGTAGTTGAAATCAATCTGTACCGTCGCTGTATTCACTCCTGCAGCAAAATACTCGATCCGAGCCGGTTGCAGTGCTCGTACGTAATCCCCGCTTGTGCCGCTGTCCGGACAATACACGTTTAGCTTCTCGTCACTGTATGTTACTTTGATCCGGTTCCCATGTGTATCGAGCACCTCCGTCAGATGCATTTCCCGAGGGCGTTGGCCGCAGTTGCGCGTCCGAATCCAGGCCGAACCATTATTCCATTCGGTCGTGGTGTCGCTGAAGCCACCGAAAGTGTATTTCGTGCCGTCTGGCGACCACACCTCCCACTTGTTCCCACTATCCATGTTCCCCACATGCGCAATGCGCACGAAGCTCTGCGGCTCCGTTTGCCAACCATCCGTCGTTTGCTTCAGCTCGAAGCCGCCGCCTGCATACCCCAGGTATGCCTTGGCCGGGGTCCCTCCGTGCGCCAGCGCGATCGTCACCTGCCCCAGGCCGTTCAAGCTCCACCCCCAACCGACGAAACTGGCCTGGCGATTGAAGGTGATCGCATTCAATGCATCCTGATTCACATGCTGTGGCGTTGCGGTTGGCGTTGGCGTGTTCCCCGGTATTGATGTGGGTCCTACCGTTGCTGTAATGTCGTACGACGACAACCCCTGGCGGATGCTGTTCACCCCTTCGCTGCTGTAGCCCAGGCTCAGATTCAGTCCCAGCCCGCCCGGCCCCGGCGGCAGCGCCAGCGGATAGCCCAGGCTGCTGTTGCCGCTCCACTCGTCGGTCACGAACCCATGCACCGTCGGTAGATGCTGTGCGCCATAGCTCAACGACGCCGGCGCACCCAGACCAAACAGCCCGGGGCCGTCCAGCCGCGCCGTTAACTGCCGACCGACCACGTCCATCTCGCTGTCGAGCGCCTGCCACGTCTCGGCCGCATCCTCCCACCGGTACAGGCGGATCGTCTCCGTCAGCGCAATGTCCGGCGCGAAGCGGTAGGTCAGGCTGACCAGGCTCTCGAACGCTGTCACCGCCGCGCCCTGCCCATCCTGCGCCTCCAGGCCAAAATGCATCGTCAGCCAGGCCGGCGTTTCCTCCACCCGCGGCTGCGGCAGATAGCGCAGCAAAGTCGGCGCACTCACCGCGCCCGGCCGCGCCTCCACCTGCACCCGTCCATCCGCACTGAGCAGCACCCCGCCCTCGCCCGGCGTCAACCACACCTCATCCGGCCCAGGCGTCGCCGTCGGCGTCGGCGTACACTCTTCATCATCCTGGCAGGGCGACGATGTGGCCGTGGGCGTCGCCGTGGCCGTTGGCGTTGGCGTACACTCCTCATCCTGGCAGGGCGGCGGCTCGACCGTCGCCGTCGGCGTGGCGGTCGGCGGTTCTTGCGTGGGCGTCGGCGCACAGTCCTCGCCCAGGCACGGCGCCGCGGTGATCGTGATCGCCGCACTGGCCGCCACCCCTGTGCCCACCTCCTCGCTCACGATGGCCGCGGTGTTGGTGATGACCTGGCCGCTGACCTCCGCCAGCGCCTGCGCCTGGAACGTGCCGGTCAGCGTCGCGCCTGCGGCCAGTTGGCCGATGGCCCACTCCAGCCGGCGCTCCACCTCCAGGTAGCTGAATTCCCCCTCCCCGGCCGGCCAGTAGGCCAATTCCAGCGGCAGGGTATCGCTCACCACCAGCCCGCTCAAGCCGCGATCGGCCAGGGTGTTGGTGATGACCACGGTGTAGGTGACGACGCCCGCCGGCTCGACCTGCCGCGGCGCCGCGGCCAGCGTCAACTGCACGACCGCAGGCGCGGGCATCGCACCAGGATCGGAAATGAGATCGAAATTGGGATCAGGGGACATGAGTTTAGTAGCGGTATTTATCTGGGGGGGGGGGGTAGCAGCCGCCGTGGAAAAGAGCAGGCTGAATACCACCAACAGATGAACCAACGACGGCAGGCGCGGCGCGAGCCGGCCGAGAGCAGAATGTCGAGCAGAGAGAAAAGAGAAACTAGAAGAACGGCGTAACATGACAACGGACTCCTTTCGTGCAGCAATCGAAACGGATGGGGTCAGGGACATTTTCCTGACTGCTGAAGGAGGTCGCGGGCGGGAGAGAGCACTCTCGCCAGGGACTCCCGAAGGCGGGAGACGACTCGGAAGGCGGGGGGCAGGCTTGTAACTTATTACAGCATATCACGCGCGCAGCGATCTGTCAAGAGTCAAAATTTGGGCGCAGCAATTCTGAATTGGGTGGACGATTGACCACAAGGAACGCATAGAACACAAAGCAACGGCAGCAGATTCGCAGATTGGCGGCGTCTTTGCGCTCTTTGTGTTCTATGTGGCAAAAATCCGCCCATCTTTCTCTCCCACGAATTCCACTAATTTGTGTGAGCAAGAAAGAGACCTCACACCGGGACACAAAGAACACAAAGGCGCCAGAGAACACTCCTTTGCGTCCCTGCGCCCTTGCGTTGACTTGATGCTCCATCCGCTGCATTCACTCGCCCGGCCGTTTGCCGATTCGTTCGTTCACAGGGTAAAATAGAAGTATCCCCTGGCAACGGAGGCAAACATGTCACTCAAAGAACAACTGACCCAGGAAATGTACCAGGCCATGAAGTCGCACAGTGTGCTCCTGCGCGATACCCTGCGCCTGGTGATCACCAGCATCAAGTATGCGGAAATGGAGGTCGGTCACCCGCTCGACGATGCCGAGGTGCTCGATGTCATTCGCCGCGATGCCAAGCGCCGGCGTGAATCCATTGCAGAGTTCAGCAGGGGCGGCCGCCAGGACCTCGTGGATCAGGAGCAGGCGGAACTGAACATCCTGGAAACCTATTTGCCGCAGCAGATGGGCCGCGCCGAGATCGAAGCCCTGGTGCGCCAGGCCATCACGGAGCTGGGCGTCAGCGGCAAGGCGCAGTCTGGCCTGCTGATGAAACACCTGATGGCGCAGCTCAAGGGCCGCGCGGACGGCAAGCTGGTCAGCCAGGTGGTGCAGGAATTGCTGAAGTGATCAACTGAGGACTAACATGGACGTTCTCGAATCTCAAATCAACAACAACGATCCCGTCTTTCAGCACAACCAGGCGCACAACCAGGCGCTGGCCGCTGAACTGCGCGCGCGGCTGGCCGATGCCCGGCAGGGCGGCGACGCCAAGGCCCATCAGCGCCACCAGGAACAGGGCAAACTCCCCGTGCGCGACCGCCTGGAGCGTCTGCTCGACCCCGGCGCGCCTTTCCTGGAGCTTTCCCCACTGGCCGCACAGGGGCTGTATGGCAACGAAGCGCCGGGCGCCGGCATCGTCACCGGCATCGGCCTGGTCAGCGGCCGCGAAGTGCTCATCATCGCCAACGACGCCACCGTCAAGGGCGGCGCCTACTACCCCCTGACGGTCAAGAAGCACCTGCGCGCGCAGCAGGTCGCGTTGGAAAATCGCCTGCCCTGCATCTACCTGGTGGACTCCGGCGGCGCCTTCTTGCCCATGCAGGACGAAGTATTTCCTGATGTGGACGATTTTGGCCGCATCTTCTACAACCAGGCCCTGATGAGCGCGGCGCGCATCCCGCAGATCGCCGCGGTGATGGGCTCCTGCACGGCCGGCGGCGCGTACGTGCCCGCGATGAGTGATGAAACGATCATCGTCAAGGGCACCGGCACCATCTTCCTGGGCGGCCCGCCGCTGGTCAAAGCCGCGACCGGCGAAGAGGTCAGCGCGGAGGATCTGGGCGGCGCCGATGTGCATACCCGCGTCTCCGGCGTGGCCGATCATTACGCGCTGGATGACGAGCACGCGCTGGATCTCTGCCGCGGCATCGTGGAGACGCTCAACCGCCCCAAGTCCATCGGGCTGGAGGTGGCGCCGCCCGAAGAACCGCTCTACGATCCGGCCGAGCTGTACGGCGTCATTCCCGCCAGTTTCAAGACCGCGTACGACGTGCGCGAGGTCATCGCCCGCCTGGTGGACGGCAGCCGCCTGCGTGAGTTCAAGGCGCTCTACGGCACGACCCTGGTCTGCGGCTTTGCCCGCATCTACGGCTACCCGGTGGGCATCATCGCCAACAACGGCATCCTCTTCAGCGAATCGGCGCTCAAGGGCGCGCATTTCGTGGAGTTATGCACCAGCCGCGGCATTCCGCTGCTCTTCCTGCAGAACATCACCGGCTTCATGGTGGGCCGCGCGTACGAGGCCGGCGGCATTGCCAAAGACGGCGCCAAACTGGTGCATGCCGTCGCCAACGCGGCCGTGCCCAAGCTGACGGTCATCATCGGCGGCTCCTTTGGCGCGGGCAACTACGGCATGTGCGGCCGCGCCTACGGCCCGCGCTTCCTGTGGATGTGGCCCAACAGCCGCATCAGCGTCATGGGCGGCGAGCAGGCCGCCAGCGTCCTGCTGACCGTCAAGCAGGATCAACTGGCGCGGCTGGGCAAGCCGCTGCTCAGCGCGGAGGAGCAGGCCGCGTTCAAACAGCCGATCCTGGACAAATACGAAAAGGAGGGCAGCCCGTATTACTCCACCGCGCGGCTGTGGGACGACGGCATCCTCGATCCGCCGGAGACCCGCCGCGCCCTCGGCCTGGCCCTCTCCGCCTGCCTCAACGCGCCCGTGCCGCAAACGACGTATGGGGTGTTCAGGATGTAGGAGCGGCTGGCGCCAAAGCGAGATGGAAATCACCGTTGAGAACGCGGAGAGTGCAGAAAAGGATAACTCATGAGTCTGCCGCAACGCCAACCCTTACTAACCCCCCAGGAGTACCTGGCGCGTGAGCGTGAGGCCGCGACTAAGAGCGAATACTACGCGGGCAAAGTCTATGCCCTGGCCGGCGCCAGTCGCAATCACAGCGCCATCGTGCCCAATCTCGCTTACCTGTTGATCGGTCAATTGAAGGGCCGGCCATGCCAGGTTTTTACCAGCGACATGCGCGTCAAGGTCAGCGCCAGCGGACTGTACACCTACCCGGATGTGGCGGTCGTCTGTGGTCGGCCCCATTTCGATGACCAGGTCGAGGACACGCTGCTCAACCCCACGGTCATCATCGAGGTGCTGTCCAGGTCCACCGAGGCCTACGATCGCGGGGAGAAGTTTGCGCACTACCGCACGCTGGAATCGCTGCAGGACTATCTCCTGATTGCGCAGGACATTGCGCGCATCGGGCATTTTACGCGCCAGCCGGATGGCGCCTGGCTGTTTGCGGAAAGCAGCGGACCCGACGCCGAGGTACACATCCCATCCATTCAGTGTCGGTTGAGCCTGGCCGAGGTCTACGACAAGATCGAACTGATTTCGCCCAGCAGCCCCGCGCGCTTCCGGGTCATCAGAGAAGAAGCCGCAGAGTTTAGCCATTGATGGATGAGGTCCCGATGCAGAGGGTTTCAACGCAGGGGCGCCAGGACGCAGGGGCTTTTCGGGAGGAAAACCGTATGTTCGATAGGGTTCTAATTGCCAACCGGGGCGAGATTGCGGTGCGCATCATCCGCGCCTGCCAGGAGATGGGCATCCGCACGGTGGCCGTCTATTCCGAGGCCGACGCGCAGGCGCTGCACACCACCCTGGCCGATGAGGCGGTGCTGATCGGGCCGCCCGCGCCCGGCCAATCGTACCTGCGCGCCCACACGATCATCCAGGCTGCGGTGGAGCGTGGCTGCCAGGCCATTCATCCCGGCTACGGCTTCCTCTCCGAAAATGCCGACTTTGCCGCGGCCGTGCGCCGGGCCGGCCTGGTCTTCATCGGCCCCACGCCGGAGGCCATGGCCGCGATGGGCAGCAAGACCGCAGCGCGCGCCGCGATGGCCGCGGCCGGGGTGCCCATGGTGCCCGGTTTCCAGGCCAGCGACGCCGACGCCGATCTGATCGAAGCGGGCGAGGCGCTCGGCTTCCCGCTGCTGGTCAAGGCCGCGGCGGGCGGTGGCGGCAAGGGCATGCGCATCGTGCCGCGGCCGCAGGACCTGGCCGACGCGCTGCAATCCGCGCGGCGCGAGGCGCACAACGCGTTTGGCGATGACCGCATCTACCTGGAAAAATACCTGACCGCGCCGCGCCACGTTGAATTCCAGGTGCTGGGCGATCATCACGGCCAGGTCATCCACCTGTTCGAGCGCGAATGCTCGGTGCAGCGGAGGCATCAGAAGATCATCGAAGAGACGCCGTCGCCCTGCCTGACGCCGGCGCTGCGCGCCAACATGGCCGCGGCCGCCGTGCAGGCCGCGCGCGCGGTCAACTACACCAACGCGGGCACCATCGAGTTCCTGGTGGATCAGGAGCGCAACTTCTACTTCCTGGAGATGAACACCCGCCTGCAAGTGGAGCATCCGATCACCGAAGCGGTGACCGGCGTTGACCTGGTCAAGGCGCAGCTGCGCGTCGCGGCCGGCGAGCCGCTGCCCTTCAGCCAGGCGCAGATCAGCCAGCGCGGGCACGCCATCGAATGCCGCATCTACGCGGAAGACCCGGCCAACCAGTTCCTGCCCAGCATCGGCCGCATCCTGACTGCGGTCGAGCCGGTTGGCCCCGGCGTGCGCGTGGACGCCGGTATCAGCACCGGCAGCCAGGTGATGCTGCACTACGACCCCATGCTCGCCAAGCTGATCGTCTGGGATGAGGATCGCGCCGAGGCCCTGGGCAAAATGGCCTGGGCGCTGGAGCACTACGTCATTCTGGGCGTCGCCACCAACATCCCCTTCCTGCTGGCCGTCATCCGGCACCCGGTCTTTCAGGCGGGCGAGGCCACCACCCATTTCGTGGAAGAGCACTTCAGCGATTGGCAGCCGGCCGCCGATCCTCTGCCCGACGAGGCGCTGATCGCCGCCGCGCTGTCCGATTTCCTGGAAGGTCAGGCGCTCGCTGGCGCGCCCGCGCCGACCGGCGACCCCTTCGATCCCTATAATCCCTGGCGCCAGGCGGATCACTTCCGCCTGGGACACGGCCGCTGAGAGAAACGGATAACGGCTCATGGACGCGACGCCAGTCGGCGCAGGCCGACTTTGCGGCGGAACGCCCCTTCGCCCCGAATTCATTCGGCGGCTGAGCAGAAACGGAACATCATGCCCTGCAACTTCACCTTTGCCCATTACCGGGAAATTCTGAGCGAGGCCCGGGCGCTGGGCTTTGCCTGCGTCAGTTTTCAAGACCTGCTCGACGGCAAGGCGGACGGCGCGGCGCGCGTGCTCCTGCTGCGTCACGACATTGATTTCACCGTGAACAACGCGCTGCGCCTCGCGCAGATCGAGCACGAGTTGGGCGCCACCGCCACCTACTTCGTGCGCCTGCACGCCGTGCATTACAACTCCCTGGCGCTCGCCACCATGCGCCAACTGCACGAGATTTAGCGCCTGGGCGGCGAGTTGGGGTTGTATTATGAAGCGCCCTACGTGGCCGCGCTGGGCTTCGACGACGAGGAAGGGCTGCGCCGCGAAAAGCTGATCCTGGAGACGGGGCTGGCGATCACGGTGCAGGGCGTTTGTCCGCACGAGGTGGTGCGCACCAACACGATGGTGCTGCCGGAGGCGGCGGTCAGCGCGGCGGGCTTTCGCTACCAGGCCTATGCGCCGCAGTTCTTCGGCGGCTTGAAGTATCTGAGCGACAGCAGCGCGCGCTGGCGTGAAGGGTGCGTCTGCGGCTGGCTGGGCCGTGTGGATCGTCTCTACGTCCTGACGCACGGCTTCTGGTGGTACGAGCAGACGCCGCTGGAAAATTACTGAAGCGTGAGCGACCGCAAGGGTGCGCCCCTACTACACATGCACGCGCAGCCGCCAGGTGAGCGTGCTGTGGGCGGCGACGGTGGAGAACGCGTTCCAGGCTGGATCCACCGCGCTCGCCAGGTCATCAGGCATGCCGCTGCATGGTTCCAGTCCCAGGTTGTAGTAGGGCGCGCTGCCCGCGCCTGACCAGCCGCCGTAGTTGAGCCACAGCCCCACGAACGGCGTCACACGCACGTCGAACTCGAAGCGCAGCTCGCGGCCGGTTGCAGGATCGTAAAGCGCGGCCCAACCCTCCGTCAACGGCCCCACATACAGCTTGGCGGCCCAGGCAGCCTCCGGGCCAGGAACGTGTGTCAAGTCCAGCGCGCCGGCGGCCGGCCAGGTGAAGCGCCCAGGCAGATGACCGTCGCTGCGCACCGGGCTGCCGGGAGGCAGGCGCAGGTGCATCCCCGGCGTAATCGCCAGCAGCGGGTGCGCGCACCAGAGAAAGGCAAACGGCGCCGGGCTGAGGTTGGTCAGCTCATAGGTCATCTCGAAGGCCGGCTCAGCGGCCGCCAACCGGATCGTCCGCACCAGGCGATAGGGGAACTGATCGCCAGTAGTCGCCAGCCGCAGGCAATCGGCGGCCTCCTCGACTTCCCACGCCTGCGCCCACACCTCGCCATGATCCCGAATCGGGCGACCCTGCCAGGGCGGCAGCGGATAGGGGCCTGGCCCCACCGCGGGAAAGCACTCATCCCACCCGCCCACATCGGCTTCACGGATGTACGACGTAGCGACCGTGGGCAGCCGCCAGGGCAGGTGGGGATTGCGCCACAGCCACTCATGACCGTCGGCCGCGCGCAGCGAGGCGATCTTGGCGCCCCAGGCCGGAATGACCGTCAGCGTCACGAAGGGCGACCGTCCGATAACGGCCGGCAGGCCGTCAACGACGGATGGTAAAAACACCGGTGTGGGTCGTGCGGAATTCATGTTCGAGATTGTTCCTTTGCGGTTGATTGTGGGGGTCGGCGTAAGTTTACGCCAGGCTGCCCGCTTACGCAAGTGCGTCCGCGCGCACACAGGAATTCCAAATGTACCCGGAATCGAGGCTTCAGCCGGTCTGCCACAGGGTTCTCAAGCGCCCAATAACCGGCTAAAGCCTTCATTCCAGATGCCTTCAGCGACCACATTTGGAATTCCTGCTCAGCGACTGGGTGGCTTGACGCCAGGCGCAGGCAGGGGTAAAATTTCAACCGCAGGCGGGATTTCGATGGCTGATCGCTTGTTGGTTGCATGGTTTTCAGGAGGGGGCGATGAAGTTTCCGTACGGCATCAGTGATTTCCTTCAGGTGATGAGCGAAGGCTATTTCTATGTGGATCGCACCGACTGCATCCCGCTGCTCGAAGACCTGGGCAAGCAACTGCTCTTCCTGCGCCCGCGGTGCTTCGGCAAGTCGTTGCTGCTTTCCATGCTGGCGAACTATTACGACGTGGCCAGGGCCGATCAGTTCGAGCTGTTGTTCGGTCGCCTGGCGATTGGTCGCGCGCCCACCCCGCTGCACAATCAGTATTTTGTCATGCGCTGGGACTTTTCGCTGGTAGCCGCCCAGGGCACCGCCGAAGACATCACCCAGGCCCTGTATCGGCACGTCAATGCCCGCATTCACGATTTCGCTGTCCGCTACCAGGATCGCTTGTCATCTCCCGTCGAAATCTTCCCTACCGACGCGGTGGCATCCTTCGAGTCAGCGCTGACAGCCATGCGCCACACTCCTTACAAGCTCTACCTGTTGATTGACGAGTACGACAACTTCGCCAATGAACTGGCCATGGGCGGTCACCCGGCCGGCAAGAAACGCTACGACGCGTTGCTGCGCGGGGAAGGCACGCTCAAAACTCTCTTCAAGGCGGTCAAGGGCGGGGCCAGCGGCTTTGGCGTGGACCGCGTCTTCATCACCGGCGTCTCGCCCGTGGTCCTCAGCGATCTCACCAGCGGTTACAACGTCTCGGAGACGATTACCCTGCAGCCGGAGTTCAACGACCTGTGCGGCTTTCGCGAGGACGAAATCGCCGTCACCTTGCGCCAGATCACAGCGACCTGCGGGTGGGCCGCGGCGCAGGCGGATGAGGCCCTGGAGATGGTGCGCACCTTCTACAACGGCTATCGCTTCACTACGAACATGGCGGCCGAGCGCATCTACAACCCCACCCTGGCGCTCTACTTCTTCAAGCATTTCCAACGCGCCTGCGGCTATCCCGAAAACATGCTCGACAGCAACCTGGCCATGGACCGCGGCAAGATCGCGTACATCGCCAGCCTGCCCGGCGGCGGTCAGATCATCCTCGACGCGGTCAACGGCGCACCAACCCTGGCGGTCTCGGCCCTGGCTGACCGCTTTGGCGTGGAGGACATGCTGATGGCGGTCAAGGACGCGCCGTTCATGGCCTCGTTCCTCACCTACTTCGGCGTGCTCACCTTCGGCGGACGCACGCCGTCAGGCGAGTTGATGCTGACGATTCCAAACCTGGTGGTGCGTCGGCTGTACGTGGAGCGTATCCAGGACATGCTGCTGGCCGATCGGCATCTCCTGGACGAAGGCCGGCAAGCGGCGCGCGGCCTGTGGCAAACCGGCAATCTGCAGCCGCTGTGCAACTTCATCGAGCAGCGCTACTATCCCGTGTTCGACAACCGGGATTACCGTTGGGCGAACGAGCTGACGGTCAAGACGGCTTTCCTGACCCTGCTCTTCAACGACATCGCCTACATCATGGATTCGGAGACTGCGCTGGCGCGCACCTACGCGGACCTGACCATGATCGTGCGGCCGGAGATGCGCCAGTATGAGCTGCTCGACATCCTGCTGGAGTTCAAGTACGTGCCCCTGAAAGAGGCGGAGCTGACCGGCGCGGCCGCGCGCGCGCTCAGCGCGGCGGCTGTGGCTGAACTGCCGCTGGTCAAGGCCCGGCTGGCGGAAGCGCTGGCGATCCTGCCGCAGACGCGCGCCGGTCTGCTGGCGCGCTACGGCGAGCGCCTGCGCCTGCGCACTTTCGCGGTCGTCTCGCTGGGGTTCGACCGGTTGGTGTGGCAAGAGCTGAATGTTGAGCGGAGCTTGGAAGGAGAAGAATAGATGCGCGCGGTGATCCAGCGCGTCAGCCGGGCCAGCGTTACCGTGGCGGGACAGGAGGTTGGCGCCATTGGCCGGGGATTCCTGGCGCTGGTGGGCGTCACCCATGACGACACCCGCGTCGAGGCTGAGTGGCTGGCGCGCAAAGTGGCCGGACTGCGGCTGTTCGGGGATGCCGCGGGCAAGATGAACCAGGGGCTGCGGGAGGTCGGCGGCGCGCTGCTGGTCGTCCCGCAATTCACGCTTTACGGGGATGCGAGCCGAGGGCGGCGGCCAGATTTCACCCGGGCCGCCCGTCCCGAGCAGGCCGAACCGTTGGTCGCCTACTTCGTCGAGCGGCTGCGCGAACAGGGCCTGGCCGTCGCCACCGGCCAGTTTCAGGCGCACATGGAAGTGACGTTGGTCAACGATGGGCCGGTGACTTTGTGGCTGGATACGGCAGATTTGATCTGAGAACGACCACCAGAGGCCGCTTAGAAAATCCCCAGCTCCTCCCTGGCGTCCTCGCTCATCATGCTGGGGTTCCAGAACGGCGTCCACACCAGGTCAATGTTGACTTCCTCCAGCTCAGGGAACGCCTGGTGAACATAACGTTGCGCGTCGCCCAGGATCATCGGCCCGACCGGGCAGCCAGGGCTGGTCAGGGTCATCGCAATGGTGGCGGACTTGTCCTCCACCGTAATATCATAGATCAGCCCCAGGTCAACCACGTTCAACATCAGCTCTGGGTCTTTGACATTGATCTTCAGCACTTCTCGAATTTCTTCAGGCGTTGGCATGACTCTCGCTTTCCTTTTCTATCATTTTCTTTTCTGGCAATTCTTCCCTGTCGTCTTGCCCTAATCCAGCGTTTCCACCAGCACGTTGTCCTGCTCAACCTTGACGGCGTAGGTCGGCAGGGGCGCGAACGCGGGCATCTTGGTGGCGGCTCCGCTGCGCACATCGAAGCGGGCGCCGTGTCGCGGGCACTCGATCTCGTTGCCGAACAGATCGCCTGCCACCAGGTTACCGCCATCGTGCGTACACACGTCTTCGATGGCATAAAACGCGCCGTTGACGTTGAACACCGCCACGGCCACGCCGTCAATTTCCACCAATTTCTTGCCGCCCACCGGGATATCGGCCCGGGCAGCCACTTTCACGAACTTCGCCATACGTGTTCTTCGATCCTCTATTCTTCGATCCTCTATTCTTCGATCCTCTGTGCTTTAATCCTCTTGATCGGTGTCTTCCAATCCCCACACGCCCGCTTTCATCACCTTCAGCGGCAGCAGTGCGCACTTCAGGCGCACCGGTCCGATCTCGATGCCAAGCAGGCCAAGCACATCGTCCTTGCTCCACTTCTTCAGGTCATCCAGCGGCGCACCGATGATCTCATCCATCAGCATCGAAGCCGAAGCCTGGCTGATGGCGCAGCCGTGACCGCGAAACGCCGCGTCCACCACCTTGCCATCCGCGATCTTGAGATCAATCGTGATGTCATCGCCGCAGAACGGGTTGGCGTCATGATGGGTGATGTCTGGGTCTTCCAGGTGCCCAAAATGATGCGGACGCCGATAATGCTCTAAAATTTCCGTCCGATACAGTGCGTCCATACGACTCTCCTACAAGGCGAACATCTCTCTGGCTTTGTCCAGGGCCGCGACCAATTGATCTACCTCGGCCGCGGTGTTATACAGATAAAAGCTGGCGCGGGCGCTGGCGGGCAGGCCGTAACGGTCATGCAAGGGCTGTGCGCAGTGATGACCGGCGCGGATGGCAATGCCTTCGCCGTCGAGAATGGCGGCCAGGTCGTGCGGGTGAATGTCCCCCAGGGTGAAGGCCACCACGCCGCCGCGGTGATCGGCGTCTGGGCCGAGGATGCGCAGCCCTTCTACCTGCTGCAACTGCTGCATGGCGTAAGTCACCAGCGCATGCTCATGCGCCTGGATGGCGGGCATGCCCAGGTTGTCGAGGTAATCCACGGCCGCGCCCAGCCCAATCGCCTCTGCGATGGCGGGCGTGCCGGCCTCGAACTTCCAGGGCAGGGTATTCCAGCGCGAGACGTCCAGATGCACCTCTTTGATCATGTCGCCGCCGCTCATGAAAGGCGGCATGGCTTCCAGCAGTTGGCGGCGGCCGTAGAGCACGCCGATGCCGGTCGGCCCGCACATCTTGTGCCCGGAGAAGACGAGGAAGTCGGCGCCCAGCGCCTGCACATCCACCGGCAGGTGCGGCACGCTCTGCGCGCCGTCCACCAGCGCCAGCGCGCCTACGGCATGCGCGGCCGCGGTCAGCTCGGCCACAGGGACGATGGTGCCCAGCACGTTGGACATGGCGGTGAAGGCGAAGAGGCGGGTGCGCGGGGTGAGGAGGGTGGGGAGCAAGTCCAGGCGCAGAAAGCCCTCGTCATCCACCGGCACATGGCGCAGCGTGGCGCCGGTGCGCTGACAGGCCAGTTGCCAGGGCACGATGTTGGAGTGATGCTCCATCTCGGTGATGAGCACTTCGTCGCCCGGCTTGAGGTTGGCGCTGCCCCAACTGTACGCCACCAGGTTGATGGCCTCCGTGGCGTTGCGCGTCCAGATGATCTCTTTGCTGCTGGCGGCGTTGATGAAGCGCGCCACTTTGGCGCGGCTGGCCTCGAACGCGGCGGTGGCTTCCTCGCTCAAGGTATGCACGCCGCGATGCACGTTCGCGTTGCCCTGGGCATAATAGGTCGCCAGCCGTTCGATGACGGCTTGCGGTTTCTGTGAACTGGCGGTGCTGTCGAGGTAGACCAGTGGTTTGCCATGCACCTGGCGCGTCAGAATGGGGAACTGGGCGCGCACAGCTTCCACATCGAAAGGCCGTCCAGGCAGGCCGCTCACCCTGTCACCTCACTCATTGCCACAAATCCTTGCGAGCGCGTCTCCGGCAGGATCACGCCATACTCCCGCGCCAGGCGCTGGCGCCGCAGCTCGCGCACCGCGTTCTGCACCGTGGTCAGTCCCAGGGTGGCGCAGCGCAGGCGGGTGGCGGCGATTTCGCGGCCAAGCAGGTCAATGATCGTGTCTTGGGCGGTGTTCTCGATGTCGGTCAGGGTTTTGCTCTCGAACATTTCCATCACCATGGAGGTGGCTGCCTGGCTGATCGTGCAGCCGGCGCCCTCGAAGCTGAGTCCGGCGATGGCGTCGTTTTCATCGGCCTTCAAGTAGACGGTAATGATATCGCCGCACCCCGGATTGCCGCCCTGCATCACCATGTCCGCCGGGTCGGTTGGCCCGTAATGGCGCGGCGATTCGTAGTGCTCCAGGATGAAATCAATTCTTTCTTGCCGATCCACGGCCTACCTCTTTGCTGCCAAAATCGGCCCGATTGTACTGCGATTCAGTAAAAACGGCAAGACTTCGGAAGTCTATCTTCTAGCGTTCGACGGGGACGCCAACCAGATTGCCCCATTCGGTCCAACTGCCATCGTAATTGCGCACGTGGGGGTAGCCCAACAAGTACTTCAACACGAACCAGGTGTGCGCAGAGCGTTCGCCGATACGGCAGTAGGCGATGACGTTGTCAGCGGCCCGCAGCCCCTGCTCCTGTTCATAGATCGCACGCAGTTCCGCGGCCGTCTTGAAGGTTGCGTCGGCGTTGGCGGCGCGCGCCCAGGGAATGCTGCGCGCGCCGGGGATGTGCCCCCCGCGCAGCGCGCCTTCCTGCGGATACGAAGGCATGTGCAGCATCTCACCCGAATACTCGCCCGGCGAGCGTACATCTACCAGGGGTCGCTTCTGATGCACGTGTTCCAGCACCTGGTCACGTGTGGCTCGAATCGGGTAGTCGGCTCGCTCCGGCGCCTTGTAACTGGCGGTCGGGTAACTCGGCGCCTCGCGCACCATGGGTCGGCCTTCCGCTTCCCACTTCGCGCGGCCGCCGTCCATCACGCGTGCGTTCGCATGGCTGAACAGTTGGAACACCCAAAAAGCGTAGCAGGCCCACCAGTTGTTCTTGTCGCCGTAAAACACCACGGTCGTGTCGTTGCCAATGCCGTGCCGCGACAGCAGCGCATCGAAGGAGGCGCGGCCCAGGTAGTCACGCGTCAGGGGGTCGTTCAGATCACGCTGCCAGTCAATCTGCACCGCGCCGGGAATGTGCTTGATGTCGTACAGCATGATGTCTTCGTTCGATTCGACCAGGCGCACCGCGGGATCGTTCAGATGCTCTGCCACCCAGGCGGTGCTCACCAGCACCTCTGGATGGACATAACCTTTTTCGTTCATCGTTAGCTCCTCTGCCAAACGTTGCTCGTCAAACGCCGATGCGCTCGCCGATGGCCGCCTCCAGCTTTTCACGCACCCCTTCCAGCGGAATACGCGCCAGCACTTCCTCGAAGAAGCCGGCGACGATCATGTGCTCGGCTTGCTCCTTGTTGAGACCGCGGCTCATCAGGTAGAAGACGTACTCAGGTTCCACCTGTGACACCGTCACGCCGTGCGTGCAGCGCACATCATCGGCCAGGATTTCCAGACCCGGTACGGAATCTGCACGCGCCTGCTTGCTCAGGATCAGGTTTTGATTCTTCTGATAGCCGTTGGTCTTCTGCGCGTGGGGTTCCACGCGGATCATGCCGCGCCAAACCGCGCGCGCCCGGTCACGCAGCGCGCCCTTGTACAACAGGTCGCTGACGGTGTTAGGCGCGACGTGGCGCTGGAAGGTATCCAGGTCAATGTGCTGACGGCCGGTGGCAAAGAGAACGCCCAGCATCTCGCTGGACGCGCCCGCGCCCAGCAGATCGGCCTGTTGAAAGGTCTTGGTCAAGCGGCTGCCCAACTGACTGGTCACCCAGAGCACATGGGCATCGCGACCGACCACGGCGCGCTCGCGCGAGAAATTGAAGACCTGGTCACCCCAGCTTTGCAGGCTGATGTAGTTGACGCGGGCTGCGGTTTGGGCGATGATCTCAACGATACCGCTGTGAAAATCCTGGCTGTCGCGCTTCTGTAACGAGACCATTTCTTCCAGGTAGGTGACCTCGGCGCCGGCCTCGGCCACGATGATCGTATGCGAGAAGTTGCCGACGCCGGCTTGGTCCAGGGCGATCAAGCCTTGCAAGGGGGTGTCAATGACGACGCCGCGCGGCACATACAGGAACGTGCCGCCGTTCCACAGGGCGGCGTGCAGCGCGGCGAATTTGTCATCGTCGGGCAGCGTCACGGCCTGGGTCATGAAGTATTTTTGCACCAGGTCGGGGTGTTGGCGCACGGCCGTGTGCAGGTCGCAGAAGATGACGCCTTTGGCCGCCAGGTCGGGGCGCAGGCTGGAGAACAGCAGGTCCGCGTCGCGGTGAACGACGGCGCCGGCGTTGGTGCTCAACGTCGCCAGTTCGGCTTGAATGGCAGCCGGCAAGTCGGTCTGTTTCGCCACACGGCTATCACGCTCAGGCACAAACGGCTGCACCGCGTCCAACTTGAAGCCGGTGAGGCGCGTGCGGCGCCAGGTTTCTTCCGCGCCCGTAGGCATGGGAATCTCTTCAAAAAAGCGCCAGGCCAGCAGGCGCCGGTCGAGCATCCAATCTGGCTCGCCTTTCAGCGCGGCCAGCGTTTCCACCGCTTCGCGGCTGATATTCGTGGGAACGGTTAATTCTTTGGCTATCACAGTCACAGTTCAATACCTCTTGTCCTCGACACGGCCCTGGCTGCGGCCGGTCACGTCATGCGACCCGCCGCAGCCACAACCGGGCGGCTCAACCGATGGAGCCTTCCATCTGTAATTGGATCAGGCGGTTCATTTCCACCGCGTATTCCATCGGCAGTTCCTTGACCATCGGCTCGATGAAACCGGCCACAATCATGGCTGAGGCTTCGTCCTGGCTCAGCCCGCGGCTCTGCATATAGAAGAGCTGCTCCTCGCCAATTTTGCTCACCGAGGCTTCGTGACCCACCTTGACATCGTCTTCGTCAATCTCGATGTAGGGATAGGTGTCCGAACGGGACTCTTCATCGAGCAGCAGGGCATCGCACACCACGTTGGACTTGGAACCCACCGCGCGCCCTTGGCCACTTTGAGCAGGCCACGATACGAGGCGCGGCCGCCGTTCTTGCTGATTGACTTGGAAATGATGCGGCTGGTGGTGTCAGGTGCGGCATGCACCACCTTGGCGCCGGCGTCCTGGTGCTGGCCTTTGCCTGCAAAGGCGATCGAGAGGATTTCACCGTGCGCCCGCGGCCCCACCATGTAGACCGCCGGGTACTTCATCGTCACCTTGGAGCCGAGGTTGCCATCAATCCATTCCATGCGCGCATCTTCGTGCGCCATCGCGCGCTTGGTCACCAGGTTGTAAACATTGTTCGACCAGTTTTGGATCGTGGTGTAGCGGCAGCGGCCGCCTTTCTTGACGATAATCTCGACGACGGCGCTGTGCAGGCTGTCGCTGGAATAGATCGGGGCCGTGCAGCCTTCCACATAGTGCATATTGGCGCCTTCTTCCACGATGATCAGCGTACGCTCGAACTGGCCCATGTTCTGGGCATTGATGCGGAAGTAGGCTTGCAGCGGGATGTCGAGTGAGACGCCCTTCGGCACATAGACGAACGATCCGCCTGACCAGACTGCGCTGTTGAGCGCGGCGAACTTGTTGTCTGAGGGCGGGATGATCGTGCCGAAATATTCTTTGAAGACATCCTCATGCTCACGCAGGCCGCTGTCGGTGTCCAGGAAGATCACGCCCAGCTTTTGCCATTCTTCGCGCAGCGAATGGTAAACGACTTCTGATTCATACTGCGCGCCTACGCCGGCCAGGAAATTGCGCTCGGCCTCCGGGATGCCGAGGCGGTCGAACGTGTTTCTGATGTCGGACGGCACGTCGGCCCAACTCTTGCCCTGTTTTTCGGACGGGCGCACGTAGTAGAAAATGTTGTCGAAATCAATCCCGCTCAAATCTGCGCCCCAGTTTGGCATCGGCTTGGACAGAAAAATGTCCAGCGACTGATGCCGGAACTGGCGCATCCAGTCTGGCTCATTCTTGAAGTCTGCGATCGTGTCAAGCAACGCATGGTTCAGGCCGCGGCCCGACTTGAATGCGTATTTTTCAGGATCGGAGAAACCGTACTCATACTCTTGCTTAACGTCACCGAGTATCGCGCGATCAGATTCAGTTGCCATCGGTACACCTCCCTGTGGATATCATCAGTCGTGACGCGCCAGGTACGCGGCGACATCTTCGCCAAAACGTTCGCGCACCCAGTCATAGCCACGCGCCTCCAGGTCCAGGGCCAGTTCAGGCCCGCCAGAGAGCACAATGCGGCCGTTGAAGAACACATGCACGAATTCCGGTTTGATGTAGTTGAGCAACCGCTGGTAGTGGGTGATGACCAGCGCGCCCATGTTGGGGCCAATCAACTTGCTCACGCCTTCAGCGACGGTGCGCAGGGCGTCAATGTCGAGGCCGGAGTCGGTTTCGTCGAGCACGGCGATCTTGGGGCTGAGCATCGCCATCTGCAGGATTTCCACGCGTTTCTTTTCGCCGCCGGAGAAGCCGTCATTGAGATAACGATTGGCGAAAGAGGACTCAATCCCCAGCATCGCCATCTTCTCGCGCATGTCCTTGCGGAACTCCTTCATCGGCATCAGTTCCGAGCCGATCGGCTTGGCTTGGCCGTTGCCATTGCTACGGTCCGCCAGTGCTTGTGCCTTGGCCCTGGCCGTGTGACCCCGCACATTGCTGACGGCGGTGCGCAGGAAATTCGCAAGGCTTACGCCGGGAATGGCCGTTGGGTACTGGAAAGCCAGAAAAAGCCCTGCCTTGGCCCGTTCATCAGGCTCCATCGCCAGCACGCTCTCACCATCCAGCAAAATGTCACCCTCGGTGACCACGTAGCGCGGGTGGCCCATGATCGCATAGGCCAGTGTGCTCTTGCCGGACCCGTTCGGCCCCATCAGGGCATGGGTCTCGCCCTGGCGCACGGTCAGATTGACACCTTTGAGGATTTCTTTGTCGTTTACCGTGACATGCAGATTATTGATTACAAGTTCGGACGTCATATGTGGCTTGATTGCCCCCTTCATGTTTACTTCTTTTCCAAACGTTCACAGGAAATTGCGTCGCGCTCAGGCACGGTCCGGGGACCCTGCCGGCATCGGTGTTGGTTCGACTCATCCGCTCAAACGCGGGCAGGCGCAAGGCCAAGCCCCTGCTCGTCCATTTGGATGACAGCCGACCGCGGCAGCACCGTAAACTCACAACCGCGGTGACCGTCCATCATGCACTGTGTCAGCTCCACATCCGCGGCCAGCACTGACGACATCATCGTCTGCTCCATCTCGCAGATCTCGCGATGCTCCTGGGCCAGCTCGTGATACGGGCAATTGTACGACTTCAAGACGAAGCCCTGGTTGGTGGGGCGCAGGTCGGTCAGCATGCCCCTATCCTCCATGACCGAGACCAACGAGCGCACCCGTTCTCCCAGGCGACTGCCGCGCAATTGCTCATCATACTTGGTGGCTAAACGGCTGCCGACCCGATTGAGTAACAGAGAAATCCGGGCGCTGCCAACTTCGGCCAGCAATTCCTCATACAGCGAAAGCACCAGTTCGTCGCAATAACAGGAGAAGACCTCGCGCGCCTTTTCGGTCAGGAGATAGACGTAATGCGGACGGCCCACCCCCTCGCGCACCAGTTGTGTGGTCACCATCCCGCTGGCCATCAAACTAGTCAACTGCTGACGCACGGCCGTTTTAGTCACGCCCACCTGTTCTTCGATGGCTTTGATGCTCAGCGGGCCATGTCGCTGCAAAATCTCCACGATATGTCCGGCCGGGCTGTCCTGCAAGGTTCGCAGTAACGCCATGGGTTGGCTCCTTTCGTACGGCGTTGCGATAAGCACTACGTGCTAAGGCGATTGTATCTGCTTTAGACAATTTTGTCAAATCTATCTGCTAAAATTAAATTCTCCTGTACGGCAACCTGCTGGGAGGCGGGTACCATTGTTTTGGGCTGTCAGTTTTGCTACCCTTCCAGCACATTGCTTGCAGGGGCAGCGACCCAAAACCGGACGTGCAGAGAGGCTGGTCGCTGATGCCAAAGGAGTATCAAGGAGTATCATGAAAGCTCAAGTGCCGCAGCCTGTAACGCCCTACCAACCAGGCGATGGGTCACCCGTGGGGCCGTTTCTCATTCATGCGCCAGAACCTGAGACACGCACCTGCGTTGACCTCGAACTACTGGTGTTCATTCATCGTTTTGCCTCCGATCTGCTTCATTTTCAACTGGTAGACTGGTTTGGGCAGCATCCCGATCAGGTCATCAGCCTGGCCCTGCTGGCGCCAGCCGTGCGCCGCCCCATCGAGACGGTGCGTCCGGTCCTGGGTGATCTTGTGCTCAATGGGCTGCTCATCACCAGCCGCGTGCATGGCGAGTTGGTCTATCAACTCCGCCCAGATCCGCAGATGCAAGCCACAGTCCGGCGTTTCAGCCGGCGTTAGGGCCGTGCCCATGCCTGCATCCCCGGCCAACGCAACAACGAGGCGCCAGCAGTCAATCTGCCGGCGCCTCGTCGCGACCACAAGCGCCGCGAACTCCGCTAGAACGTCTTTTCTTTTCGCTCATCTTCGAGTATAATGCGGCCTCTGATCGTTGATAATGAAAATGATGAAGACGATGAGAATGAGAATGATGAGAATGATGAGAATGATGAGAATGAGGAGAACTCAAGCACATGGAAATCACCTGGTACGGTCACTCATGTTTTCGCCTGCGCGAACGCCAGGTCACCATCATGACCGACCCTTATGAGAAATCAATCGGCTACACCCTGCCACGACTGCGCGCCGACGTGGTGACGGTCAGTCACGATTCCCCGGGACATAACGCCATCGAGGCCGTCAAAGGGGAGCCGAAAGAGCTTGTGGGGCCAGGCGAGTACGAGATCAGCGGCATTTTCATCACCGGCATCTCCACCCTGCACGCGGCCGCCAAATCAGACAAGGGTGACCGCCCTGCGCTGCCGGAACAGAATACGATCTTCGTCTTTGAATTCGACAAGCTGACGGTTTGCCACCTGGGAGACCTGGGGCAGGTGCCCACTCAGGGGCAAGTGGAAGCGATGCCCAAGGTGGATGTGCTACTGGTGCCTGTGGGCGGCGGCGCCACGCTTGATGCCGCGCGCGCCGCTGAGGTGATCAGCCTGTTAGAGCCGAGCATCGTCATCCCGATGCATTATCAGACCCCGTTCTACAACGGCAAACTCGATCCGGTGGAAAAATTCCTGAAGGCCATGGGGCTGCCCGAACCACCTGCGCAGGAGATGCTCAAAATCACCGCGGCCGATCTGCCGGAGGAAACCCAGGTCATCCTGCTGGAATGTAAACAGACCTGATCCGCCGTTCAGCGCGGCTGGCCGCGGCGCCGCAGACCGTCGAAGCGTTTCTGCAGCGGCAGCGTGCGCTGATAGGTGCTCCAGTAGCGGCGCAGCACCGGCTGTAAGGACTGCCAATCCACGAAGAGTGTCTGCAGATCGCGCGAGGTCACGGCCACCGGGCTGAAGCATTCCTGCACATACAGGTCGGTGATGCGCCGAATCGGTGTTTCCCCTTCAGGCAGGGCGTTGATCAGCACGCCGGCATGCTCATACGGCGTCTGCGACGCGCGTCGCCCCAGGCCGGCACGCGTGGCCCAGCGTTCCAGGCGCTCGTAAATGCGCAGGGTGATGTCGGGCGCCAGAACGGCCGGCTGCTGGCGGCGCGAACGGCGCGACAGCAGGCCCACGGCCGCACCCATCGCCGCCAGCAGGACAATCCCCACGCCAACCTGGCCGGCAAACGGGAGACTGACAAAGTCCTGTCCGGCGGGCAAGTCGCCACCAGCCACATCCTGACCCTCACCATATTTGTCTTCTTCTGCGCGCAGGTCGCGCTTTTCCTTCAGCGCCTCATCATCTGCTGTATCCTGCTTGTCCTGCGGAGCGGTCTGCTGCGCCGGGCGCACGACGGTGGGCTGCGCGGACGTCGGCTCGAACTCGACCCAACCGTAGTTGGGAAAATAGACCTCAACCCAGGAATGGGCGTTGGCTTCACGTACCCGGTACACACCCGCCTCCGCATCATAATCGCCCTGCGAGTAGCCGGCCACAAAGCGGGCCGGGATGTTGAGGCTGCGCGCCATCACGGTCATGGCTGACGCATAATAGTCGCAATAGCCTTCGCGGGTCTCGAACAGCACATAGTCAATCGGATCCACGCCTGCGGGCGGTGCGGCGATCTTTTCATTATACTGGATAGTCGTACGCAAATACTGCTCCAGCGCCACGGCCTTGTCATATGGATTGGCCGCGTTGGCGGTGACCTGCATCGCCAGCGCCTTGATGCGTGGGGGCACATTCTCCGGCAGTTGCACATAACGCTGCTGAATCGTGACCGGATAGGCGGCGCCGGCCTGTCGCAGCGATGTTTCATCGGCGGTGCTGATGGACGACACCACCTGGTAGGAATCGCCCTCTTTGAACTGCTGGCGGCTGCGCATGCGCGAGATGTCCACCGGCTGCGCCCCAGCCTCAGGCAGCGGTCCCGCGCCCGGTGCGCGCGGGAGAACGGTCACATCCGCCCGGCCGGCCACCAATGCGCCGATCGGCTGCGGCGCCGCAAAAAGCACCGACTCGCCACGCAGATAGGTTGTCACCGTCTGCGTGATGACGCGTCTGGCGCTGTAGGCCGGCGCATTGAGCGGTATATCCATGCCGATCGTGGTTGTACTCTGGTCGTTGTTGATCCATTGGCGGCCGTTGTAGGTGTCGAAGGTGACGCCGCGCCAGTAGTTACCGTTGGGCGCCTTGATGTCCATCACCACGCCGTTGCCCAGCGTGCGCGGGCCAGACAGCGTCATGCTGCGGCCAAACGCGCTCGCCAATGAGCTGGGCTGGTAGTTCAATGAACTGAACAGGCGTCCCCACTCCTGGCGCACCGTTTCCCATGGTCGTTCCAGTGGCTCGAATAGCGAACTGAGCTGTCCACCGGCCGCGGCAGTCGGCGTAACCCACGCCAACAGAATGACCAGAACTGTGAAAATGGCGCCGTCACGCAGGAAATCAAACCCGATGTCGCGGGCGTAGCGAATCCCGTTCTCCTGCCAGGCCTCTTCCTGCCGCGTCAGGTTGGCGCGCACGATCAGCAGGAAGGCGCTGATCAGGAAGATGAGCATGTAGGTACGCAGGTGGCTGGGGCCGTAGTAGCCGTTGACCAGCATGGCCAGACCCACCGGAATGACCGCACGCCAAACGCGCCCCTGTCGAAAGATGGCCCAGGCTGCCAGGTAGCCAAGCCACCAACTGAGCAGCGCCACTTGCAGCACAAACACCATGTTGTTGGCAACCGGATTGCCGCTCAGGGCGCCAGTCGTCCAGGATAGGAGTTGTTCCCAGATCACCTGCACCTTCTGGAACAGGGTCAGCTCTGCAGGGGCCAGCGTAGACGTCACAAACAGGATCCAGGCCGCGCCCACAATCAGCGCATAGAGCCGGCTGAACGCGCCCGGCCAGCGTGTCAGCGCCAGCCCGGTGCCGGCCAGGATGCCGCCCAGCGCGGCCCATTTCACGATCGAAAGCCCGGCCGCCCACCCGGCCGCGTTGACCGACCACGCCAGGTTGAGAACCATGACCGACAGAAGCACAAAGGCCACCCATCCGCCGCTGGCATAAATCGCCAGCCGTTGGTTCTCGTCCAAGGCGGTGGTATTTGCGGCTGGGCGCAGGGTCAAACTCGCTGGTGCTTGCATTGCGGTGCTCTCGCTTTTCGCTGCTCATGCAGACGTGATGATGGGAGTGAGAATTGTTGAACTGCCTGATGTCGCGGCTTGTGGCGCGGGTATGACCGAGCATGCTCACGATTCTCGTTGCAGTCTACCGCGAGCGCGCACGGCCGTAAGTACGATCTCCTACGGTTCAGGCTGTGGCCCGGAAAATCAGACCGTTTCTTCATGAATTTTTAATCTGCCGGTCGGCTAACCGGCGCGCCACCACAGCCACGCGGTGAGCAGGGCCAGGAGCAGTAACGCGCCGCCGGCCGCGGCCATGGTTTCCAGGCGATAATCGCGCACGGCCAGGTTGACGCGCAGCGGCTGCTCTGGGCGCCCAAGCGTCGTCTGGGTAATGGCGCCGCTGAGATCGCTGTCCAGCGTCAGCCGATAGCGCACTTCGCTGGCTTGGGCCAGAGCTTCCCAGGCCGTTGCCTCCTCCTGCCACAGTCTACGCTGGATCAGGGCCAGGGAGATGGTGGTGGTCAGGGTAGCGGTAGCGGCCGGCTGCGGAGACGGAGCCAACGTGCTGCTGGCCTGGCGATAGCGCTGCGCCTGCGCCTGCCAGATGCGCTGCGCCTGCGGCAGGTCCAGGGTCTCGCTGATCTGGCGCGTGCGCCAGAAAAGGGACTCCGTTTCTTGCAGGGTTACGCCGGATGGCAGGAGCAGGGCGTGCAGCAGGGCCAGATCCGGCATAGTGGCCACGCGCGCGGCCAGGCGTGCGCGCAGGGCCGGCAGCTCGTCAAGCCGGCTGAAGACCAACTGCATCTGCAAAATCAGCGCAGAGCCGGTCGCGGTGACGTGTACGCGCACGCCCGCTTCCTCGCCCAATCCGCTCAGGGCGGATTGCAGCGCGTCAACCGCTCCCGGCGCCTGCTCCTGGCGCAGCGGCAGGGTCATGGTGATGAGCTGGCGCTGGCTTGCCATGCTCACGTCGGCAACCTGGACATCGAACGCGGCGCGTGCAGCGTCCGGCGCTGTCAGCGCCGTCGGCCCCCAGACCTGTTCGATAGTCAGCCGCGCCGCGGCCAGGTCGCCGTCGCTGAGTTGTTGCGCGGCCAGCGCCAGGGCCACTTCCTGACGCAGGGCAAGCACCGGGCCGGCGGGCAGTGCAGCTTGCGCGGCCGCCGGCAGTTGCGCCAGCGCGCTGAGAAACTGGGCGGACGCCGGCCACGCGCCGCTGTGCTGCGCCTGTTGGGCCAACTCGAAATAGAGCGCGGCCAGGGCGCGGTCAAGCTCGGTATCGCCGCCGCCGGCGCGAACCGCGGCCAACAGTTCGGCCGCCAGGGTGCGATAGGCAGCCTGGGTCGCAGGCTCCGTCGCCTGCTCAGCCTGGCGCTGGTACAGGTCGGCCAGCAAAAGCGCGCTTTCAGGCTGCGCGGGAGCCTCCCGCCAGGCGGTATCGAGCACGGCCACAGCCTGCGGGTAGAAGCGCGCAAAGAACGCCTGTTGTGGCGCTTCGATGTGAGCCAGGCGGTCGTACCAGCGCGCGAGTGCCAGCGTTTCAGCCTGAGCGCCCTGACGCGCGGCTTGCAGTTGGCGCCAGGCGGGTGTGGTTACGAAGATCAGGTCAAGCGGGGCGATTTCCGGGGCGTTGTCATAGCTCCACGTCAAGAGGGCGCCATCTTGGCGATAACCGCTCGGGCGCACGTCAAGCAACTGGTCTGCAGCCGGCTGTTCCGGGAAACGAACGGTCAGGCGCACGCTGCCGATCCCGCCCCAGGCCCGCACCGGCTCGTAGCGCAGCCGTGCAGCCGCGCCGCGACCCAGGGCCACGCGGTAGGTCAGGGTGGCCTCCAGCCGCGTCTGACCGTCCAGCGGCGCCGTCCAGCGCCAGCGCCGGTCATCCTCCGCGGCCAGCGCCTGCGGGACGCCGGCCACGCTCAGTTGCAGGCTCTCAGCCGGCGGCGTGTTGTCGGCGGGCTGCACCAGGGCGTCCAGGGTCAGCGTGCGGGTCAGCGGGTTCTGAAAGCGCAGCCAGGTGGTGATGTCGGCCCAGGTGCTATCCTGGTCGCTGTGGATGACCACATCCACGCGCATGGCATCCAGGCGGATGCGCGTGGATGTGCGCGGCCCCAGCGTGATGGTCGCGTTGGCGCTCAGCGTGTCAGCCGGCGCCGCGGCTTGGGGCAGACGCGCGGCTGCGCCCGTCTGGGGCCAGAGCAGCAGGGCAAGCAGCAAAATGCTCAACAGGCCGGCATGGACGGGCGCAGTTTGTCTGGCTGTTGGCGCCGCGGAAAACCGGCGCCAAAAAGGGAACTTGCCTAAAGCCCTGGAATCTGGTATGCTATGATTTACCATGACCTGCCTAATGCCACCTCAGGAGATAGGTGAACACCATGATCAAGCTACTAATGAGTTGGGATATCAAGATGGGGCGCGAGCAGCCGTACTTCGAGTTCATCGTGCGGGAATTTGCCCCCGGTCTCATGCGCCTCGGCATCCAACCGACGGAGGCCTGGTATACCATCTATGGTAATGGCCCCCAAATCCTGACCGGCGGCGTCACCGAGGATATGGAAACGATGCAGCATATTCTGAATGGTCACGATTGGCAACGTCTGCACAGCCGTTTGACTACGTATGTCACTAATTATCAGCAAAAGGTGGTAGAGGCCAGCGGGCGTTTTCAACTGTAGGTTGAAATTGCCATAGCTTCGTCGCACACACAAGCCTTGTGGCGCCTGCCATGAGGCTCTTTTTTGCACGATGACTCAGCCGGAGGCAGGCTGGGTCGAGCTGCGCTCTGCTTTTTCATGCGCCGCGGCGCTGCCGGTCGTCTCTTTGCCGCTTTCTTTGCCGCTTTCTTTGCCTGTCTCTTTGCCGCTTTCTTTGCCGCTTTCTTTACCGGTCTCTTTGCCGCTCTCTTTGCCGCTCTCTTTGCCGCTTTCTTTGCCGCTTTCTTTGCCCGCATCTTTGCCGCTCTCGGCCTTTGCAGCGGACGGGCCGGTACTGCTCCTGCTGCGATTATCGGTTACGTAAAAGCCTGAGCCTTTGAAAATGACACCAACCGGCTGAATGACGCGCGCCAGCGCGTTTTCGCCACATTCCGGGCACAGCGTTAGCGAAGCATCCACCATACGCTGTACGCGCTCAAAGCGAATTTTGCAGTTGCGACATTCATACTCATACAGTGGCATAAACTACTCCGCGGCTTGATTTCAATGTTATTCCGATGTTATTCCGATATTCATGTCTGGCTGGTACAATTAAGCCTGAATCTACCAATGGTCTTGTGGGTAATTTCCAATGCCTGGTGGCGCAAAAAATCTGTGGCTCACGTAGGCCCAAATAGACTGGCATCAGCGTCTTATGGGTCACAAACGGGCGTCATTATACACGAAGCGCAACCCTTTGACAAATGCCCCTACAAAATCGGTCTTCGTCACGACGGTGATGGCAGACAAGCGAACGGCGTTTCCTTCGACATGGGTATTCGTCTTACCGTTCGGGGTGGTGTGATTGCTTGACACTCTGTATATGGCTCCCAGAAAGAAAGGTTCGATCATGACTATACAATCTGGCCCGCCCGGCACGCGTTCATCGGTTGCGACTAGCCGGTTAATCGGAGGCATGTTGACACGACTCGCCCCTGGGCTGAGTGTGGCCGTCGTGTTGGCCGCCAGCCTCCTGTTCGTGCTACTCGCGGGCGCCACGGCGGCCGCTCCACCGCCTGGCCCTGTCGCGGCGCCTCAACCGCCAGCCGCCCTGGGCGACAATTCCCTGACGTTGACCACCGATGGCCGCGGGCTGACGGTTGATCTCCGCACGAACGCCTACGAATTGGAATCGGTAACGCTGGATGGCGCCCCCTTTGTGCGCCTGTCCGCGCCCGATACCACGCCCATGGGGGACCCCGGCACTCCTGAGATTCCCGTGCGCAACGTCCTGTTGGCCGTGCCCGTTGGCGCCACCGTCAAATTGACGGTCTTGGCGGCGGAGAGCGAGACGATACCGCTGACTGGCGCCCTGGCGCCGGCGCCATCGGCCTCACCGCGCCCGACCGCGGCGAATGACACCTTCGATGCCCGCCCGGACGGCCTGGATTATGTTTATTTGCAGGACCCGGACCTTTCCCAACAAGATGCCTGGCTGCCCGCTGTCCTGGCCAGCGTGGACGGCGACAGCTACCTGCGTGAGCAGCGCGTCGTGCGCCTCTCTCTGCGCCCATTCCAGGTCAACCCAGGGCAGCAGAGCCTGCGCATCGTACATCATTTGCGCGTCAGGATTGACTTCGTCGGCCAACCGGTCCTGGCGGCAGACGCCTCGGCAGTCTCCCCGTACGAGCCTATTCTGCGCAGCCAACTGTTGAACTATGAGCAGGGTAAGGCCTGGCGCGTGACGCCTGCCCAGGTTCCACTGGCCGCCCGGCCGGCCGCCGCACAGATTCGCCGTCCACAGGACACGGGCGAACGCTGGCGCGTGGAGGTAGATCATGATGGCCTGGTGGCGCTCGACTATGCCACCCTGCGTGACGCCGGCGTGCCGGTTGACAGCCTTGACCCGCGCCATTTCCGCCTGTGGCGCGATCAACAGGAGGTGGCACTCCTGGTTGAAGGAGAGAGTGACGGCCGGTTCGATGCAAGCGATCGGATCATCTTCTATGGCCAGCAGACGCAATCGCGTTACACCACGATCAACGTCTACTGGCTGACGCAAGCCAGCGCGAACGGCCTGCGCATGACCACACGCAGCGCGCCGCCACAGGTGGGCACGCCGCCCGCCGGTTTCTGGCGCTCGATTCACTTTCAAGAGAGCCACTTTTATCTCAGTGACCTCCCACGCGAGGAAGGCGCCGATCACTGGTACTGGGCAAGTTGGTCAACAGGACGCCGCGGGGCCGCACCCACCCACACGATCACCGTCACGCTGCCTGGTCTGCTGCCTGATGCGGGCGGAACGCTGACGGCCACCCTGCGCCCGAACGTTTACGGTCAAAGCAGCGATTACTTCATCAATCCCGACCATCATCTGCGCTTTCTGGTCAATGGCATCTTTGTCGGCAATGCCTATTTCGATGGCCTCAGCCCGTTTCAACAAACCTACATCTATAATCAGAGTCTGCTGCAGACCGGCGACAACGTCTTTCAGCTCAACGCCGTGTCCGACATCGGCATGGAGCAAGAGTCCGGTCACGTGCAGTGGTATGAGGTGGGCTACTGGCAGGCGGCGCGAGCTTTGGATGACCACATCGAATTCGCCGGCGTTTCTCCTGTGTATCAACTGGCAGACTTCAGCGGCAACAACCTGCTGCTGCTCGACATCAGCAACCCGCTGGCGCCTGTGCGTTTGACCGATTACACACTGGAGCCGGCTGACAGCCTGGTCAGCGTGCGCTTCAGCGATGGCGGCCGCGCCGCGCGCTATGTGGCGCAGAACAGCGCCCTGGCGTCCGCGCCGCGGGCGGTGAGCGCGGATACGCCTTCCAGCCTCGGCGCCACGAGCAACCAGGCCGACATGATCATCATCAGCCCTGAGACCTTCCTGGATTCACTGGCGCCCCTGGTCAGCCTGCGCCAGAGCCAGGGCCTGCGGGTGTCGGTCATCAACGTCCAGGATGTATACGATGAATTCAGCGGCGGCGTCTTCGACGCGGAGGCGCTGCACAGCTTTCTTGCCTATGCCTACTACAATTGGCAATCGCCGCCGCCGCGCTTCGTCCTCCTCGTTGGCGACGGGCACTACGATTTCAAGAATTTCCTGGGAACGAACGCGCCCAACCCGATGCCGCCCTACCTGAAAATGGTTGATCCCTACCTGGGCGAAACCTCCTCGGACAATCGCCTGGTCACGGTTGCCGGCAGTGACGTGCTGGCAGACATGGCCATCGGGCGCCTGCCGGTAAACACCTACGACGAAATCAACGCCCTGGTGAGCAAGATCGTCAACTACGAGACAGTGCCTCTGAGTGGCGACTGGTATTTGCGGCATCTGTTCATCACCGATAATCCGGACGGCGCCGGTAATTTCTGGAATCTTTCTAACGCCGTGGCCGATGTGCTGGTGCATGCGCCGTATGTGGCCAACAAAATCTATTTCGGGCAGCCGCCTTTCACTTCGCCGCTGGCGACTCGTCAGGCCATCTTGAATGCTTACAACCAGGGCGCGCTCATCGTCAGCTACGTGGGTCATTCGTCTATCCCCTGGTGGGCAGCCGAAATCCTGTTCAGCACCACCCAGGTGCCTCTGTTGAACAACGAGGAGCGAACCCCGATCATGCTGCCGATGACCTGTTACGATGGCTATTTCCACGATCCGCGTTTCCCGTCGCTGGGGGAGACCGTGGTGCGTGTCAGTGGACGGGGCGCAGTTGCCAGTTGGTCCGCCACCGGGCTGGGCGTGGCTCACGGTCATGACTACCTGGAGCGGGGCTTCTACACATCGGTCTTCATCAACGGTAACCCCAGCCTGGGCGATGCCACCACGGTCGGCAAGGTGAACCTCTACACCAGTGACCCCCGTTTCCTTGACCTGGTTGACACCTATCTCCTCTTTGGCGACCCGGCCATGAACGTCGCGCTGATTGACACCGACCTGCAGGTTAGCGATCAGGTGGCGCCTGCCGGCCCGTTGACGCAGGGCGAGCGAGTGACCTACACCATGCACTACACCAATGCGGGGCCGGCCGCCGCTGCCAACACGCAGTTGACCCTGGAACTGCCGGAGTCGCTGCTCGCTGTTTCGATTGAATCGTCGGCGCCAATCATGGCCGACCCCATCACGCCTCATGTTTGGTCCCTGGGCGCCCTGGCGGCCGGCGCCACCGGCGTCGTTACAGTCACCGCGCAGATCGCCCCAGACATCACCCCGGCCGACCTGCCGCTGATCATCGGCGGCCATTTGCGGACCACGTGGCGCGAGCGCACCCAGGCCAATAACGGCCAGTCCTACACGCTGCAGATGGCGCCGGCCGATCCGGCCGTCAGCCTGCTGACGGCGCCGGCCAGTGTGATTCAACCCGGCGATCGGGTCACCTTCACCATTGGCTATGTCAACCAGGGCGCGGGCATTGCGACGCAGGGCCTGTTGACCTTTCCGCTGCCCGCCGGCGTGCTGGCGCCGGTGATCACCTTCAGCGGCCCTGCGTTGACCGCCGTGCCTGGCTCAGCGTTCGCCTGGCGTCTGCCCGATCTGCCGCTGGGCGCCGGAGGCCAGGTCATTGTCGCGGTCACGGTAGATCCAAATCTGGCGCCGGGTCAGAGCGTCATCGCGGGCGTCGTACACCTGAGTACCGCCTGGCTTGATAGCAACACGGCCAACAACCAGGCCAGCGCCTCGCTGTTGGTCAATGTGGTTGACGCCTACGAGCCGGACGACGGCCTGCTGCAGGCCAGTTACCTGCTGGCGCCTGGCGTACAGATGAATCACACCTGTCACCGCGCCGGTGATGTGGACTGGATTCGTTTCGACGCCAGGTCGGGCGTCGCCTATTACCTGCGGACATTCAACCTGACCGGGAGCGGCGACACTGTCATCTCCCTGCATGACAGCTTGGGTAACGAGTTAGCCAAGAATGACGACTATCTGCCGGGAAGCCGGTGGTCAGGGATTGATTGGACGGCCGCGATAACCGGTAAATACTTCATGCGCATCATTGGCAGTGGAGAACCGTGGTGCGGCTTCCGCTACGATGTGCGTATCACCACCTCGCTCGTCACCTTTCTGCCAACCATAGGCAAGCTGGCGCCCGCAACGAGACTTGTAAGCCAACCGTAAGGTCGTCTTACTTGACCCTGCCTGTCGTGAAGCTATACTGTCGGGTGTACTGATCATTTAGAATTTTCAGTACACCCGACAAGCATTGCAGCCATGCATGATACGATCTGGACGGCTCGTTCGGAATCGCGCATGCAAGAATCGTATATTCGTGTAGGTTGGTCATGTCACGACATCTTTCGCTCGCTACCAGGCAGATTCCCTCCACACTCATGCCAATCCGTACCTCAACCGATATTCTGTCATATGGTCATTGGGAAGGGCGTCATCCAGTGCATAACCGTGTTCTCATCATCCGCTCCGAACCAGCGTTGACTTCGGAATTACTCATCCAGACCTATCGCGACCGGGGATATTTGGTGGAAGCTGTCACAGCGAGCTTGCCCCGTGAAGATATTTTGCGCGCCGCCGGGGATAGTCAAATTGCGGTCGTTGAACTGCGCAGCGATGATTCGCCTATGTTCGAGCTGTGCGAATATCTGCGTGCCCATTGGACAGGGCCTTTGCTCATTCTCACCTCAGCCTTCGCCAACGCGGATGTCGTGCGCGTCTACCAGATGGGCGCTGACGGACATTATCCTTACCCATGCAACATGCGTGTGGTCATGGCGCGCACCGAGGCGCTTCTGCGCCGTTCACAGGGAAAACTCCGCGTCGAAGCGCGCCACTAGTAGTTGGCTTTCATCCCCAGATATCAGCTCCGCTGACCGAACTCCATTATCCGTGTATCCGTGTCCACCCTTGTGAATCCGCGTACCAACTCCTGTTGCATCACCCACGCCGGTTCTTGTAAGCAAACCGTAAACGAAAAACAGTTGTTGGGCGTATGCCACCGTGTTACAATCACCCCGACAAGAGAGTATCGTTTTTTTCTGTGCATGGGCATGGGCCGCAGCACAGATCGTATTTCAGGAGGATCACACATGAATCGAATGATTGACACAGCCAACCGACAGACAGCCAGCAAGCCGCTCACCTTGATGGTGCGCACGCTGCTGGTGCTCGCCTTTGCCGGCGCTCTTTTCCTGCTCCCCGCGGCGCCGATTGCATTGGCTGGCAATCCCGACACGCCGCTCGATATCTTGTACCAGGCCGGCACCTGCGAAGATCCAAATTACGCCATAGCCGTTGCTGGCGTGGGTCTCAACGGCGCCACTTCCGGCGCCATGTCGTTGACCATCCCTGCCACCGCCACGGTGGTGCAGGCCTATCTGTTCTACGTGGGCTACGACTCCACTGATACCAGCGGCGGCGACCCCAACATCACCTTCCAGCGCGACGCCCTGGCGATCAATCCGATTGTCGCCATTGACCAGGGCGGCCCGGCCTTCTGGCAAACATCCAAGTGGGCCTGGGCCTTCCGCGCTGACGTCACCAGCTTCATTGCGGCTGGCGCCCACACCTACACGGTCGCGGGCTTGAACGCCTTTACGTCGCCCGTCCTGAAGACCGAAGGCGCCGAGTTGGTAGTCGTCTACAAGGATGTCAGCGCCGGCGCCCAGGCAGTTTATCTCTACGCTGGCATGGACATGGTGCAGACACGCAGCGGCCCGCCCGCGGGCGCCGGCTCGATTCCCGTGGTGGTTGGACCTTTTGACACGGCTTCCGTCGTGCGCACCGTCAAACTCAACACCATCGTGGGCGGCGGCAACCTGAACCCGCTGAGCAACGAATCTGCGCTGTGGTACTCTTCCGGCCTCGTAGTGCCTCCAGGCGACATCTACGGCGCAACGCTCATTGCCAACAACCCGTTCGTCGGCGCCCAGGGTAATTACTGGGACAGCCACGCCAGCACCGCCAGCCTACCGATTGGCGACAAGGTTGTGGCGGTGCAGGTTGAGTCCAAGGACCTCAACGGCGCAGCGCTGGAATGGATTGCGCAGACGGTGGAAATCCCGCTGGCCTGCCCGACCGTTCAGGTGACCAAGACCCTCACCAGTAACAGCTACGTGCTTGAGGGCGGCCAGGCTACCTTCCGCATCAACGTGGCAAACACCGGTAACACCAAGCTGACCGTTGTCCACCTGCATGACGCTTTCGACACCGTGCATCTCAACTACAGCACGGCGACGCCCACGCCCAACACCTTCAGCGAGCCGCTCGGCACCATTGACTGGACCGATTTGACCGGCGTAGCGCCCAACGGTTTCAATCAGGACCTGATGCCGGGTCAGCAGTTCACCGTGACGGTCACCTTCAATGCGGCCGTGGCGAACGGGTTGATCCCGGTTCTCAACACGGCCAATATCATCACCTCGACGACCAAAGACGAGAATGATCGCAACCCACCGCCCAGCACCAGCACCACCCAGGTCATTATCGTCAAGCCCTCGATCCTGTTGGAGAAGACCGTAACAACCCAGGCTGGCATCTGCCCCGGCGCCGAAAACCTGGACGTACCGATGGGTTCCACGGTCAAGTACTGCTACCGCGTCACCAACACCGGCGACACCTACCTGGTCAACATTGTCATCACTGACGACAAGATTCCCGGCACGATCGGCACCATCCCTGGTCCGTTGGCGCCCGGCGCAACCTCGACCTTTGTCTCTGCCACAGCCGTGATCAACGCGGATACGCTGAACACCGGCACCGCGACCGGCACGCCCAGCACGTCGGGCGGCACCCCTCTGCCCAACATCCCGAATGTCACCGACACCGACCCGGCTAATGTCCGTGTGACCGGCAAGATCGGCGACTTTGTCTGGAACGACCTCAATAATAACGGTATTCAAGACTCCGGCGAAACCGGTCTGCCCAATGTGCTGGTCAATCTGTATGCGAACAGCACCTGCACAGGCACCCCGTCGGCCACACAGACCACCAATGCCAGTGGCTTCTATCAATTCATCAATCTGCTGCCCGGCAGCTACTGCGTGCAGGTGGCCGCCAGCAACTTCAGCGGCGCCGGCGCGCTGGTCAGCTGGAACACCAGCCCCAAGGACCAGGGCGGCGATGACACCAAGGACTCCGACGGCGATGTGTCTACACACAATGCCCCGGTGACATTGGCTTCGGGCGCAACCGACAACACGATTGACTTCGGCTTCTGGAACCCCAGCAGTCTGGGCGACTTCGTGTGGAACGATGTCAATGCCAACGGTATCCAGGACAGCGGCGAGGTTGGCATCAGCAACGTCAAGGTGAATCTCTATAATAATGGCACCTGCACCGGCACGGCGCAAGCCACCACCAACACCAACGCCAGCGGTCTGTATTCCTTCACGAACCTGATCCCAGCCACCTACTGCGTTCAGGTGGATAGCACCAACTTCAGCGGCGCGGGCGTGCTCTTGGGTTGGAACAGCAGCCCCAAGGACCAGGGCGGCGATGACACCAAGGACTCGGACGGTGACACCGTCACCCACAACAGCCCGGCCATCAGCCTGGCCGCCGGCGCCAACAACCCGACGATTGACTTCGGCTTCTGGAATCCGTCCACCCTGGGCGACTTCGTGTGGAACGACATCAACGGCAACGGTATCCAGGACAGCGGCGAGACCGGTGTCAGCAATGTGACCGTCTACCTGTACAACAACGGCGCCTGCACCGGCAGCCCCATCAACTCGACAACGACGAATGCCAGCGGCGCCTACAGCTTCACGAACCTGGTGCCCGGCACCTATTGTATCGAAGTCGCCAGCATCAACTTCAGCGGCGCCGGGCCGTTGGTCGGCTGGAACAACAGCCCCAAGGATGCGGGCGGCGATGACACCAAGGACTCCGACGGCGACGTCAATCATCGGTCGCCGGCCATCACCGTGCCCGCGGGCGCAACCAACACCACGATTGACTTCGGCTTCTGGAATCCATCCAGCCTGGGCGACTACGTGTGGAACGATGTCAATGCCAACGGTATCCAGGACGGCAGCGAAGTGGGCATCAGTGGCGTGACCGTCAACCTGTATGCCAATGGCGCCTGCACGGGCAGCGCACAGAGTTCGACCACAACCAACGCCAGCGGCGTCTACGGTTTCAGCAACCTGGTGCCTGGCACCTACTGCGTCGAAGTAGCCTCGGGCAACTTCAGCGGCGCGAGCGTCCTGGTCGGCTGGAGCAGCAGCCCCAAGGATCAGGGCGGCGATGACACACGCGACTCGGATGGCGACATCGTGACCCATCGGTCGCCGGCCATCAGCCTGGCCGCCGGCACGAACAACCCGACGATTGACTTTGGCTTCTGGGATCCGAGCAGCCTGGGCGACTTCGTCTGGAACGACTATGACGGCGATGGTATCCAGGACGTGGGCGAGCCGGGCCTGGCCAATGTCACGGTCAACCTGTTCGCCAACGGCACCTGCACCGGCGCAGCCCAAAGCACCACCACGACCAATGCCAGCGGCATCTACGGCTTCAGCAGCCTGGTGCCCGGCACCTACTGTGTACAGATTGTCGGAACCAACTTCTCCGGCGCCGGCGTCCTGGTGGGCTTCAACAGCAGCCCCAAGGACCAGGGCGGCGACGACACCAAGGACTCCGACGGCGACACCATCACTCATAACAGCCCGGCCATTGCGCTGCCGGCTGGCACCGATAACCCGACCATTGACTTCGGCTTCTGGAAGCCCGGTCAGATCGGCGACTTCGTGTGGAACGACATCAACGGGAACGGCGTGCAGGATGGGGGCGAAGTGGGCATTGCGAACGCCACCGTGCGTCTCTATCCCAATTCAACCTGCACCGGATCGCCGCAGGCCACCACAACGACCAGCCCCAGCGGCCTGTATACTTTCTCCAACTTGCCGGCCGGCAACTACTGCATCGAAGTAGTCACGGCGACCGGTGTCTTGATTGGTTGGAACGCCAGCCCGCAAGATCAGGGCGGCGACGATACGAAGGACTCGGACGGCAACCCCATCACGCATATCGCACCGTTGGTGCTGGCGCCGGCGCAGACGAACACCACCATTGACTTCGGTTTTTGGAACCCCTCCTGCCTGGGCGACATCATCTACACCGATTCCAACGGCAATGGTACCCAGGATGGCTGCGCCGATCCCAACAACCCGCTGAGCTGCGCGGAGTCCACAGGTATCAGTGGCGTGCCCATTATCGTCTCAGGCCCCAACGGCTTTAGCGCCTCCTTCCTGAGCGGCAGCTCCCCAGCGGGCGTCTATCGTCTGAACAACCTGCTGCCCGGCACCTACACGATCAGTGTGCCGGCTGCGATCAGCCCGAACTTCATCCGCACCACGGCCAGCCCGCGCGTCATCACGCTCACGGCTGGGCAGTGCGACCTGTCGGTTGACTTCGGCTACATTGGCCCCACCGGCATCAACCTGCAGCGCTTCGACGCCGCCTGGCAGAACGGCTCCGCCACCCTGGTGTGGCAGACCGTGAGTGAAAACGGCGTGGATGGCTTCGACATCTACCGGGCGCCGGCGATTGACGGCGAACGCGAACGCGTCAACGACGCCCTGATCCTGGTGCAAGGCGCCGGCGCTGTCTACACCTTCGTTGACACCTCGGCCATCCCGTCCAAGGACTACTTCTACTGGCTGGTCACCCGACCGGGCGATGAGGTTCTTGGTCCCTGGCACCTTGCGCCTACCATCGCCCCGCGCATGTTCTTCCCCGGCATTCGGCGCTAACACAGCGCTCACCTTCAACCAGATACACCCGGAGTTCGCAAGAACTCCGGGTGTCTTTTTTTCTGCGCCAGACCATCCGAGCCTCAACATCCCCGGCGTTTGCATCCTCAGCCGTTGATTTTCAGTCCACAAAACAAGCAACGCCCTTTTTTGGGCATGGTTCATCAAAGGTACTACGCGCTGGCAAAACCAAAACACCGGGGGTACCATTGTCAAAGGGCGTTCCGACATCTAAACTGTGACCAGATTCGAGCGTCTACGCTCACGTTTGTTGGAGATTGCCTCATGGCCACAGTCACATACCGGATCAGAACCTGTGTTACCGCGACGTTCCTGCTGAGTTTGCTGACCGCCGTTGTTCATCCACTACCCGTCACTGCTGCAGCGCCGCAGTCTGGCAGCGCATACCGGGTGACTGTGGATCGCACCGGCATGTACCGCCTCACCTATTCTGACCTGGTCAATGCCGGCGTGCCCGTGGCAGACCTGGCGCCGCAGCATCTGCATCTCACTTCCGGCTACCCGGCGGTTGAAGTTGCCAGCGAGATCACCGGCGCCAGCGACGGACGCTTCGACCCGACGGACGAGATCCGTTTTTACGGGCAGGCGCGCGACAGCAAGTATGGCGCCATGAATACGTACTGGCTGGCCTACGACAATACTGACGGTGTGCGCATGGCCGTGCGCAACGGTACCCCCGCGAATGGTACGACGCCGTCAGCCTTCCAAACCACAGCGATGTTCGAGCAAGACCTGCTCTACCGCTCCTCACTCCCTTTCCTGGACCAGGCCGATCACTGGTTTTGGGATGGCTGGGCGGTTGAAGCCGGCCACAGTCAGACCATCTCCTTCACGCTTTCGGTAACCAACCCCGTCGCGGCCGCGGCCAGCCTCCTGGTGGCCTACCAGGGCGAGTTCTTCTCCTACATCGTATCGCCCGATCATCATGTGCAGGTTGTCCTGAACGGCCATCTCCTGGGTGAAGCCACCTGGGATGAGGCCCTGCCTTTCAACAAGACCTTCAACTTCGATGGAGGCTGGTTGCTCAGGGGTGATAACACCGTGGCGATCACGGCCTTTGGCGACACCGGGCTGGCGGTTGAGAGCGGCTACGTTGATTTCATGACCCTGACCTATCAGCGCACCTTTGCCAGCGCCGGCGCTGGCCTCCATTCGATGCTGATGGTCCCGGCGCCTGGCATTTGCAGGCAACCGGTTTTGGCAGCAGCCAGGTTGTCGTTTACGATGTGACCAATGCAGGCACGCCCCAGGCCATCAGCCAGGTGCGCGTGCAGCCGGCCGGCAGCACCTTCACCCTTGATTTCAGCGATGTGGTCACCGCCGAGACGCACTATATAGCCGTCGGCGACAACGGCTGGCTGACGCCGCGTGCGATTCAGGCTGACACACCGTCCGACCTGCACAACAGCGCGAATGGCGCCGATTACATCGTGATCAGCTACCCCGATTTCCTCAGCGCCGTGCAGCCATTGGCCGATTATCGAGCGTCCACCGGTCTGCGGGTCAAGGTGGTCAATGTTCAGGACGTGTATGACGAGTTCGGCGGCGGCCTGCTGAGCGCCGAAGCCCTACATGATTTCCTGCAATTCACCTATTCCCAATGGACACCTCCCGCGCCCCGCTATGTGCTCCTGGTGGGTGACGGTACGTACGATTTCAAGGACGTGGCCGGCCGTGGCAATCAGACCTTCATCCCGCCCTATCTGGCGCTGGTAGATGCCCTGAATGGCGAGACCGCGGCCGACAATGACTACGTCAACTTCGACAGTGATCCCCTGCCAGAAATGGCAATCGGGCGCTTCCCGGTCAAGACGGCGGCCCAAACCAGCACGATCGTCAACAAGGTGTTGGCCTATGAAGCAACGCCTGTCACCAGTGATTGGATGCGCAAAGCCACGTTGGTTGCCGACAAGTACGATCCGTTGGCCGGCAATTTTGCGGCGCTGTCCGATGAGGGCCTGGCCTATTTTCCCCCGGAATATAGCGTGGATCGCATCTACTACGGCACGGCCTCCTATCCCACGGCGCAGACGGTCTACAATGCGCTCCTCGGCGCGGTCAACAACGGGCGTTTCTTGGTCAACTATACCGGTCATGGCGACAGCCGTTCCTGGGGCGGCTCGCTCCTGCGCTCCCTGCACGTCAGCAACATGGTCAACGGTAACCGCCTGCCCGTCATCACCACCATGGGCTGTGAGGTCGGCTACTTCATCTTTCCGTATTACGATGCGCTGAGTGAGGTGCTCGTCACCCAGGCAGGCGGGGGCGCGGTCGCCACCTGGGCCGGCAGCGGCAGGGGCACCTCGATCGGTCAGCAATGGCTCTACAAGGGTTTTCTAAGCGCCGTGTTCGAGCAGGGCGTCAATGAACTCGGCGTGGCGCTTGACCTGGCGAAGCAGCATCTCCTGTCGAATGCCCCCCAGTGGGTCAGCCTGGTTCACACCTTTCATCTCTTTGGGGATCCGGCGCTGCGCTTCCCCATGCCGCGGGCAGAGACCAACGTCACGATGACAGCCACCCCGACACAGCCCAGGGCCGGCGAGATGATTACTCTCACGGTTGCTTTTGCCAACCAGGGGCAGTTGGTGGCCCGCAGCAGCCAACTGACGGTGACGCTGCCGTCCGAAGTGATCGGTGGACATTTCTTCACAGAGGGCAACCTGGGCGAGGTTCGCTCCGCCGGCGCGCAGTCCACCTTGACCTACTCCCTGGGCGATCTGGCCGCTGGTCAAACCGGCACGCTCCACGTGGTTGGCACCCTGGCCGCCATCCTCAACCCTGGGACCCCCCTGAGTGTGGCGGCGCAGGCCCGATCGGTCAATCCCGACGGAAACCCGCAAAATAACGCCTTTGACCTGACCGTTACCGTTGGTCAGATACAAGGAAGCCTGGGCGGCGTCAATTTTGTTGATACGAATGGCAACGGGCTGCGCGATGGCGACGAAATTGCGGGCCTCGCCGGCATCCCGGTGGCCATCCTGAACGGCAGCGGGGCGGTGGTCAGGCTGACCACGTCGGGTCCAATGGGCGCCTGGCGCGTGGACGGGCTTGACCCAGGCGCCTACAGCGCAGCCGTTGATCCACAGGGGCTGGTAATCACAACACCGAGCCACGTACCGGTAACTCTGGAGGCCGGCGCCTCGATCCTGGATGTGTACTTCGGGTTCCTGCAGCCCACGGCTGTCATGATTGTCAGCTTCGAGGCTGCCGCCAACGATGACAACATCCTTGTCAGCTGGCAGGCGATTTCACAGCGTGGCGATGAACTGTACCAGGTGGAACGCTCGTTGCAGGCGGAAGACGGCTATGTTCCGGTCAGCCCGCTGCTTGCCAGTGCAACACACCCCGATGGCCGTTTTACCTGGGAGGATGACCAGGTCGAAGCCGGTCAGGTTTACTGGTACAGACTCGTAATCCAGCCTGGAAACACAATCGTAGGCCCGGTGGCCGGCTATGCGGGCGGCCAGCATTTGTTTATCCCCCTGGTTAGCCGCTGAGCAAACACGCAGGCCCCAACAAGCCGCATGACGAACGAGATGAACGGGTGGTTGATCCACGGATCCCACCCGTTTTTTGTGGGCTTTTTCGTCGCGATCTGCAACGGGAATAGCGAAAAATTGACGTGACAAGGGCTTTGGCTATAATATAGAATCATGTTGTCAAAACTAAATCCGGTTGGTATCGTTCAACAACATAGACAGACAGTATTAGATTACAGGGGTTACGAAAGGAGTACGGACCATGCTTTTCGTGCGTGAACTCCAAACAGATGAACGCCAGGCTCTTGACCAAGCGGCCAACAATCCCTCCCTGGATTGGTCACAACGCGCACGCATCATCTTGCTATCGGCGGCCAGCAAGACGGTTCCTGACATTAGTGCAGAAGTGAGGCTTCACCCCATTAACGTGCGCAAGTGGATCCACCGCTTCAATATGCGCGGCTTGGCAGGCCTGCGTTCTGGCAAGTCACCGGGGCGCCCGCCGGTATTTTCGGAGACACAGCGCCAGGAGATCGCCGATTTGGCCCACGCCAACCCGAGGGAGGTTGGTTCGGCTTTCGATCGCTGGTCGTTACAACGCCTCCGTGAACATCTCATGACGCACAACATCGTAGGGTCAATCAGCGCCGAGACCGTTCGTCAAATTCTTCTCGACTGAACCACCCGCTAACCTCAATTCACGACCATCCATAGCCCTGCTCACAAGGCAGGGCTTCTTGTTGCCTGGCATCTGGGCAGAGCGATCGGCGCCCAAAACCCCTCCAGCGTTTCTTGGTACCACCGCGCTATTGAGTTTGGGCATGGAGTTTCGTACTATGTGAAATACCAGGAGATGATTATCTCTTTTCAATTCACGCTCCCAACCTCAGGAGGAACCATGTTATTTGTACGCAAGCTCACGGAGAATGAGCGTCAAAAATTGGCGGATGTCGCAATCTCCCATGCCGCCTATGATTGGGCACAGCGCGCACGCATCGTACTGCTCTCGGCCCAGGGGCGTTCAGTACCAGAGATCGGCGACGAAGTGAATCTGCACCCGATCAACGTCCGCAAATGGATTCACCGTTTCAACGCGTATGGGGTCGAGGGACTGCAATCTGGCAAATCGCCCGGTCGCCCGCCCGTATTTTCCGAAGAACACCGCGATCGGGTTCTCTCCACGGCGCGCAAGAACCCGCGTGACTTAGGGCTTCCATTTGACCGCTGGTCGTTGCAAAGACTGCGTGATTACTTGATAGAAAGGCAATTGGTGCCATCCATCAGCGCCGAAACCGTGCGCTTGATTCTCTGGTCGCATGGTTTGCGCTACAACATGCGGCAAGAGTGGAGAACACCATTTACGTTTGCCTGGCTGGAAGAGTTCGAAGGCGTGCGCGTGGGCGCCATGCGCTAGTGCATGCCAGTCTTCACCGCCAGGCGCTAGTGCGCGCCAGTCTTCACCCCCAGGCGCTAGTGCGTGCCAGTCTTCACCCCCAGGCGCTAGTGCGTGCCAGCCTTTGGCGCCAGGCGGTTGTCGTCCCCGCATCAACGCCTTGCCCCTGCTGGCTCGCGCTGACCGTCCCCTTCGATTTCCGTGTTCGAGACCTCCGATAGCACCGACACCTCTTTCTGTAAGTTTTCCCAAGCCACCTGCCAAAATCAACGATCTGTAAGCCAAAGGTAAGGTAAAGACGTTGACTTCACTGGTAAAGTAGCCTACAATTAAATTGTTCGGCTACCAGGCATAAGCAGCCAGGCCGCCCCCCCCGGATTGACGCCCTACCTGCATGAGAGAGCCGCTCTTCGAGAGCTGTTTGGAGATACTTACAGATGATACGAAAATCAGCCTATGTGATTTTCATGTTGTGTTTTGTGATCGGTGCGATGGCGCCGGTTGCTGTCGGCGCTGAGGCCATGACGGCGCCTGTTGAGCCTGCGACCCCGGCTATCGGAGTCAGCTACAAACTCCAGGTGGCTCAGGAAGGTATGTATCGGCTAACCTACACCGATTTGCAAACAGCCGGTTTGCCGGTTGACACACTCAACCCGGCGCAACTGCAAATCTTCGCAGGCGGTTCAGAAATTGCCATTTTCGTGGCCGGTGAGGGCGACGGGATCTTTGATTCCAGCGACTATGTGGCTTTCTACGGCAAGCCAGTTCACACGCTGTACACCGATATCAACACCTATTGGCTCGCGTTTGGCGAAGCCAACGGCCTGCGCATGACCCAACGCGATGTGACGCCAGCCGGCGGCGTGCCGCAGTCCGCCTTTGCCACCACGATGCATTTCGAGGACAACCAGTTGTACGATGGCAAAATACCAAGTACCGAAGGCGGCGACCACTGGTATTCGTCGAACTACTTCTTCCTGCTCTGCTCTACGCCCAGCACCTGCCCAACGCAGACGCTGAGTTACCCAATGAACCTACCCGGCCTGGCCAGCGGCTCCTTTCCTGCCAGCCTGCATGTCGCCCTGCGGGGGGTCTGGTCGAACCCGTTTGTCAATCCCGATCACCTCGTTACGTTCTATCTGAATGGCACGTTGCTTGGCGACGTCTCCTGGGACGATTACGAACTAAGTAACACCACCCTCGCCTTCGATCAGTCCATTTTGCAGATCACGAACACCGTGACCGCCACGGCTGTGGTCGTTGGCAGCGGCGTTCAGGACCAAATCTACCCCGACTGGTTTGAACTGACGTATCATGATGTGCCTGCAGCGCGCAGCGATGTGGCCCGTTGTGACGCCGATAGCGCCGGCACGCTGGCTTATGCGATTGGCGGTTTTACGGACTCCAACATTCACGCCTTCGATGTGACCGATGCAAACCACCCCACACGCCTGGTCAACGCCGCTGTCACCGGAGCGCTGGCACCCTTTACCCTGGAATTCTCTGATGTGCGCGCGGCGCCGAACAGCCGTTGCCTCAGTTTGGCCGACGCCGCCTTTCTGACGCCCCTCAGCATCACCCTGGACACCCCTTCGAATCTGAAAGCGTTAACGAATGGCGCCGATTACCTCGTCATCACGCACCATGACTTCCTGGCCCAGGCAACCCAATTGGCCAATTATCGTGCCAGTCACAATCAGTACGCCACGGCCGTGGTTGATGTGCGGGATATCTATGATGAATTTAGCTTCGGCCTGATGAGCCAGCAAGCGATCAAAGATTTTCTGACCTTTGCCTACAACAACTGGCAGCCCCGCCCGCAGTTCGTCCTCTTGATGGGGGACGCAACCTACGACCCGAAGGGCTTCAGTGCAATACCCGATCAGGTCTTTGTTCCCGCTTTTCTTGCCATGAGCGATTCCTTCATGGGAGAAACGGCCGCGGATAATCGCTACGTGGACGTAGACAATAACAAGATGCCCGATATGCACCTGGGACGCTTCCCGGTCAACACCGTGGCTGAAGCTCAAGAAATGGTGGATCGCGTCGTGAGCTACGAAGCCCAGGCGCCCGATCAAGCGTGGAATCGCCGTGTGATCTTCGTAGCCGACGACGCCGATGGCGCCGGCAACTTTTCCGAACACAGCAACCTGGTTGCAGATCATATCTTGCCCGCAACCTTCACCCAATCCAAGCTCTATTTCCGTATCAACTACACCAGCGCCAGCGCCCTGCGTACCGCACTGCTCAATGGCATCAACAGCGGCGCCTTGTTCGTCAACTACAACGGCCACTCCTCCATTCCCTACTGGGGCGGTGAGCGCTACTTCCGCACCAGTGACGTGGCGACGCTGACCAACGCCGGACGCTGGCCGGTGATGCTCCCCATGACCTGCCTCGAAGGGTACTACATCGTGCCCGGGTACAAGTCGCAGGGAGAGACGGTCGTGCGCACCCTGGGGCGAGGCGCCATTGCCAGTTGGTCGCCCACGGGCCTGGGCGTGGCAACCGGCCACACCGAGCTTTACACCGGCTTCTATGAGGCTATTTTCGAACAGGGCATCTTACAGCTCGGGCCGGCCACCACCGCCGGCAAGCTCAAGCTTTTCAATACCAGCAGCCCATTCAAGGAACTGTTGGACAACTACATCCTTTTCGGCGACCCTGCGCTGACCCTGGCGTTGCCCGCGGCCGATCTTGGCATCAGCAAATCTGTGGAGCCGGCCGGCTCTGTAGCGCCAGGACAGCCGCTGACGTACACGATTACCGTGAGTAATACCGGACAGTTGAGCGCCAGTGGTGTGCGCATCACCGAGACGCTGCCTTCTGAATTGAGCAATGTGGCCTGGAGCGCCAGCCATGGCGATGTCATCCTTGAAACGGGCAGCAACCTGGTCTGGACCGTCGCTGCGCTGGCAGCCGGGGAACAGCGCACCATCACCCTGAACGGCGCCGTCACCAACACGATTACGTCAACCACGATCATCACCAACACCGCCCAGGTGAGCGGCGACCCGCCCGACCGGCGCTCAACAAATAACAGCGCCACGGTGACAACCCAGGTGGCGACAGGCGCCTCGGATCTGGGTGGCCTGGTGTGGGCCGACATCAGCGGTGATGGCTCACCCAACGAAAACCCACTGATGGGTCTGCAATCCTTTGTCATCGCCGTTCTCGATCAGGGCGGCGCCACCGTCGCCACTACCCTCAGTAACAGCAGCGGGCAGTGGCGCATCAATGGGTTGCCACCCGGCACCTACAACGTTGTGATTCAATCGCTGTCTGGCTTCATTCCGACCACGCCGACCAGCCGCATCGCCATTGCGACACCCGGTCAGAACCTGCTCAATCTCAACTTCGGCTATGTCGTGCCCACTGGGGTTGGACTGAGTTCGTTCACGGCCAGTGTGGAGGGCGCCCAGGTGCGTGTGGCATGGACCTCGCTGCGTGAGTTGAACCTTGTTGGCTACTACGTGTATAATAGCCCCACAGCAAATGGCTTGCGAACCCGGATCACGAACGAAATCGTTCCAGCCCAGGGCAACGCCAGCAGCTATGTGGCCCTGGATCCGGCTGGAAACAGCGGCGAGTTCTACTGGATCGAAGCAGTTGCCCCCGATGGCAGCACCTGGTACGGCCCCACGGCGGCGCAAGCGCAGAATTGGCACCGTGTCTTTCTGCCTGTTGCGCAACGTTAGCGCCCTGCCTGCGTCTTAGAAAGAGGTAATATCGGTACTGCATCGTGGCCTTGCATCGTTACCAGGCACTGGATCGTTTTGTAATCTGACAGACAAATGGCGATTGTCGGTAAGGCCGAGCCGACACTCGCCTTTGCCCTTTTTTGCGGTCTGCCACAGGCAGACTGACATTGCGCGACACAGGAGGTGGCTTATGACTCACCCGCGTTCTCCCCTGCAACTTCATCCGGAGGCTGCGCCGCACGCCCGCGGATCTGCCCGGCAGGTAATCCGCTCTCAGCCCTGGCTGCTGCTTTGCGGTATCATCCTGCTCTTGCTTGGCCTGGTGCTGCAACCCGGCGTTACTTCGGTAGGCGCCGATCGGGAGGCGCCCATTGGCATTGATGACGCACCACTCCAAACCGCGCGCGAGTGGGGCACGTGCTTTGACCAACTGGACGGTGGCTACGGCGTGGTTGCCTCCGGAATTGGCCTCGATGGCTTGACGTCAGGAACGATCAATATCACCATTCCTGGCAACGTGTTCAAGGCCTATTTGTATTGGAACAACGCCACGACACTGATCAATGGCTCCAACTTCAATGTGACGCTCAATAGTATACCGGTCACGTCCGACGGAGATTACTTTGGCAAGTGGAGCAGTGTCCTCTACGCCCATGCCTATTGGGCCGACGTTACAGCCCTGGTCACCGGCCCCGGCGCGTCCAGTTATCTCATCTCCGGCGTAACCATCGGGTCCTATAGCAACGGTGCTGCGCTGGTTGTTGTCTACAAGCAGACTGGCCGCTTGCCGTACCACGTCTGGCTGAACGAGGGTTTGGACATCGCCCGTGGCCACTTCGGCCCACCGACGCTGGCCGCCGGAACCGACCCGACCGAGTTCTCCGGTGTGGATGCCTACGATCAGACTCCTCCTGGCAGCGCGCGCCAGGCTCTCACTTGGTCCGTGGTTGGCGGTGTCCAGCCCACACAGGGTTCTGGCCTGTGGGGTCAGCAAGGTATTACCGGCACCTTGCCCATCACGTCCGACCTCTTCATTACCGGAACGTTGATCGCCAACAATCCGTACATTGCCAATCGCGGCAATTATATGGATGTTTACAGCACAACCATCACCGTGCCTGTCACGACCACCTGGCAGTTGCTGCAGGCAGAATCCAAGGACACCAATTCGCCCGATCTGGAGTGGATCGTCCAGACTTTTGAGATTCCGCTCAGCGGCTGCGCCTCGACGCCGACGCCAACGCCGACGCCCACGTTGACGCCGACGAACACCCCGACGCCGACACGCACGCCGACGCCGACCAATACGCCGACAAACACCCCGACGCCGACGCCAACGCCGACGGACACACCCAAGCCGCCGACGCCGACGCCGACGCCCACGGATACGCCGACGCCGACCCCGACGAACACGCCAACCAATACGCCGACGCCAACCCTGACGCCGACGAACACGCCGACGCGTACACCGACGCCGACGCCGACGCCAACCCTGACGCCGACGAACACGCCGACGCCGACACCGACGCCGACGAATACCCCAACGCCGACACCGACGCCGACGAACACGCCGACGCGTACACCGACGCCGACACCGACGCCGACCAATACGCCAACCAACACCCCGACGCCGACGCCAACCAATACGCCGACGGGGACCGCTACTAATACCCCGACGCCGACGCCGACGCCGACGAACACCCCAACCCCGACCCCCACGAACACCGGTACGGCAACCCTGACGCCGACGCCGACCAACACCCCAACCCCGACGCCGACGCCGACCAATACGCCAACGCCGACACCGACGCCGACCAATACGCCAACCCTGACGCCGACGCCGACTAATACGCCCACCCCGACGCCGACGCCGACCAATACGCCAACCCCGACGCCGACGCCGACCAACACCCCAACCCTGACGCCGACGCCGACGCCGACGAACACCCCAACACCGACGCCGACGCCGACCAACACCCCAACCCTGACGCCGACGCCGACCAACACCCCGACCCCGACGCCGACGCCGACCAATACCCCGACGCCGACGCCGACCAATACGCCGACGAACACCCCGACGCCGACGGCGACGAACACCCCGACCCCGACGCCGACGCCGACCAATACCCCGACGCCGACCATCACCCCCACCGCGACGCCAACGTGGACGCCGGGCGGCCCCACTGCCACACCGACCCCGACTGCAACGAATACTCCCACGGTCACGCTGACGCCGACGAATACCCCGACGCCGACCAACACGCCGACGCCGACGCCGACGCCGACCAACACGCCGACGCCGACGCCCACCAACACACCGACGCCGACGCCGACCAACACGCCGACGCCGACGCCGACCAACACACCGACGCCGACGCCGACTAACACGCCGACGAATACCTCAACGCCGACGCCAACGCCGACTAACACGCCGACGCGTACGCCAACGCCGACGAACACGCCGACGCTGACGCCCACCAATACGCCGACGCCGACGCCCACCAACACCCCGACACGTACGCCGACGCTGACGCCAACACCGACGCCGACCAACACACCGACGCCGACGCCGACGCGTACGCCGACGCCGACCAACACGCCGACGCCGACGCCGACCAATACACCGACGCCGACGCCGACGCCGACCAACACACCGACGCCGACGCCGACCAACACACCGACGCCGACGCCAACCAACACACCGACGCTGACGCCGACCAACACACCGTCGCCGACGCCGACGCCGACCAACACACCGACGCCGACGCCGACCAACACGCCGACGAATACCCCGACGCGTACACCGACGCCGACCAACACGCCGACGAATACCCCGACGCGTACGCCGACGCCGACCAACACGCCGACGAATACCCCGACGCGTACGCCGACGCCGACCAACACGCCGACGAATACCCCGACGCGTACACCGACGCCGACTGTGACCAATACCCCGACCCCAACGCCGACGCCGCTCTGCCAGCCGGATCAGTATGAGCCGGACAACAGTTACACCAGTGCCACCCTCCTACCCACGAACGGCTCGGCTCAGGTACATAACTTCCATGTCACCGGTGACCAGGACTGGTTCCGTGTCAATCTGCAGGCCAATCGCGCCTACACCTTCACCACGTTCAACCTGATGCTGGGCGCCGATACCATCATGCGCCTCTATGACACGGATGGCACTACGTTGCTCATCACCAACGATGATTACACCGGCGGTGGCGTAGCTTCGCAGATCGTGTTCGTGGCGCCTGCTCAGGCGACATACTATCTGATGGTGCGCGACTTCTACAACCGTGGTGACTGTCTCGGTTACTCCATCAAGGCCGAGCCAGGGCCGTTCCGCCAGTATGTCCCGGGCATCATCAATATCCTGCCGCGTACGCCGACGCCAACCCCAACGGCAACGCTGACGGCCACTCCGACCCGGACGCCAACCCGCACCCCAACCCGCACGCCGACGCCGACCGTAACGCGTACCCCAACGCGCACGCCGACGCCGCCCGTCGGTGGTGATATTGACATTCCGGGCTTGACGCACGCCAAGGGTGTGGCGATCAACCCGCTGACCAACCGCCTGTACCTGGCGAGCCGCGACACCGATGAACTGTTCGTGGTCAACGCCAGTACCTTGCAGACGATCATCAAGATTCGTGTCGGCGACGAGCCATTCGGTGTCGCGGTCAACACGGCGACCAACAAGGTCTACGTCAACAACTATGTGGACGGAACCGTCTCCGTGATCAACGGCGCCACGAACAGCGTCATTGCCACGGTGCAGATTGGCCCTGAAACCACCTTCCTGGACATCAACCAGACCACCAATCGCATCTACAGCATCAGCCACGCCTGGGATGTCATGGGGATCATCAGCGGCGTGGATGAGCGGCGCCTGGCACTCAAGTGGTCCGGTGGCGTGGGCGCATGGGGCGCCACCGTCAACGAAACCCTGAACCGCATCTACACGACTAACCGTGACACCGGTAACATCGCCACGCTTGACGGTGTGACCGGCAACACCTTCGAAGACCAGTCGGTGTCGCCGTTTGTGGGCGCCATCCCGTACGCCATCCACTACGCGCCGTCGCTCAGTCGGGTCTTCGTCATCATCGGCGAAGGCGACATCCCGTTCCGCCTGATGGCCTACCGCACCACCGCGCAGGGTCTCACCCCGGCCGGCCAGGTGGATATGCCGCAGGATCAAGCAGATGGCGGCGGCGGCCTGATCGTCAACCCGACCACAGGCCATGTCTTGCTGGTCAACAGTAAGTTGAACCAGGTGCGGGTGTACAGCTACAACGGCACCACCAACGCCTTCACCTTGCTGCGCACGGTAGCCACGGCCCGCAACCCGTTCATGCTGGACGTGAATCCGACCAACAACCGGGTCTATGTCGGTTCTCGTGACCAGGCCAAGGTGACCATCTTCACCGACAACTAGCGTCACTCATCACTTCGACACCTGTCGCCTCCGATGGCAGGTGTCGAAGCACAACAGTCAGGCGGGGGTTGTACGAGCAGAGTTTTCTGACTTGTGCGACCTCCGCTTTGTTTTTGGGGCAAGCACAGGCGCGGCGTCACCTGAGTTGGTTCAGGGCGTCATGTTGTGTACAATGACGTCACCATTCCCCCGTTCGATTCCCCCTGTTCCACATAGGAGACGACAAAATGCGACTTCGACACCTGACCCTGACCCTGGCCCTGCTTGTGGGCATCAGCCTGATCGCTTTGCTGGCTATCGGCGTGGCCGCCAGCGCGCCGCCAGCCCTACCCGCTGCGCAGATATTGCTCGTGCAGTCCGCGCAACCGGCATTGGACCCGGCCGATGGCTCGGTGCTCCTCACCCGTTCGCCAGCGCCGCCATCCGCCCTGCGCCCAGGCGAACTGGAAACGATGCACTGGGAGGTTCTGGGCTATGGTGGCGCCACGCCCAGCCACGTCACCTACGCTCTGCGTAACTTTGACTCCAGCCAGGTCATTGAAACAGCCACCTACTTGAACACCAGTGGGCTGAGCGTGACCCGCACGTTCCAACTTCCGATGACCTATACCGTGCCCATTTCGTTGACGCACGAACGCTACATCGCACGGGTCGAGTATTTCTCCGACAACGGCTTCGAAGCGGCGGCCGAGGTCGTCTTCTTTGTCACCCAGGACACGGGCGATTTGCGCATCGTCAAATTCGTGGATGCCAACGGCAACGGCGTCCAGGAGCCGGGCGAGAATGGGCTGGCCGGCGCAATTTTCACCCTGCGCTTCCCGCCTCCCTTCTCTGAGGTGTTCACACGCACCACCACAAGCAGCGGCATCCTCTCGTTCACACACCTCGGCGTAGGCACCTACACCGTGAGCGAGATCAGTTGGCCGTCTGGCTATGAGCCAAGCATCTCGCCCGCACAGCAGTTGGTGCAGATTCAGAACAACGTCACCGCCACGCTGTTCTTTGGCAACTGGCCGTGGACGCCCACGCCCACCAATACGCCCACACCGACGAATACGCCGACGAACACGCCGACGCCGACGCCGACCAACACGCCGACGCCGACGAATACCCCGACGCCAACGCCGACCAACACCCCGACGCCAACGCCGACCAACACGCCGACGCCGACGCCGACCAACACGCCGACGCCGACGCCGACCAACACGCCAACGCCTACAGCCACCCCGACGCGTACGCCAACGCGCACGCCAACGCCGACCCGCACCCCGGCCCCGCGCTATCTCCCGTTGGGCGCCAACGATTACTACCTGGTCCCGCGCGGCTGCATTGCCGGCACGAAGGTCAACGCGGCCTATGCCGGCCTGGGCGGATGGACCATCCGCGTCCGCCTGAGTGATGAGGCGGAGCCGGTTTACACGCGTGTCACCGATGCCAGCGGCCGCTTCCGCTTCGACAACCTGCCCTGGGGCACCTACACCCTGTGGGAAGAGATGCAGACTGGCTGGGAACCGCTCTCGCCGGCTCAATTCAACGTGACCCTGGCACAGACCGGCCCCTGCATCGAAGTGCGCTTCCGCAACCGCCTGTTGCCGACCGCGACGCCGACCCCGACGCCCACGCCGGTCATCTTCCCTGACATCACCGGCATTGACCATCCCAAGGGCATGGCCCTGCACCCCAGCACCCAGCGCCTTTACGTGGCCAGCCAGGCCCACAACTGGGTTTATGTGATAGACACCGCGGCCAACAATGTCGTGACGACCATTCCGGTGGGCGCCCGCCCCTTTGGTGTGGCCTACAATGCCACGACCAACAAGGTCTATGTGGCGAACTTCGACAGCAACAGCGTATCGGTCATCAACCCGGCCACCAACACCGTGATCCGCACCATCTCGATGGCGCCCTACCGCGAGCCGTGCTGGGTGGCCGTCAACCCCATCACCAACCGCGTCTATGTGACGCTGCACGGCGATGGACGTCTGGCCGTGATTGACAGCGTCAACGACACCCTCTTGACCACGGTTGGCGTTGGCGCCGGCGCATGGGGACTGGCCGTACACCCGAACTTCAACCGCATCTACGTCGGGTTGCGTGACATTGACCGCGTCATGTCGGTGAACGGGAACACCAACCTGATCGAGCCGCTGCTCACGCTGTACCCGGGCGGCGAACCGTTTGGTATGACCCTCGATGCCACGCGTAACCAGATGGTGGTCTCCTACGCTGTACGCGGAGAGCCGGATCAGCGGGTGCGCTTCTATGGCCTGAGCGGCGGCGGCGCGACCCAACTCGAGTCGGTGCTGGTGGGCAGCAGCGGCGACGGCGGCGCGGGCCTGGCGGTCAACCCCAACAACGGCCATATCATGGCGGTCAATGCCAACGACGACAGCGTGACTCGCCTGAGCGGCGTGCTGCGCGAGCCGATTAGTCTGCGGATGACCGGCGATTTCCCGCTGGCTGTCGTGGTCAACCCGGCCAACAACCTGGTCTATGTGGGCAACCGCCTGAGCAACACCATCAGCGTCTTCTACGACTTCCCGGCCCTGGCCGAGATTCGTCGAACCTATCGCTGACGCTAAGACTGAACGAATTCTTTACCACAGAGAGCACAAAGAGCACAGAGAAGTCGCCCACGGGCGGCGAACCTGCCGCTTCTTTGTGCTCTCTGCGTTTTTCGTGTGAATTCGTGTCATTCGTGGCAAGAGTCTGAGGATGCGCTCCGCCACGAATTTCACGAATTGATTCCTCTGTCCCTGTGGTTGAGGATGTCTCGAATCTGGAATGGCGGCGCCCTTTGCGCATTTGGTTGACCGGGCTGCTTGTGGTATGGTTGGGCGCGGGCGTTTTGCGCCTGCCATTCTGCTGAGGTCGAAACCGTTGCCATGAACAACATCACGATTGTGGGGCTGGGGCCTGGCGACCCGCGTCTCCTGACCCGCGAGGCCTGGGAAATCCTGACGCAGGCGTCTGAAGTCTGCTTGCGTACGGCGCGTCATCCGACCGTGGACGCGTTGCGGGCTGTGCCTGGACTGCACCTGGTCAGCTTCGATGAGGTCTATGAACAGACCGACGCGTTTGCCGATGTCTACCAAACCATCAGCGCCCGCATCCTGGAACTGGCCGCACGGCCACAGGGCGTGGTCTACGCGGTGCCCGGCCATCCGGCCGTGGGCGAAACAACCACCCAACTCATCCAGCGGGCCGCGGCGGCGCAGGGCTTGAGCGTGCGCATCGTCGAGGGCCTGAGCTTCATCGAGCCGCTGTTGACCGCCCTGCGTGTGGATGCCCTGGACGGCCTGCAAATTGCCGATGCCATGCTGCTTGCCAACAAACACCACGCGCCGCTTGATCCCGACCGCCCGGCGATCCTGGGTCAACTCTACAGCCGCCTGCTGGCCGGCGAAGTCAAGCTGGTGCTGCTCAACACCTACCCGGAAGATCATCCACTGACCCTGGTGCAGGCGGCCGGCACGCAGGCCAGCCAGACGCTGCAGCTTCCCTTGCACGAACTGGACCATGCCGGCAGCTTCTTCGATCACCTGACCGCGTTGTACATTCCGCCACTGCCCCATGCGGGCGGCTATGACGCGCTGCAGGAGATCGTGGCTCGCCTGCGCGCGCCCGACGGCTGCCCCTGGGACCGCGAGCAGACGCACGAATCGCTGGTCAGCCCGCTGCTGGAAGAAACCTACGAGGTGATAGCGGCCATCGAGAGCGGGGATGCGCACCTCTTGTCTGAAGAGCTGGGCGATCTGTATCTCAATCTTGCCATGCAGGTGCAGATTGCGGCCGAGGAAGGCGAATTCCGCCTGGCCGATGTGCTCAGTCACATCATCGCCAAGTTGATCCGGCGCCATCCCCACGTTTTCAGCGGGCTGGACGTGCAGAATGTGGATGAGGTGTTGCAGAACTGGGAGAAGATCAAAGCGGCCGAGCGCCAGACGAAGGGCGAGGTAGAATCCACGCTGGGCAGCGTGCCGTCTGCGCTGCCGGCCCTGATGCAGGCCGAAATATATCAGCGCCGCGTGGCACGCCTCGGTTGGCCCGGTGCGCCCGCACCAGATCCCGGAGTGATCCCGGCTGACGAGGAGGCGTTTGGTGACCTGCTCTTTGCCCTCGTGGCCCAAGCCCGTGCGCGCGGCGTCGACCCCGAACGGGCCTTACGCCAGGCCAATGCGCGCTTTGCCGCGCAGGTGCGCGCGGTGGAGGCCCGCGCCCAGGCCGCCGGCGTCACGCTCAGCGCGCTGGTGCCAGCCGAGCGGGTAACCTGGTGGGAGTGAGCAAGGAACGCTGGCCCCAGAAACAAAGAGTGCAGGTAGACAAACTCGCCTTTGAGTTTCTCTGCTTGCACTAGTCGTTGGAGCTGGCACAGAATCTGTTGCAGCCTCACGGACCCGTGGGTGAGACTGGCGCCCCGCTGGAATACCGTGCAGCGTTGCCGCTGGCGGTGAGATAGCTTGATCGTATCGGTCGGGGATCAGACAACGGGCGGCATTGTACTGCCGGCATGCATCGCTGTCAAATGAAAGTGCAGCATTGGTTTGTTCTGTTCGTATCGGTGGCGCTGCTGTCGAGCGCGGTCCTGCCCCCGGCGTTGTCTCTTGCACCAACGCCCGTGTCGGCGGACTTCACCATTGCTCCACTTGGGCGACGGCTCCTGCTGTGAATTGACTGACAAAGGTGTTGGACTCAATCTTTTTGGCGAAGGTATTGTGAAATGAAACAGATCATCGTCGCATTCTGCTTGTTATTGGTTCTTTCAGCCTGTATGGCGCCACGGGATGGGGCGACTGCAACACCTGTTCCGCCTTATACGGCGTCGCCGCGCCCTTCCGTGGACGAAAGCACACCGCCTGCCTCCCCCCCGGAGTTGTGGACTCCGGTTCCCATCACGCCCTCCGCGGCTACCACTACCTCGACCCCCAATCTGCCCATTGGCTGCCGCAGCGCCGTTCAGGATACGCTGGTCCATATCAGTCGGGACGCCGACTACTGTTTCCACTATCCGTCACGCTTTAGCATCCATTACCCTGATAACCCTGAGAATCGTACGACTTATGTTGATGGACCGTTCTTGGAGAGTGGTGTCCCTGAACCGGACCAGGCGAATATGTCGATCAGTAGCTCGCCTATCGCAGCCGGACAAACCCTCGCGCAAGCTGTGGATGCGGTCATTTGGTGGGCTATCGTACCCATCACTGATACGCGACCTATCGCCCCAACGCTCATCGCCAGCGCGCCCTTCACGCGCACTATCACGACCATCGGCGGCGAGCCGGCGGAAATCGTCGAGGGCCTTCCAGGGAGACTGACAACCTCTCAGACCTTCATCATTCATGATGACCGACTCTACATTCTGATGGTTAGCCCATCACATCTTGATCTGGCATACCCGAAGTCGCAACCAGATGCCAAGGCGGTCTGGGAGACCGTCATTGCTACTTTCGCGTTCTTGAAGTGACGGGGCTTCTTCGCAGGCAATAGCACTGGCGTCGAGAGCGGCAGCATCAAAAACGATGGCGCCGTGACGCTTGAGAACACCATCGTCGTCAACAGACCAACAGGAAGCGACTGCGACGCCTGCAGTCCTATCAGCGATGATGGCGAGAACGTGGATTTCGACGATACCGCCTGTCCGAATTTCCGCGACGACCGCTAACCCGAATTTCGGATCTTTCAGGTAGATCGTGGTTGAACCTGCAGCGCAGCCTCCAGCCGTGCCACCACCTCCTCCGCGGCCGGTTCGAATGTCAGCGCGTGGCCCTGCGCCCACGCCGCGTCGAAGGCCGCGGCGCCCAGGTGCGCGCGGGCTGAGTCAGCCAGCCGGTTGTAGTCGCTGCGCTCGATGGGCAGCAGACGCGTGCCTGTCTCATTCACGGTCTCCGTCGCGCCCAGCAGCCTGGCGACTAACTCGTCCTGGTCCAGGGCTGCGGCCAGCGAGGCCAGGTTCAGAAGGCAAGGACCCCACGTCGCTGGGTAGTGTGCTGCGCCAGCCAGGCCCTCCCGATACCACTGGATCGCTTGCCCGTAGTCGCCTTCGGCCTGCAGCAGCGCGGCCAGGCGCAGGTAGCCAGCACGTAGATAGTTTTCGTGGCCCTGTTCCTTCAGTAGGATAAAGGCCTCGTCGAGAAAGAGGTGGGCTGCCGGAAAGTCGCGCTGGCGAGTCGCCACGGTCCCCAGTTCCAAGAGGGTGTGCGCAATGCTGCCTTTGACGCCGCGCTGGCGTTCGCCTGCCAGTCTCTGCTCGTTGAGCAAGCGCGCCCGCGCCAGATCACCCTCAGCCCAGGCCAGGTTGGCCAGAATGCCGAGCGGCCAGGGGTACGCAAAACCCGCGCGCTGGGCGACGGCGAGGCACTCTTCGCACAACGCCTGTGCGCGCGGCAGGTATGCCTGTTCAAGTGCGATTTCACCCAGCAGTGCCAGCGACTGGGAGATGCCGCCGGGGGCGTCCAGGGTTTGGTAGCGTGCCAGGGCATTTTCCAGATGCCGCTGGGCCGCGTCCCGGTCGCCCCACCCGGTGGCAATGCGCCCCAGCGCGAGCAAGGCATCGGCTTCGCCTTCGACGTACCCCAGCTCGTGACTGAGAACCAGGCTCTCCTCGGCAAAGGCCTGGGCCTCGACATTCTCACCCACAAATTGCAGCAGCAATCCCGCTTCACACAACGCATTCGCCCGCGCCATCGTACGCTCCGCGGCGCCGGGTAGGGCGAAAACCTCGTGGATCAGCCGCGTCGCTTCGACAAAAGGCCCGCGTGCGGAGAGCCACTCCAAGAGGGCGGCGGTGAGCAGCAGGGCGGCCTGCACGTCATGAGTCATTGCCCAGGCCAGGGCAGCCCGGATGTCGTAGATGTCATTGTCGAGCAGGCGGTGAAGCTGGATGCGTCCGGGGTCCGGGTCTATCCTCTCGACGTTTTCCACGAGCTGTACAAAGTAGCCCGCATGGCGCGCAAGCAGCTCTGCTTCGCGGCCGCTCAGGGCCAATCGTTCCAGGGCATACTCGCGCATTGTCTCCAGCAAGCTGTAATGCGACTCGCCGCGCGGACCGATCTCACGGCGCAGCAGGCTCTTGTCCAGCAGCGACGCGATCCCGTCCACAACCTGGGATTTTGTACTCTCATCTCCGCACAGCGCTTCCGCCGCTTCCAGGGTGAAGCCATTGGCGAACACGGCCAACTGGGTGAAAAGGGTTTGTTCGGATGGGGAGAGCAAGTCGAAACTCCAACTGAAGGCGCCACGCAAGGTCTTCTGCCGCGGCGACACGTCACGTAGGCCATCCACCGAAAGCATCCAGGTCCCGCGCACGCGCGCCAGCAGCTCGGCCGGCGGCAATAGCTTGACGCGCGCCGCGACCAGCTCGATGGCCAGGGGCAGGCCGTCCAACCGGCGGCACAGTTCAACCACGGCCGCGGCATTGCTGTCCGTGACGGTAAAGTCGGGCTGCACCGCGGCGGCGCGATCCGCGAACAGGGCTACAACCGGATAGCGCAGCGCTTCGTCAGCGGTGAGGCGGATGGCGCCTGGGAACTGCGCGGGCAGGGTCAAGGGCAGCACCGGCACCTGCCGCTCGCCGCGCATGCGCAGCGGCTGCCGGCTGGTGACCAGGATGTGCAGCCACGAGCAGCGGCGCAGCAAGCCATCCACCAGCGGCGCGGCCTCGATCACCTGCTCGAAGTTGTCCAGCACCAGCAGGAGATGCTTCTCTTCCAGGTAGGCGCGCAATTTCAAGGCCGGTGGATTCGGCCCGCTCGACGAGGCGTTGAGGGCTTGCACGATGGTTGCGGCCACCAGGTCAGGATTGGAGACAGGCGCCAGGCGCACGAAGAAGACGCCGTGCTCGAACTCGTCCAGCACGGACTCCGCGGCGGCCAGGGCCAGCCGGGTCTTGCCCACGCCGGGCGGCCCCAGCAGGGTGATCAGCCGCGCGCCCTCGCGCAGACGACTGCGCACGGCCGTGATATCGAGCTCACGGCCAAGCAGCGGGGTGAGCTGGGCCGGCAAGTTGTGCAGACGCCGCGGCCTGCTCCAGCGGCCGGCCGGCGCATATCCCTCGCCGTTGTCCAGCGCAAACCCCACCCTCGCGGGCAGATCAGCGTCTGCCACACCCGCGACCGCGACCAGGGAGGCGGCCAGTTGTCCTGAGGGTTGCAGGTCGCCGGCTTCGATCTTGCGTAGCGTCACCTCGGCGCAGCCCGCCTGCTGCGCCAGTTCCTTCTGCGTCAGACCCAGCGCCTTGCGCCGTTGCTTAATCCACTGTCCAAAAGTCTGAATCGAGTTCATCGGGTCACCCCATTCACAAGGCTCGAACAGCCACCGATAGTCAGTTGCCCCGATTATATCACATCTGTATCGGTTTGACTATTGGTTTGTGGAGAGCGTGCCTTTTTCGCTTCGCTGTGATACAATCGCCATAATCGGTGGAGAGAGTCACAAGCGACTGACGCAATACTCAAAATTCACCTTGATACGTGCAGTATGCAGCGACCAAGAGACCCCAATGCCAATCCTCTACATCCATCTCCTGGGCGATTTTCACCTGCTCTACGGGGATCAGCCCGTAACGGGCCTCAATCAGCCGCGCCTGCAATCCTTGTTGGCCTACCTGCTTCTTCATCGTCACGTACCCCAATCCCGCCGTCAGCTCGCCTTTCTCTTCTGGCCCGATACGACCGACAAACAAGCACAAACCAATCTGCGCCAGTTGGTGTACCATTTGCGCCACTATTTGCCCCAGGTTGATCACTATGTAAGCATTGACCATGCAACGCTCCAATGGCGCCATGACGCGCCCTTTACGCTGGATGTAGCCGCTTTTCAAACGCTGTGTACACAAACCGAACCGGCCATCGGCCAAGCCACGCTTGCAAGGCTGGAAAAAGCGGTTGCCCTCTATGCGGGTGAACTCTTGCCCGGCTGCTATGACGATTGGATTCTGCCCGAACGCGAACGATTGCGCCAACAATTTGCCCAAGCCATGGAACGGTTGATTGGCGAACTCGAAGATCAGCGTGCGTATGGGGCGGCCATTCCTCATGCTTTGCGTCTGTTGCACCACGACCCCCTCCACGAGGCTTCTTATCGCCGCCTAATGCAACTGCATGGATTGGTGGGTGAGCGGGCTGCTGCCTTACGTGTCTATCACACCTGTGCCACTACCTTGTTGCGCGAACTGGGGGTCGAACCCAGCCAAGCCACGCGTGAGCTCTACGAAGGCCTGTTGCAGACAGACGGTGCACCGGTCACGAACAAGAGGCCAGCAGCCAGGTTGACGGTTGCCACACCGCTGGTCGGGCGCCAGTTGGAATGGCACAAGCTCGTAGCTGCCTGGCGTTTGGCTGCTGCGGGGCAGGCCCATTTTGTGCTGGTAGCGGGAGAAGCGGGCATTGGCAAAACGCGGCTGGCCGAAGAATTGGCGCATTGGGTCGGCGCGCAGGGGCAGCTCACTGCCCACACACGCGCCTATGCTGCTGAGGGTAGGCTGGCCTATGTCCCGATTGCCGACTGGCTGCGCAACGCGACGTTGGCCGCCGCGCGCCAACAACTACCGGTCGTTTGGCTCAGCGAAGTGGCGCGCATCTTGCCCGAGATCCTAATTGAACGGCCCGATTTGTCGCTGCCAGGACCGCTCAGCGAGAGCTGGCAACGCAAGCGGCTCTTTGAGGCTCTCGCCCGTACCTTGCTGGCTCCCGCCAAACCATTGCTCTTGGTGCTTGACGATCTCCAGTGGTGTGACCAGGAAACCCTGGAGTGGTTGCACTTTCTCTTGCGCTTTGACCCGCAGGCCCGTTTGCTCATTGTGGGTACGGTGCGTACAGAAGAAGCAACGCCCGATCACCCATTGTCCACCTTGGTGCTGGCCTTGCGCGTCGCCGAACAGTTGACGGAAATCGCCATAGGGCCGTTGGATGCTGCCGAAACTGCCGCGCTAGCCACGGCGGTGGCAGAGCAGCCGTTGGCTAGCGCGGCGTTAACCAAACTCTATGCCGCCACCGAAGGCAATCCACTGTTCATTGTAGAGATGGTGCGGGCTGGACAGCAAGAGCCGAGAGTTGAGAGCGGAGACCCGTCAGCAAGCCCTGATCTTCAGTCGCCAATTTCTAGTCTCCAATCCCTCCCGCCCAAGGTGCAAGCGGTCATCCAGACTCGGTTGGCCCAGCTTTCGCCACCCGCGCTCGAATTGACCAGACTGGCTGCCACCATTGGCCGCTCGTTTACCTTGCCGGTGTTGACCCAGGCCAGCGGTTGGGACGAAGAGACGCTTGTCCGCCATCTGGATGAATTGTGGCAGCGGCGCGTTGTGCGTGAGCAGGGCGTGCAGGACTATGACTTTAGCCATGATCGCATACGCGAGGTGGCCTATCAACAGATTCCCCCAGCGCAGCGGCGGCATTTACACCGCCACGTGGCGCAGGCCTTAGAGCAAGTCTATGCCGGTGAACTGGCTCTGGTGAGGGCGCAAATAGCTGTACATTGCGAAGAAGCCGGCTTGGTCAAACAGGCGATCGGTCATTATCAACAGGCCGCGACCGCTGCTCACGCCAAGTATGCCATCCATGATACGATAAATTATGCCCGCCGCGCCGTGGCCTTACTCATGACGCTGCCAGATAGCAGGGCGCGCCAAGAGCAAGAACTTTCCTTACTGGCTCCCCTCGGCCATAGTTTGCTGGCGCTGCGCGGTGGGAGCGATGAAGAATTGGAACAATTATATTGGCGAACGGAACAATTGAGCCGCCAACTTGGGCGAAAATGGGAACTTTATCTTTCACAACGGAATCTGTGGTCGTCCTATTCACATACAGGAAGATGGCGAGAGACTCGTGAAATTGCCGAAAGTCTCACAACAATGGCCTACCAGTTGCAAGAACCAGCCATGATTGAAGATGCCTGTAACCAGCTCGCCCTGACAAAATGGCTCTATGGTGAGTTGGAAGCGGCCTACGCTGATCTTGCCTATCCGGTGACTAAACCTGACAATGAGGGCTATCAACGCTTTTGCCAACTTTCTGGCTTTCCGCCGGCGATCAATCATATTGGCACTGAAGCCTCCATTTTGTGGATGCTGGGCTATCCTGACCAAGCGCGCAGCCGTTACGCGGCCGGCATGATCCAGGCGCGTGAAACACGCCAAGGCTTCAGCCTGGCGATTTCGCTCGAATTTCTGGCGTGGATTGATTACTTCCTTGATTCGGTTGCCGCACTTCAGGCATTGGCCGACGAGCTGATTAGGCTGTCCACCCAATACGAATTGATGGTCTTTCTTGAATGTGGCCTGATCCTCTCTGGCTGGTCTTTGGTTCGCCAAGGCAATTCCGAGCTGGGCTTTGCGCGCATACAGCAAGGCTTGACGAGCATGAAGCGTGCTGGCGTCTATATTGAAATCACCTGGTACCTCGCCGTGTTGGCCGAAGCCCAGTTGCTGGCTGGCTACTATGCTGAGGCCCTGGCTGTGGTGGATGAGGCATTCGCCTTTGCGGAGCGGATTGCCGAGCATTTTTGGCAAGCCGAATTGTGGCGTTTGCGCGGCGAACTCCTGTGGAAAACGGAGCACGACGCCGTGGCAGCCGCAAGCTGTTACAAGCAGGCAATTGATATCGCCCACCAGCAGCACGCCAAAGCATTGGAGCTACGCGCCTGTATGAGCCTAGCGCGCCTGTGGCAAAGCCAAAACATGCACACGCACGCCTATCAACAACTGGCAACGGTTTATGCCTGGTTCAGCGAAGGGTTTGACACGGCCGATCTGCAAGCGGCAAAAAATTTGCTGGCAGAATTGGCCGCGCTGATTGACTGAGTTATACAGAACAGAAAAGCAGTGGGACAGTGGATCAGTAAGACAGTCGCACTGTCCATACTGACCCACTGACGCACTGACGCACTGTCTCACTAAACCTACCTCTTTCTCCGCAAATTCGTTACCAAAGAACGCCCCAAAGAACGCTTTTAGAACGCTCCGTCTGCTATGCTATGGCTCAAGTCCATGCCAAGGCCGCCTGGCGCGCAAACAGAAATCACTGCCAACCCGGGGTTGCCATCGTCTGTTCATGATCAATGAGCCGATCTGAAAAGCAATTTCTTTTGTCCTGTTTGTACGTTTGTATCTAAATGTTCTATGCCAAGTGACCTATACTAAGGAGAAAACCATGCCAAGTCAATTCTATCGCATCATTGTCTGTGTTCTGTTGATCGTAGGTGTACTTTTGGGCGGCTGTCAAGCGATCCAACCCAGCGGGGCCAATTCACAATCTGCAGCATGGATCGAGCAGATGAAGGCGGAGGCGGTCAAACATGAACTTGGAACGTTTGACCTCTACATCAATCGCGACTGGAAGACGCTGGATGCCGAAACAGACCCCAACTTTTACCAGATTGGCCCCGATGGAGCGTACATCGAGCGGGCCGCCGCGTTAGCTGGCATCGCAGATGAGAAACTGGTCGTTCGCAAGCCCGATCTGGGTGAGATACGCGTGGAGATGATCACGCCCGATGCCTACATGGTCACCTATCCGTTGAACTTCAACGGCTCGTACGACGGCGCAGATTTCTCGAACCCACGCACAGTTGGCTCACTCTGGGTCAACCGCGAGGGCAAGTGGCAGAATATCTTCTTGGTCGAGCAGATACGCACAGTGGAGTTCACGCCGGTGGCAGGGAATTGATAGGGTTCCAACTGGCTCTGCCTGTCTCGCGGAGCCGCCAGCACCTCAAGCCCGCACACTAATTTCCGACCTTGATGTGTTCCATATCCACTAGGCGGCAAGGCCGAGATTGTGAACGGCAAGGAAGTGCGGGTCTTGATTGACTGGCCCCCCAGCGGCGGAAACGCGCAAGGTCTGATTGCCCACGGCGGCTACGTCGTCAGCGACGGTCAGGCCGAGAGCAAGGCGGAATGGTTCGCCTGGTACTGGCCAGAAATCGTGCCTTGACCTGAGATGAGTTTCTTCCATCAAGGGTAGGAAAATGCCAATGCGGATCGAGGGGTCGCTTGCCCATGCAGGCGGCCCCTTCCTATTTCAGCCTACCCGCGCCGTGAGCGTGGCGATCTTCAGCCATCACCCTATTTGGCCCCCTGTACCGATGGTTTTGCGCACCGCAAGGCGAGAATCCTGTTCATCCGCAGTTAGTGCTTGATGTTACGATTCAGCCGGCTGGCGGTGGATTGGCTGGCGCCGGGGAGTTCGGCGGGCAGGGCCAGCGGCCGCACCGGCGCCTGGCGCTCGCCGCGCACGCGCAAGGGCTGGCGGCTGGTCACCAGCACATGCAGCCAGGCGCAGCGGCGCAGCAGGTCGTCCACCAACGGCGCGGCCTCGACCATCTGCTCGAAGTTGTCCAGCACCAGCAGCAGGTGCTTCTCCTCCAGGTACGCGCGCAACTGCAGGGCCGCTGAGTTCGAGCCGCTCATCTGCAAGCCCAGGGTCTGGGCAATCGTCGCGGCCACCAGGTTGGGATCGGAGACCGGCGCCAAGCGCACGAAGAAGACGCCATCCTCGAACTCTTCCAGCACCTCCTCGGCCACGCCCTGCGCCAGCCGGGTCTTGCCCACGCCGGGCGGCCCCAGCAGGGTGATCAGCCGCGCGCCCTCGCGCAGACGACTGCGCACGGCCGTGATATCGAGCTCACGGCCAAGCAGCGGGGTGAGCTGGGCCGGCAAGTTGTGCGGACGCCGCTGCTTGCTCCAGCGGCCGGCCGGCGCACGCCTCTCGCCGCCGCCCAGCGCAAACCCCACCCTCGCGGGCAGATCAGCGTCTGCCACACCCGCGACCGCGACCAGGGAGGCGGCCAGTTGTCCTGAGGGTTGCAGGTCGCCTGCTTCGATCTTGCGCAGCGTCACCTCAGCGCAGCCCGCCTGCTGCGCCAGTTCCTTCTGTGTCAGACCCAGCGCCTTGCGCCGTTGTTTGAGCCACTGTCCAAAAGTCTGAATCGAGTTCATCGGGTTCCCCATTCACAAGGTTCGAACAGTCACCGATAATCAGCTGCCCCGATTATATCACATCTGTATCGGTTTGACTATCGGTTTGTGCTGTCATCCGGGGAGCGACTGTGGCTTAATAGAGTCACTGGCCGACCAACGTATCCGGGCGACCGAGGTCGCTGCAACGATTGCGAAGCCGCCCTGCGGCGGCTGACTAGAGTCGGCGACGGCCGACTTCGTAATGGTTGCAGCGGTTTCAACCGCCCGTGTGGTTCTTTGTAGAGGAGGTGGTCACGACATATCACGAGCTTGCCAACCCCAGTATAAGCCATTTGATGACGCACGAAGGAGTAACCGTATGAAAAAGTTGTCCATTGTCTCGCTGCTGATCGTTGTGTTCAGCGTGACCGCGATGGCGGTCAACGCCAAACCATCGGCGCCATTCTACGTGGTGACCATGGGCCGGCCATGCCGGCTGCCTGATGGCGTCGCAAGACCCCAAGAAACGACGGAATCGAAGGTGCAGACCACCGATGTGGCCGAGAATATCGTCCAGGTGAATTGTGTCGGCACCTTGCCACCCGGCGCAGTCCTGCCCCGGTATCCGATCAAGTTGAGCTATCACGAAACCAAGATCCCCTGTGTCACTCGCTACGGAGAGGACGTCCTGTTCTCAGAATCCTATGCTGCGACCGTGCTGCCAAACGGCACCTCCGAGATCAGTTGTGTGTTCCATATCCACTAGATGGGCGATACCCGATGTGCCGGGCAGGCTGCCAGCACTCCCACCTCCTGCCCGGCCCTGTGCGCTCCGTTCCGACTACTTTATAATGCGAGGAGATCTACGATGCGATTGATTACGCTGATTGTCACCCTGTTTCTGATGTCTGGTCTGCCGGCGTTAGGCCCGCGCAACCAGCCGCCCATCGCCAACGACGATGAGGTCATCCTGTTGTACCATCCCGTCCAGGTCCTCACGATTCCGGTCCTGGAAAACGACGTGGATCCCGATGGGGACGTGCTCACGATCTCCAGCCTGCCGCTGGTTGAAGGCGGCAAAGCCGAGATTGTGAACGGCAAGGAAGTGCGGGTCTTCATTGACTGGCCCGCAGGGGGGAACGCGCAAGGTCTGATTGCCCACGGCGGCTACGTCGTCAGCGACGGTCAGGCCGAGAGCAAGGCGGAATGGTTCGTCTGGTACTGGCCAGAAATCGTGCCTTGACCTGAGATGAGTTTCTTCCATCGAGGGTGGAAAATGCCAATGCGGATCGAGGGGTCGCTTGCTCATGCAGGCGGCCCCTTCCTATTTCAGCCTACCCGCGCCGTGAGCGTGGCCGCGTGGGCGACCGCAAGGGTGCGCCCCTACAAATTGAGAAGATACGTTTTGCGCACCGCAAGGCGAGAATCCTGTTCATCCTGTCAATCCTGTCCAAACTGGTGCGCGGGGTTAGCAGTTACCATACTTGTATCGGTTTTGTATCGGTCAGGGGCTTGCTATGTGGGAGCCTTTGGGGTTTACTATCCGCAGTCGTTGTTATCAGCAACCCCGCTTATCGTCACCGCACTTCATGTTCACGGTGAATCATCGCGCGATCGTCGGGAACAGACGTGAGTGACCTGTACGCCATATCACAAGGAGGAACCGAAAATGTCTTACAAGAAATGGGCCATGCCTTTGGTCGTGCTGATTGTGGCGAGCCTGGCGCTGACGGCCTGCCCCGCGCCAACCCCGCCGGTTGCCCAGATCGTGCCGACCGTCGTGCTTGAGCCGACCGCGGCGCCGACGGTGGTCGCGCCGACCGCGGCGCCGACCGAGCCAACGGGTATCACCCCGGCGCCCCAGGCCGGCAACAAAGTAACCCTGCATATCAACCGGGGCGGCGAGCCACATACCCTGGACCCCTCTCTGGGCGCAGAGGTGTCGGCGGTTGATATCATCGAGAATCTTTTCCTGGGCCTGACCGACATCGAGGCGGACGGCAGCGTCGCACCGGAACTGGCGACGGCGTGGAGCCTCTCCGCGGACCGACTGACCTACACGTTCAAGCTGCGTGACGACGTCTCCTGGGTGCGCTACACCCCGACCGGCGGGGTGCAGAAGCTGGGACCGGTGACGGCCCCCGACGTGGTCTATGGCGTCAAGCGCACGTGCGACCCGCGCACGGCTTCGACCTACGCGTACGTGGACTACATCATCGCCGGCTGCAAGGCGCTGAACACCGCGGACGCTGCCAAATTAAGCGCGGCCGAGCTGCAGGCCCTGGTGGATGGTGTCGGAGCCAGCGCTCCCGACGCCTATACCGTGCAATTGACCGTGAATACCCCGGCTGCCTATTTCCTGGCCATCGCCGGCATGTGGGTCAACCGGCCGCAATATCGCGCCGTGATTGAAGAGAAGGGCGAACGCTGGACCGAGCCTGGCTTCATCGTCACGAATGGCCCTTACACGCTGGTGAGCTGGTTCCACGACGATAACATGGTGCTCGAGAAGAACCCATTCTGGTACGGCTGGAGCAATGTGTCCGGCAATATCGAACGCATCGAGATGAGCATGCTGGTTGACTCAGCGCCATCCTTCGCGATGTACGAGGCCGACAAGCTGGACACGGAGAGCGTGCCCTTGGGAGATATCGAGCGCGTCAAGACCGATCCTGTGTTGAGCAAGGAGTTCTACCGCGTGCCGGCTGCATGCAGTGTGTTTGTGGGCTTCACCAACAGCAAGCCGCCGATGGACAACGTGTTGGTGCGCAAGGCGCTCTCGGCCGCCATTGACCGCCAGGGCTTGATCGAGAACGTGCTCAAGGGCGGCCAGATTCCCGCCAACACCTTCGCCCCGAGCTCCATTTTTGGCAACGCCGCGGGCGCCCTGGACATTGCGCCGTGGACACTGCCGATAGAGATGGGCGGCTGGGGCTATGACAAGGCGCTGGCACAGGCCAGGCAATGGCTGGCGGAGGCAGGGTATCCGGACGGCAAGGGTTTTCCGACCATCACCTTCTTACATTCGGCCTCGGACCGACCCCGCCAGATTGCCGAGGCCATCCAGGCCATGTGGAAGCAAGGGTTGGGCATCAACGTGGAGCTCGCGAATCAGGAACTGAAGGTCTTCCTCACCACGATCCAACCCTCAACGCCCCTGCAAGGGCGGTCACAAGTCTGGTACCTGGGTTGGTGCGCCGACTATCCGGACGAGAACAACTGGGTGCATGAGGTGTTCAATACCAACGAGGGCGTCAATTACCTGAGTTGGGAAAAGGATGCCAACGCGCCCTTGGGGCCGGATGGCAAGAGCTTCAATCAGTTGACCAAAGAGGCGCAGGAGATCGAGAATCCGACGCAGCGCCAGGCGCTGTATCATGCGGCCGAGAAGATCTTGAGCGATGATGCTGCGGCCTTCGCGCCTCTCTACTACAGCGTGAACGCCGGCGTCACGAAGCCTTACCTGCAGCGCACCTACCCCAGCCTGGGCGGGGAGAAGTGGTACACCTGGGTGCTGGACTGGAACGCCAAGCAGAAGGCGCGCGGTCAGTAGACGAAGGACGGCCGTCGTCCGTTGAGGCGGAGACTGGAGTCGAGAGCCCCATGGGGTCAGGAGGATAGACCCGCAAACGGTTCGACTCCAGGCGTCCGGTCCTTGCACGCCATGGCGCCAATCTGTCAGGCGGATAGGGGCTGGTCATCGACGCGCAGCACGCCTTCCAGGGTAGAGACCGCCTCCTCGATGACTGCTTCAAATGGGGACGTCCGGCCCTGTGTCCACGCGGCGTCGAAGGGTGCGGCGCCCAGGGGACGCGGGCCACGCCCGCGAGGCGGTTGTAGTCGTCGCGCTCGTAGCCCGCGAGTTGATGCAGGGCCTCATCCACAGAATGGATTGCCCCCAGCAACCTGGCCGTCACCTCGTGTTGATCGAAGACCGTGGCCAGCTCGGCCAGACCCAGCCCACAGGGACACTTGGGGTTTCTGTAGAGTTTTATACCTGGCAGACCTGCCCGATACAACCCGATTGCACCGCGGTAGTTTCCTTCTGCCTGAACCAGCACCGCCATGGGCAGAGAGGCAGCTAATGCTCTCTCGTTACCTAGTTTCTTCCACAAGCTAAGCGATTCGTCCAGGAAGGCGTGGGCTGCTGCGAAGTCACCCTGACGGGTGGCAACGGACCCCAGCCCCTCTAGCACATCTGCGATAGATCCATAGGCATCCAGGTCGGCCACCGCTTGTTCCAGCAGCCATCGCGTCCTTTCCAAGTCGCCATGATTCCTGGCGAATTCGGCCAGGAGCACCAACGCATATGGATTCTCAATACCGGCCTGTCGCGCGATGGTGAGACATTCCTCGGCCAGCGCACGCGCCTGCGACAAGTCTGCTCGTTCGGCAGCGATCTGGCCCAGGAATACGGTGGCGTGGGAGATGCCGCGCAGGTCATCTAACTCCCGGTAGATAACGAGGGCCTTTTCGAAACAATGTTGGGCTTCGATCAGATCACACCAGTCGAGTTGCGCGATTCGCCCCAGGCCGAGCAAGGCTTTGGCCTCACCTTTTCGGTACCCAAGTTCCTGGCTAATAGCCAGGCTCTCCTCCTCGAAGGCTTGACTCCGATCAGTTTCGTTGGTGGCGGCTAGCAGAAGAAGCCCTGCCTCATTCAGCACCCTGACCCTGGGGATCGTGTGGGCGGAGGCGCCGGGCAGCGCAAGAATACTTTCGATGAGAAGCCTTCCTTCCATCTGCGGGCCTCGCCCACACAACCAGTTCACAAGCGCCGCAGTCAGCAGCAAGGCGACCTGGGCATTGTATTCTGTGGCCCAGGCCAACGCCGCGCGCATGTTGTGAATCTCGTCGTCAATCACGCGGCGTAGTTGTACAGGGAAGATATTGAGCTCCGCTTGCTCAGCATGCTCGATCAGCCGCAAGAGGCAGCTCACATGCCGCGCGCGCAGCGCCGCTTCCTGGCCGCTCAGCGCCACGCGTTCCAGACCGAACTCGCGCACCGTCTCCAGCATGATATACCTTGGCTCGCCGTGCAGGCCGGTCTCACGGCGCAGGAGGCTCTTGTCCAGCAGGGAGGCAATGCCGTCGAGGACTTGCGGGGGCGAGAGGGAGAACGGGAGCGACGGGGAGAGCGCGGCGTCATCGCCGCACAGCAGCTCGGCCGCGGCCAGCGTGCAGCCGCCGACGAAGACGGCCAGGCGCGTGAAGAGGGTCTGCTCGGTCGAAGTCAGCAGGCCGTAGCTCCAACCGATCGCGCTGCGCAGCGTCTTCTGCCGCGGCGACACATCGCGCAGACCGTCCATCGAGAGCAGCCACGGCCCGTGCAGCCGTGCGAGCAGTTCGGCCGGCGACAACAGCCGTACGCGTGCGGCGACCAGCTCGATCGCCAGCGGCAGGCCATCCAGCCGGCGGCACAGCTCCGCGACGGCCGCGGCGTTGCCGTCGGTGACGGCAAAGTCGGGCTGCACCATCTCAGCGCGTTCCTCGAAGAGGGCCACGGCGGAATAACGCAGAACATCGCTGGCGCTGGGCTGGCTGGCGCCGGGGATGTCGGCGGGCAGGGCCAGCGGTCGCACCGGCGCCTGGCGCTCGCCGCGCACGCGCAGGGGTTGGCGGCTGGTGACCAGCACATGCAGCCAGGCGCAGCGGCGCAGCAGGTCGTCCACCAGCGACGCGGCCTCGACCACCTGCTCGAAGTTGTCCAGCACCAGCAGTAGGTGCTTCTCCTCCAGGTACGCGCGCAACTGCAGGGCCGCTGAGTTCGAGCCGCTCACCTGCAAGCCCAGAGCCTGGGCAATCGTCGCGGCCACCAGGTCAGGATCGGAGACCGGCGCCAGGCGCACGAAGAAGGCGCCATCCTCGAACTCTTCCAGCACCTCCTCGGCCACGGCCTGCGCCAGCCGCGTCTTGCCCACGCCGGGCGGCGCCGCTTGCGCAGCGCGGCGATGTCGTGGTCGCGGCCGAGGAGCGGCGTCAGCTGAAGCGGCAGGTTGTGGGGACGGCTCGGCATGCGCCAATGACTTGCCGACGATTGCGCGCCGCCCGCGCTGACCGCAACCCCCACGATTGCCGGCAGATCAGCGTCCGCCGCGCCCACGGCCCTGGCCAGGGACGCGGCCAGCGTCGCGGAGGGGTGAGAGTCGCCGGCCTCGATCTTGCGCAGCGTCACCTCAGCGCAGCCCGCCTGCTGCGCGAGGTCTTTCTGCGTCAGGCCCAGCGCCTTGCGCCGTTGTTTGAGCCACTGGTTGAAGATCATCGTCTGACCCATCAGGTTATCGTTGCCACGCTATTCAACCGCAAAGAGCACAAAGAACACAGAGATGTTGCCGATCAGCGGTTGATCTGCTGTTGCTTTGTGTTCACGTTGCCTCATTTTACCACATTTTGCCGCATTTGTATCGCTTTTGTATCGGTTTTAGGCTTGCCGAGCGGGCGCCTTTGGGGTTTACTATCGGCACACCAGGAACGACTGGTTAGGAGCCACATCTTTTCGGATTTGGAGGTTTACCATGACAATGAGACACCCGAAGCATCTACGTTTTGCGCTGCTGCTCTTTGTGGCGGTCGCCATGGCGTTGTTGCCCGCTTCCGGCTTAGCGGCCGGTCCACCGCCCACCCAAGGTGTACGACTCAGAATGATCGGCCATCCCAGGTGGACGGTGGCCGACTTCCACCTATTCGCGGCGCCCATCGGCACCGCGGCCAGTGGCTACGCCGAGTTCTTAGAAACAGCCCTGGCCCTGCTGCCAGAGCCGAACCACCGCTTCCACCCCGCCCTCTTTGTTGGCCCCGGTGATCCACATGCGCGTCCATACACCTCCGAGCTGGCGTCAGGCGTGGCTGCTCAAGGCTTCCACCAGGGTGTGCGCTTCAATAGGTCGGAGTTCTCAAACGGTATGGGTGTGTACCTGGTATGGATGAATGTGCCGGCCCCGGGTACGACAGGTTCCTCGCCTGATTTCACCTCTGGCCCCATCATCCCGAACTCGCTGTTTCCGATCCATGTTGAGGGATCATCAACGCACAATGGCACGCCGTTTTCCTTCCTGGGGGCGACGGATGTGCCAAAGTTGGATGCCAACCTGAACCCACCCTTCAACGTTGACGGCCACAGCCACTTTCCGATGTTCTTCATGGACAATGCTGACTTCGGCCCGCCGGGCGCCCAGCTGCGCGGGAGCTATAACTGGCACATCACGATGACCGACGCGTCAGGCAATGGTTGGCGCATCGAGGCCCGCTTCAGCGTAGGCCCCTGATGGCGATGCGCGCGTGACCCCGTTGGGGACGGGTGGCTGGGTTTGCCGAACGACCTCCCAGCCACCTGTCCGAGCCAGCCGGTGAGCGAACGCCCTGGCACCCTGCGATGCTGCGATAGGGATTGCCAACCCTTGAAATGGGGAAGGCTGAGCAGCGACCCCCACGTTCACAAGTTTGTCAGGTAGGCGCAAGTTGGCCCCTCACGGCCAGCGTTGCCTCCAGGATCGAGACCGCCTCTTCTACGACCTGCTCAAATGGGGCTACCCGGCCTTCCGCCCACGCGGCGTCGAAGCGCTCTGCACTGAGCTTGCTCTGGACCTCACTCACCAGTCGAGCGCAGTCGTTTTGGTAGATCGGCCACATGCGATTGGTTTCGATATCTGCAGCTTCGGTTGCGCTCAACAACCTGGCAGCTAGATCGAGGCGGTCCTGTGCCATTGCCAAGCCAGCCAGGCCGATACCCCAAGAACTCCATTCGTCTCTGTCGACTGGAATGCCGGGCAGGCTCGCTCGATACCAGCGGATTGCGGCATCATAGTCTCCCTTTTTCTGAGCAAGCGTTGCCAGGTACAGAAAACAGCCGCACAGGTTGGGGTCTCTGTCGTTGCCAAATCTCTTGGCAAGGGGCAGCCAATCATTCAGGAATTTGTCAGCGGCTTCAAAATCGTCCTGGCGAATAGTGGTGAGGACCATGCCAATGATCGTTTCCTGGCTAATGTCACTGTCGCCACCTTGTCGTTCCATCGTCAGACTCTGCTCGAAGAGCGATCGTGCGCGCACCAAGTCGCCGGTCGCGTAGGCGATTTCGCCCAACCGGTCTAGTGGCCATGTAAATTGCAGGCCTGCTTGCTGTGCAATGGCATAACTCTCTTCACCTAGCGCTTGCGCCCGATCGAATTCCCCTCGAAACAGGGCGATTTTCGTTAGAATGTTCAGGGCCATCGACATGCCTCCTGGGTGGTTGATCTCCCTGTAACGGGCCAGAGCTCTCTTCAGATATCGGTTTGCTGCATTCTGATCCTGCAGCCACCAAATCGCCATGCGCCCTAGGGTGACCAGAGCGTCAGCTTCACCCTTGACATATTTCAGTTCCTGGCTAAGGGCTAGGCATTCGTCCAGGAATGCCCGGGCATAACGGAGTTCGCCGCTGTTAAGCATCAACTGAGCTGCTTCTGACAAAGCCTTTGCCCGGGGAATCGTGCGAGCTGAGGCGCCGGGCAAAGCCAGAACTTTGTCGACCAAACGAAGTCCTTCCTCATATGGACCTCGCCGGAAAAACCAATATGCCAGGTATGCAGTCAACAACAGAGCGGTTTGAACGTCGCGGTCCACAGCCCAGGCAAGGCTAGCCCGTATGTTGTGGATCTCGTCGTCGATGATACGATTCTGCTGCAAAAGTCTTGGGTTGAGGTCATTGCTGTTGGCATTCTCTAGAATGCGCACACACCACCTCGCGTGCCGTTCCTGTAGGGCCTCCTCTTCGCCACTAGCGGCCAATCGTTCTGATCCATACTCTCTCACCGTCTCCAGCATCACGTAGCGCGGCGCGCCGTGGATTCCGGCCTGGCGGTGCAGCAGGCTCTTGTCCAGAAGCGAGGCGATACCGTCGAGAACCTGCGGGGGCGAGAGGGAGAACGGGAGCGACGGGGAGAGCGCGGCGTCAGCGCCGCACAGCAGCTCTGCTGCGGCCAGCGTGCAGCCGCCGACGAAGACGGCCAGGCGCGTGAAGAGGGTCTGCTCGGTCGGGGTCAGCAGGCCGTAGCTCCAACCGATCGCGTTACGCAGCGTCTTCTGCCGCGGCGACACGTCGCGCAGACCGTCCATCGAGAGCAGCCACGGCCCATGCAGCCGCGCCAGCAGCTCGGCCGGCGACAACAGCCTGACGCGTGCGGCGACCAGCTCGATGGCCAGCGGCAGGCCATCCAGCCGGCGGCACAGCTCCGCGACGGCCGCGGCGTTGCCATCGGTGACGGCAAAGTCGGGCTGCACCATCCCGGCGCGTTCCGCGAAGAGGGCCACCGCGGAATAGCGCAGGACATCGCTGGCGGTGGGCTGGCTGGCGCCGGGGAGTTCAGCGGGCAGGGCCAGCGGACGCACCGGCGCCTGGCGCTCGCCGCGTACGCGCAAGGGCTGGCGGCTGGTCACCAGCACGTGCAGCCAGGCGCAGCGGCGCAGCAGGTCATCCACCAGCGGCGCGGCCTCGATGATCTGCTCGAAGTTGTCCAGCACCAGCAGCAGGTGCTTCTCCTCCAGGTACGCGCGCAACTGCAAGGCCGCTGAGTTCGAGCCGCTCATCTGTAGTTCCAGGGCCTGGGCGATGGCCGCGGCCACCAGGTCGGGATCGGACACCGGCGCCAGGCGCACGAAGAAGGCGCCATCCTCGAACTCTTCAAGCACCTCCTCGGCCACGGCCTGCGCCAGGCGCGTCTTGCCCACGCCGGGCGGCCCCAGCAGGGTGATCAGCCGTTCGCCGGCGCGCAGCCGCTTGCGCAGCGCGGCGATGTCGTGGTCGCGGCCGAGCAGCGGCGTGAGCTGAAGCGGCAGGTTGTGGGGACGGCTCGGCATGCGCCAATGACTTGCCGACGATTGCGCGCCGCCCGCGCCGACCGCAACTCCCACGATTGCCGGCAGATCCGTGTCCGCCGCGCCCACGGCCCTGGCCAGGGACGCGGCCAACGTCGCGGAGGGGTGAGAGTCGCCCGCCTCGATCTTGCGCAGCGTCACCTCAGCGCAGCCGACCTGCTGCGCGAGGTCTTTCTGCGTCAGGCCCAGCGCCTTGCGCCGTTGTTTGAGCCACTGTCCAAAGGTCTGAGTCGAGATCATCGAGTCACCTATTCGCATGGTTCGCACAGCCACCGATAGTCAGTCGCCGTGATTGTATCACATCTGTATCGGTTTGACTATCGGTCAGGGCTGTCATCCGGGACACGGCAGTGGCTTAATAGAGTCACTGGCCGACGCAATTTGTAGGGGCGCACCCTTGCGGTCGCCCACGCGGGCAGGCGCAAGGCCATGCCCCTACCCTCAATTTGTAGGGGCGCACCCTTGCGGTCGCCCACTTGCGGTCGCCCACGCGGGCAGGCGCAAGGCCATGCCCCTACCCCGGATTATTGAAAAGACACACGCACACGAAGGAGTCACCGTATGAAAAAGATGTTCATTGTCTCGTTGTTGATCGTTGTGTTCAGCGTGACCGCGATGGCGGTCAGCGCCAAACCATCGGCGCCATTCTACGTGGTGACCATGGGCCGGCCATGCCTGCTGCCCGATGGCGCCGCACAACCGCAGCTAACAACGCAATCGAAGGTGCAGATCACCGATCCGGCCGTCAATATCATCCAGGTGGATTGCGTTGGCGTGTTGCCGCCCGGCGCAGTCCTCCCCCGGTTTCCGGTCAAGTTGAGCTACCAGGAAACCAAGATCCCCTGTGTCACTCAATACGCAGAGGATACCCTGTTCTCAGACGCGTATGTCGCCATCGTGCTGCCAAACGGCGCCGCTGAGATCAGTTGCGTGTTTCATGTCCACTAGCTGGGCGATGAACTTTTTCCATCGAGGGTAGGAAATGCCGACACGGATCGAGGGGTTGCTTGCCCATGCAGGCGGCCCCTTCCTATTTCAGCCTACCCGCGCCGTGAGCGTGGCGATCTTCAACCATCGCCCTATTTGGCCCCCTGTACCGATGGTTTTACGCACCGCAAGGCGAGAATCCTGTTCATCCTGTCAATCCTGTCCAAGCTTGGCGCGCGGGGTTAGCAGTTACCATACTTGTATCGCTTTTGTATCGGTCAGGGGCTTGACACGCGGGCGCCTTTGGGGTTTACTTAGCGCAGCCCCTGAGATTGTCCCTACCAACATCTGCCGTACGAACGGCAGATGCCGCGTCTGCGTTCCGCAAGGAGGTTTTAGTATGAAGCGTTCAATGGTGTTTATGCTCGTGGCTGTGGTCGTTCTCGGGAGCGTCGGCCTCGCGAGCCATCTCCCAGTCAGTGCCGAGGCCAGCGTGCATGCGCTCTGGATCTTCTCCGATGAGGTCAGCACGCCGGCCGCGCGGGATACCCTTGTCCAGCGCAGCGCCGCGAGCGGGGTGACAGATCTCTATCTCAGCGTCTACCGCTCTGCCCTCAACAGCGCGGGACGCAGAATGTACCAGGACAGCGACATCGCGGACCTGATCGGCAAGGCTCACCTCCACGGCCTTGCCGTCTGGGCGGCGTATGGAAATACCGATTGGCCGGCGATCGGGTGCAGCCCATCGTCCTGGCCTTTGCAGCGCATGGCCGAAGTTGTTGCCTACGACACCGCCAATCCCACGGCTCAGTTCGACGGCGTGATCCTCGATGTGGAGCCTCCGGAGCCGCAGAGCGAGGCTGCCTACCAGAGCCTCCTGACGCTCTACCAATGCACCCGCGCCTTCCTGCCCGGCAACCTGCAGCTCGCGACCGCCATCCGCTTCTTCTGGGACACGGCGGTGGCGTTCCCGGTGGGAGGGTCAGTCAAGCCGGTGTATCAGCACATCGCCGATCTCAACCTCGACCACATCGTGGTCATGGGCTACCGGGATTTCGCAGGGACAGCGGCCTGCGCGGAAGGCGACGGCCTCATCTGCCTCGACCAGGATGAGATCGCCTATGCGGACACGCTGCTCAGACCCAACCTCATTCTGGTGGGGCTTGAGACAGCGAACTGCGCGCCCAGCGAGTGCGGCCCGGAAAAAGTGACCTTCTACGAAGAGGGACAAGCCGCGCTGAACAGCGAAGCGCAACTGGTCGCCACGCACTTTGGCGGGCACATCAGCTTTGGCGGATTCGCCATTCATCGCTACAACGCGTCCTACCTGTCCGGACTGCCTGCGTGGCCGACGGAAAACCCGCCTCCCCCGCAGGGTGTGATCGTCAAGCTGCTAGACAGCCAGGGGCACGGCCTGGCCGGCGCGTCGGCGCAGTATTACGACGCTGGCTGGCAGACCATCCCCGGCAGCACCGATGCGAGTGGCACCCTGGTCACCGGTATCCCCACGACCAGGGGAAACCTCACCTTCCGCATGACTTACGCCCACGCATCCAAGGACATGGCCCAGAACGTGACCAGCAACCCGATCGTCACCTTCCAGACGGCGAACGTCACCGTGGAGCTGCGCGACAGCGCGGGCAACCTGATGCCGGATGACACGGGGACGGTGCAGTACTACGCGGGCGGCTGGCGTGACTTCGGCGCGACCGCGGGCGGGCAGGCCAGCAAAGAGCTGCTGCCGCTCACCTACAGCTTCAGCATGAACTACGCCTTTGCCCGTCAAGAGAAGGGCGGTCAAAACACCGCGACCAGTCCCACCGTCACCTTCCAGACCGCGCACGTCACCGTGGAGCTGCGCGACAGCGCGGGCAACCTCATGCCGGATGGTGCGGGCGCGGGCACGGTGCAGTATTACGCGGGCGGCTGGCGCACCTTCGGCACCACTGCGGGTGGGCAGGCCAGCAAAGAATTGCTGCCGCTCACCTACAGCTTCAGCATGAGCTACGCGTTTGCCCGCCAGGAGAAGGGCGGTCAAAACACCGCGACCAGTCCCACCGTCACCTTCCAGACCGCGCACGTCACCGTGGAACTGCGCGACAGCGCGGGCAACCTGATGCCGGATGACACGGGGACGGTGCAGTACTACGCGGGCGGCTGGCGCACCTTCGGCGCGACCGCGGGTGGGCAGGCCAGCAAAGAGCTGCTGCCGCTCACCTACAGCTTCAGCATGAGCTACGCGTTTGCCCGCCAGGAGAAGGGCGGCCAAAACACCGCGGCCAGCCCCACCGTCACCTTCCAGACGGCGCACGTCACCGCGGAGCTGCGCGACAGCGCGGGCAACCTGATGCCGGATGACACGGGCACGGTGCAGTACTACGCGGGCGGCTGGCGCACCTTCGGCACCACTGCGGGTGGGCAGGCCAGCAGGGAGCTGCTGCCGCTCACCTACAGCTTCAGCATGAGCTACGCGTTTGCCCGCCAGGAGAAGGGCGGCCAAAACATCGCGACCAGTCCCACCGTCACCTTCCAGACCGCGCACGTCACCGTGGAGCTGCGCGACAGCGCCGGTAATCTGATGCCAGATGGTGCGGGCACGGGCACAGTGCAGTACTACGCGGGCGGCTGGCGTGACTTCGGCGCGACCGCGGGCGGGCAGGCCAGCAAAGAGCTGCTGCCGCTCACCTACAGCTTCAGCATGAGCTACGCGTTTGCCCGCCAGGAGAAGGGCGGTCAAAACACCGCGGCCAGTCCCACCGTCACCTTCCAGACGGCGCACGTCACCGTGGAGCTGCGCGACAGCGCGGGCAACCTGATGCCGGACGGGCGGGCGTGGGCACAGTGCAGTACTACGCGGGCGGCTGGCGCACCTTCGGCGCGACCGCGGGCGGGCAGGCCAGCAAAGAGCTGCTCCCGCTCACCTACAGCTTCAGCATGAGCTACGCGTTTGCCCGCCAGGAGAAGGGCGGTCAAAACACCGCGACCAGTCCCACCGTCACCTTCCAGACGGGACTGGTGCATTCTGACAGCGGGTCTGCTATCCAGTATTATGCGGGCGGCTGGCGCAACTTTGCGCAGGATATGCAGCTTCTGCCCATGTCGTATCCGTTCCACTTCAACGATGGGAGCCCGAACCAGACGGTTCCGATTGCCGGGGGTAGCATGAATTCGATCCACTAACAAACGACGCAAAGACTGCCGTGATTGACGGCCCGCACTTGCGCCCGAGCAGGTGCGGGTGAGCATTTGTTGCCATTGGTGCAGAAAACCCTTTTGTCGCGAGGCGCGCCATGTCTCTTGTCATTGATTTCGACCTCCGCGTCATCAAGAACGCCCCAGGGTCCTACCGGGTAACCGCACAGGCGCCTGGCAGTGGTCTGGCCAGCGGTTCGCTGGATTGGGCCAGGTTAACAGCGGTTGAGTTCAGGGTGCAGCTCGAGCGGATGAGCGCATCCGATCAGGCGTTGCTGCGCGAGATCGGTAATACACTCTTCGACACATTGTTTAGTGGTCAGGTACGCGAGCTTTTTCTGGGCGTCTACAGGCAACGAATCGAACCGGTCGAAGGAGCTGCGCTGCGCCTACGGCTCGACTTCGACGAAACTGCTCCCGAGATCGCCACGCTGCCGTGGGAATTACTGGCCTGGAACGACACTTACCTGGCGACGCAGGTCAAGACGTTGGTGACCCGGCAGCTTCTGAGCCTGAACTACGGCAGCATGAAGTCGCTGGCCGTGCTGGGGGGGCTAAAAGCGCTCATCGTCATTCCGCATGGCTCAGGGCTGGCTACAGACGAGGAAGAGCGGACTATCACCCTGGCTCTGGAGAATGCTCGGCTGCCCTACGATCTGCTCACGGGCCGAGTTTCCATCCAGCGATTGGATGATGCGCTATCGGCGTCTAGCTATCATATTTTGCATTTCATTGGTCACGGGTGCTTCGAGAGGGACATAGACACCACATCGCGGGGCCTGCTTCGTTTCAACGCGGCCGTGGCCCCTGCCGATGCACGGTACGATGAGGAATGGGTGGATGAGGTTCAGATGCAGTCGCTGCTTGGCAATCATGCAACCATCAAGCTGGTTGTCTTGAACGCATGCAAGGGCGCGGCTGTTGAGGGGCGGCGCAGCGGCCACGGTTTTATCGGCATGGCGCCGGCCATCTTGAGAGCCGGTATTCCCGCGGTCGTCGCCATGCAGGATGTCGTGCGCGACGATATGGCACTGCAGTTCGCGGAGACCTTCTATCGGCGCCTGACAGTAGGCACATGGGCCGGGCAGGTAGATGCCGCGGCAACGCTGGCGCGCAACGCCTGTCATCTCAAGTTTCCCAATGATGCAGGCTTCTCCTCACCCGTGCTTTACCTGCGATCGGCCGATGGCCGGATCTTCAATGCCGGCGACTCGCCATCTGACATCGGAACACCCGCCATCCAGGCTGTCTACAACGCCTCAGCGTTGCCCGATCTGCCCACCGAGCTGCGCACACAGACGTTGGCCAACCGGCGCAACGAGTTGGCTGACTTGCTGCGACACGTGCGCGCACACCGGGCAACGCTGGTCACCGGCATTGGCGGCATCGGCAAGACAACCCTCGTGCGCGCTCTGCTGGAAATGGCCCCCGCCGAACTGCCGCCGCCGCTATGGCTGGACTTTTGCACGGAACCAGATGCGACATTGGACAGCCTGCTGGCTAAGTTCGCGGCCTATCTGAACTGGCCTGCGCTGTTGGCCTATCGCACGGATCAACGACTGCCGGGCCAAGATGATCTGTTACGCCTGACCGGCCGCCTGTTCCAACTGCCTCCCTTGTGGCTCGTGTTTGATAATCTGGAAAGCCTCCTGGACGACGATGGTCATTTTCGTGACGCGGGCGTGGAGAATTTCTTTCAAACGCTGCTGGCGCGCCAGCACTCGGCCAGCCTGATCGCAACCAGCCGTGTGCCGCCGAAATTCCGCGATAGTCGAGCCTTGGGCGCTGGTCTGGACAAGTCGTCTCTTGAGCTGGCCGGCCTGGGCGTACCTGAAGGCGTTTCGCTGTTGCAGGAGTCTGGTCTGCAGGAAGACGCACGGGGAATGCTGACGCGGGTCGTCGCGGACCTTGGCGGGCATCCTCTGGCGTTGCGTCTGTTGGCAAGCGAGGCGCAGACTTGGGGCTTGACCGAGCTTCTGGCAGATGCTGGTCTATGGCATGGCAGCATTGCCTCGTTTGCGCGACGCCTGTTCGGTCGGCTACGCCCCGCTGAACAGGCATTCCTGACGCTTTTCTTTGTCTATCGCCGGCCGCAGCCGGTGGCGTTCCTGGTTACCCTGGCCGGCGGCCCCCAAGTGGGTCTCCCGGTCGTGCGCAGCCTGGTTGATCGGTCATTGCTCAACGGCCACGTGGCAGGCGTCACTCGCTTCTACCGTTTGCACCCATTGGCAAAGGAGTTGCTGGAAGTGGAAGTATATCCTGAAGCCCATCGCGCGGCCCATCTGGCCGCCTACGACCACTACCGTTCCTTGCGGCTCCCGCTGCAGGCCAGATGGCAGAGCCTGACCGATGTGACGTCACTGGTGGAGGCGCACTATCACGCCATCGAAGCCGGAGAGATCGCCAAAGCAGCGGCTGTGTTATTCGATCATGCGTTGCCTGATTACCTGGAACGATGGGGCGCGCAAGACCTGCTAATCATGCTGAGCCGCCAAACCCTTGGTCAGGCGCCTGCTGGCATGCCCTACGTGCAATACCTGACGGATTTGGGCTATGCAAGGCTGACCACGGCTACACAAGACGCCTTGACGCAGGCGCAACTGCGCCGGTTGATCGGCAAATGCGCCAGGCTGCTGAACGACTACCCGCGCGCATTGGCTGCCTGCGAGGCAGGAATCGCTCTGCTGACGACGCCGGATGGCGAACGCGAACTGGCGCGCCTTCTGGCCGAGTCTGCCTTGACACTGTATCGCTTGGGGAATAACCGTGAGGCCGCTGCGCGATGCAAGCGCGCCCTGGCGCTCATTGCACGCGAGGCCGATGTTGAAAGCCGTATTGACGCAGCCGGTTTGCACAGGAACCTTGGCAGCGCGCTCTACGGTTTGGGATGCTTCGCGGATGCGTATGAGCAGCACCGACTTGCTTACAGCATCCATAGCGAGCTTGGACTCACCTATCGAGCCTATGAGGATTACGATCACATGGGCGTTGCTCAACGCAACTTGGGCAATTACGAAGAAGCAATCAAATATCACGAGGGGGCCTTGCAGCACTTCCAGGCCGCAGGGCAGCAGTCGGGCATCGCCGGCGCGAGCCTCAACCTGGGGGTTGCACTGCATGTTTTAGGGCGACTCGACGCGGCCGCTATTCATTACCAGGTCGCGCTGCAAACGTTCGGGGATCTCGGCAACGTTCTTGGCCTTGTCGCGAGTTGCTCGAACCTGGGCGAACTAAACCTCGATCGCGGGCAGCACGAGGATGCGTTGATGATGCTCAATCGGGCGCTGCGTGAGAGCGAGGCTGTGGGCGAGAAGGAATATCGGCCAGCAATCCTCGTTCTCTTGGGCCAGGCTCACGCGTTTCTGGGTCATGCCGCCTTGGCAAAGGACTGCCTGACCGAGGCAGTCAAATTGGCGGAGCAGACCGAGAACCGATCAGCGCTTGACACAGCGCAGGCGCTCTTAGCGAAATGGGTAAGTTGATTTTTGGGAGGCACTATGTCTAGGCAAGCACTCTTGAGTTTGATTGTCCTGCTGCTGGCTGCTGCTACGGCTGCGTCAGCCCCTACACTTGAATCGGGCATGGGCCGCTGGACCCCCGGGCATCAAGGAATGTATGGCGGCGATGTACAAGCGCTGGCCCTCTCTCCGGCTTTCGCCAACGATGCCACGATCTTCGCCGGCACAGACGGGGCCGGCGTCTTTCGTTCTACGGACGGCGGCGGTTCCTGGCGCGAGATTAACACCGGCCTGTGGGCGCACGAGGTCAGATCGCTGGCGATTTCGCCGAACTATGCCAGCGACCAGACGATCTTCGCCGGCACGGGGGCCGTGGTTTTCAAGTCCACGAACGGCGGCGACACCTGGGCTGAAAGCGACGCCGGCATCACTGATTGGTGCATCGAGGCGATCGCGCTCTCCCCTGACTACGCCAACGATCAGACGCTGTTCGCAGGCACGAATCAGGGCGGCGCCTTCAAGTCTACTAACGGCGGCGCATCTTGGAACGCCGTTGTGAATGGCCTGACCGATCCCTGGGTGACTGCCCTGGCGATTTCACCTGACTATGCCGTGGATGCCACCCTCTATGCCGGCACCTTTAACGGGGGGCTTTTTCAGTCCACCGATGGGGGCAGCACCTGGCACGCCGCCAACAATGGACTGACCGATCTGACGGTACAAAGCCTGGCCATCTCGCCGAACTTCACCGCAGATCGCCGCGTGTTCGTGGGTACCTGGTATGGCGGTTTCCGATCTACCGACGGCGGTGTTTCGTGGCAGCCGAGCAACACTGGATTACCGACGACTTTGGTCAGCGAGTTGGCGATCTCACCCCGCTACGCAACCGACCAGACGATCTATGCAGGCACGCAGTGGAACGGCCTGTTCAAGTCCACGGATGGCGGCGGGTCGTGGAGCGCCGTCGGAAGCAATCTGTCGGGGCGCGCCGTGGCCTCCTTGGCGCTTTCGCCTGCTTATGAAAGCGATGCGACAGCGTTTGCCGGGTTTTACTACGGCGTCGGCGTCTACAAGTCGGTCACGGGAGGCGCGTTCTGGAACCCGGCCTACAACGGCATCACTAACGTGGCGGTGCAGCAGTTGGCGGCTTCGCCGGACTTCGCCGCCGATGGGATCGTTTTTGCATCCACGCAAGACGGAAGAGCCTTTCGATCGAGTGACCGCGGCATTTCCTGGCAAGTGACCACCGCAGGGCTTGAGAGTCAATCCGTCCAAGCCCTGGGCCTTTCACCCGCGTTCACCACCGATCACACCCTCTTCGCCGGCATGGCATCGCAGGGTGTATTCCGGTCCACCGACGGGGCTGACACCTGGCACAGAACCGGATTGGGGGCGCTTGCTGTGCCTGCTTTGGCGATCTCCCCTGATTTCGCCTCCGATCATACCCTGTTTGCCGGAAGTTGTTGTGGGGGCGTCTATCGCTCTACCGACGGCGGAGGCTCCTGGGCACAGGCCAACAACGGCTTGGCCGACCTGGAGATCAATGCGTTGGCCTTCGTGCCGGACGCTGTCGCGCCGCGCACCCTCTTCGCCGCTATGCATACCGGCGGTGTGGCCAGGTCCACCGATGGCGGCGCTTCGTGGCAATCGTCAAACACGGGGCTGGGGACTCGCAGCGTGGATAGCCTGGCGATTTCACCAGGCTACAGCGCTGACCACTCCCTGTTTGCAGTCACCTATGATGCGTTGTTCAAGTCTACCGATGGCGGGGAAACCTGGGCACAAGCCGATAACAACATGGGGGTACCCGTGCGGACGGTGGCCTTTTCGCTAGATTATGCAGCCGATCACACCCTCTATATTGGCACCCGGTGGCGCGGCGTCCTCCGCTCGACCGATGGTGGAAGCTCGTGGACGGAATACAACGATGGCCTGGAAGCCGTGGACATTCGCGTCTTGGCCTGGGGGCTTGCCTCGCCGCCCATCCTGTTCGCTGGCACACGCGACAGCGGCGTCTGGCAGACCATCGTCAGCTCGGCGCCGACACCCATAGCCACAACGTCAACTCCCACCATCACGCCAACGCCGACTCATACACCGACTGCTACGGATACCCCCACCCGCACACCAACGCCTACCCCCACCATCATGCCAATTCCTTGCAGCGCCCCCGTGTGGACCGTGTTGATCTATCTCAACGGCGATAACAACCTGGATTTCATGACGTTCGAGTTGTTCAACAAGTTGGAAGACGCCGCCGACAATCCTTGTATCCGAATCTTGGCGTTGTGGGATCGTAGCCAGGTCGGCGACACGGTCCGCTACCTGGTGCAGCCGGATACTGACCCCTACGTGCTTGCAACCTACACGGATAATGTCAATCGGTGGCCGCTCGGCGAACGAAACATGGGCGACCCACAGACCTTGGTCAACTTCGTGACTGACGCCCGCGCGACTTACAGCAGCACCTATACCTTTTTGGCCCTGGTAGATCACGGCAACGGCTGGTCACCCAGTATTCCGCCTGGCCCGCAAAACTGGATCCACGGCGGCATGAGCTTCGATGACTCCAGCGGCGGCGCCTACCTGTCTACCACGAGTCTCGCCAATGCACTGGGCGTCATCACCAACAATAATGGCGCCCGACGGCCGATAGACCTGGTCTTCTTCGACGCCTGCCTGATGAGTATGGCAGAAAACCTCTACCCAATCCGCTCCTTTGTGAACTACCTGATTGCTTCTGAGAACGAAACCTTCTCCAGCTACCCTTATGCCAACTACCTGACGGCGATGACGGCCGACATGCAGCCCAGGGAGTTGGCGATTCGCATGGTGGATCAATACCACGAATCGTTGGTCGGCTATCCACGCACTATGGCGGCCTACAATCTGGATGCCATGGGGTCGGTGGCCCACGCGGTAGATGTCCTGGCACGCGCCCTAAACGAGGCCGTGGGCGCCTACCGCTACCAGATCATGACGAGTTTTGTCTCCTCGCAGCGGTTTGACTCTAACGTGGACTTAAGGCTGACGGATACCGATGGCTACGTTGATGCCTATGACTTTGCACGGTTGGTCAAGCAGAACGTTCCGAGCGACACGGTGCAAGCCGCCGCACAAGGCGTCATGGACGCCATCAGCGCGCAGCTCATGATGCACGAACGCCATGCCAGCGGGTTTTACAACGGCGCATACTGGGACTTGGAGGAGGCACATGGCCTGTCCATCTACTTGCCGCTAGGCCGAAACGAATGGCTGTTCGATTACTATAACGCCACTGAGCTCACCTTTGCCGCCGATACCGCATGGGATGAGTTCATCCGAACGATGATTGCGGCCGCGCAACCGCCGAGGACCACGCCAGAACCCTTGGATCCCAATTACCGACCTGGCCCACTTTTGGTAAGATGGACGTATCTGCCGTTGTTGAAGAAGTAAGGTGACTATGCAGCCTCCGGGCGACCTCTTGCGCTGCGGAGCAGCGCAAAAGGTCGCTGCAACGAGTGCAGAGCGTCCCTGCGGAGGCTGCTGCTAGTCGGCGCGGCGTTTGTCGTTGTCGCCCTCGATGAGCAAGAGACGTTGATTGACCTGTTCATAGATGGAACAAAGACGCTGCACAAATGTGAATTCTGGTGACAAAATCGTGACTGCGCAGGCTACCCAGGATAGGCAGGATTCACAGGATTTTTGGCCCTTTATGCCGATTGTCGTGCGCACCGCAAGGCGAGAATCCTGTTCATCCTGTCAATCCTGTCCAAACTGGCGCGCCGGGTTAGCAGTTACCATACTTGTATCGGTTTTATATCGGTCAGGGGCTTGACACGCGGGCGCCTTTGGGGTTTACTTAGCGCAGCCATCATCGGGTAAGTTCCAGAACCTGTAGCACGTTAGGCGCCGTCTCCAAAATGGCGCAGCAGTGTATGGAGGACAATGGAGGACAATGGAGGACAATGGAGGACAATGGAGGACATATGAACGCTTTCAATGGTAGACAGATCTCTGCGCTCTCTTCTGATCGGTTGTACCGTGTGTTTTTCGATCAGGGCGAGGCCTTCTTCATCCAGATTGGCGGCCAAAGTTTTGGGCAGGCAATCGCCGTCCAATTCGGCCTGCTGGGCATGTTGATTTATGCTCCCTTCCAACGCAGAGCACAAGCGAAACTCGAGGCCAAGATCAGAGACCTCGACATGCAGCCGCCGAGCGCGCTCCTGGCCGCGGGGAAGCATAACTTCCGCGCGTTTATTTCGGACCTCGAGAGTTCCAGCCTGCAGGCCGCTCCTGCGCTTGGTGGTCACGGTCGGCACCTGGGGCGTTGGATTCTGCAGTTGCGCGGGCAGAAGCCAATGACCCTGCAACTGGAGACCGAAGATGATATGCGCCGCGCCTTCGAGACACTCCCGTCCGCCATCAGCACGCACGTCAACCAGGTGGCGTGGGATACCGCCAAGGGCAAATTCGTCAAGACCGTGTGACGGCAGCACGCGCGCCCTATGTTGACTGAGAACGCCTGCGCGAAAAGACAAAAGGCTCATGTCTAGCACGTTTGTCTTACGGTGGGTTGTGACCATGTCGTCATTCACCAACCCATCGATCTGTCTAACGGAAATGCCGCAAGCTTTCAGGCGCGGTTCCCTACTCCACCTTCGCCAATTGACCACGCGCAGAGGCGGCAAAAGACAACGTTATCTGGGGACAGGCACGCGTACCGCCGTTGGCGGAAGTTTCCACTCGGGCCTCAAGCCGACCCGCGGGACTGGCGCCTAACCAGCCGCTGCAGTTGACGACTCCCGACTCAAGCCGTACGGTGATAATCTGTATCACCTTTGTATCGGTCATGGGCTTCCAATCGAGAGTTCCGTTGTTTACTTGCTTGATATCAGATCGACAGGAGATACACACCATGTTCAAGCATTCTCCCAGCGGCAACCCCGCCTTACTGGGCTTTGTGACGTTGTCTGCTGTGTTGCTCATTCAGACCTTTCACGCGTCTGAGCACGTGGCGCAGATGGTGCAGCGCTATGTCCTACATCTCAATCGCGCGCCTGGGCTGTTGGGCGCATGGTTCGACCTGGAGTGGGTCCATCTGATCTACAATACGGCGCTCCTGGTCGCCCTGATAGCTGTGGTGGTCGTCTATCGTCGCAACCCTGGCATGTGGCGCCACAGCGATCTGGCCGTGACGATGCTGTATTTTGTGCTCATCTTTCAGGGGTACCACACATTGGAGCACGTGGTGCGCGTGAGTCAGTATCTCCAGCACGTGCCGATCCCAACGCCCGGCATCCTTGGCCGATTGTTTCCCATCCTGGAACTGCACTTTTGGTTCAATGCTGTAGTCACCATCGCCATTCTAATGGCCTACCTGGGGTTCCAGCCCTGGCGTCCATTCTTACACCGGCCAACCGTGGCGGCACCCACAGCTTGACGAGGAAATCGCTATGCTCTACTCGACCCTACTCCACGCCGGCGAACAGGGTCCGCTGGGCGTTGTCGTCATCATCTTTCTGCTGGTAGCTGCGATCATCGCGCTACTGGCAGCGTTGCGCACCCCGCGCCTGCCCCAATACCAAGAGCGGGACCAATAGCGTCTCTCCCGTCCTGGAGGATACCATGGATCATCTACCTGTCACACGTCCTCTTGCACAATGGATCATCGCCGGCATCTTGGTCGCAAGCCTGCTGATCCTCTTCCTGGCCCTGCGCCTGCCCAAGGTTGCGTCGCTCCGACCCTCGGCGCGACGTTCGCCGTCGAAGCGCATTGGCCTCATGCTGATCGCGCTGATTCCGATCCTGTCGGCGATCCTGATGTGGCCCGTCATGCGTCCGTCACCCCATGACCTGCGCAATTGGCGCTCTCTCGTGCCGGAGTGGATGGTCCAGGGTTTTGTGTTGACCGGCCTGGCCGCTGCGCCGCTGACCCCCATCAACCCGGACGTGTCTGGTGACGGCCAGGTGGATGTCGACGATGTCCAGCAGGTCGCCGCCTGCTGGATGCTCGCGCCCGGCACGCCTAGTTGCCGATCGGCGCTCGACCTCAACCACGACAGCGCCATCGACATGCTCGACATCAGCCTGGTGACCGGGGCTTGGGGGCGTTCTTTCACGCGCCTGGTGGAGAGCAGTCCCATGAACGGCGAGACCGGCGTGGGTGTGCTGCGGGAGACGATCCTGCGCTTCAGCGCGCCGCTGGACCCAGCCGGCGTGGTCGAGTCCAACTTTGCCGTGCAATTCGGCGGCCAGTCGATCGCGCGACGCCTGTACCTGTCGGCCGACGAAAAGACGGTGACGATTTTTTACGACCAGGTGCTGCCGGCCAGCGCCCGCGTGCGCGTGACGATCAACGGTGACGCCTTGGCTGACGCGCAGGGCTACGCCATCGACGTGGACGGCGACGGCGTGCTCGGCGGCACAGGCATCATCGATTTCGATACGCTGACTCTGACCACCATCCCCGGCACTGTGGTTTGTGGCCGCGTCTTTGCGTCAGAATTAGAGCCTGTACCAGGTGGCGGGTCGATCAACGTTCCGCTGGAAGGCGCCCGGATCACCGTCGACGGCAGCAACGGCGCCATGGATGCCTTCACCGACAACCAGGGCAACTTCTGCCTCGATCCTGCGCCTGCCGGCAGCTTCTTCGTGCACATCGACGGTCGCGAGGCCACGAATCCGATCCCCCCAGGCAGCTATTATCCCTACGTCGGCAAGGAATGGCAGTCCGTGCCCGGCCAGAGCTCGAACATCGGCGACATCTATCTGCCACTGGTGCCGCAGGGCACGCTGCAAAACGTCAGCGCCACGCAGCCGGTCACGATCACCTTTGCGCCGTCGGTGTTGGCGCAGCATCCCGAGTTCGCCGGCATAGAGATCGTCGTCCCGGCCAACAACCTCTTCGCCAATAACGGCACGCGAGGCGGCCAAGTGGGCATAGCCCCTGTGCCGCCGGATCGCCTGCCAAGCCCGCTGCCGCCAGACCTGAATTTCCCGATTGTCATTACGGTCCAGACGGATGCTCCGGAGAACTTCGACCTGCCGGTACCGATCTGCTTCCCCAACCTGCCTGACCCAATCAGCGGACAGCCGTTGCCACCGGGCTCCAAGAGCGCTCTGTGGAGCTTCAGTCATGATATCGGTGACTGGACCATCGCTGGTTCCATGACCGTCAGTGCGGACGGCACATTGGTTTGTACCGACTCTGGCTATGGTATCCTTCAGCCAGGCTGGCACGGTACCCAACCCGGCTCGTCTGCCGACGGAGGTCCGCTAGGCGACGGCGGCCCCCCGCCTTGTGGTAATGATAATGGCGGCGCAGGGGGTGAGACTTGTGAGCCAAGGCCCGGCTGGGATCCTAACGAGCATTTTAACGGTTGCGGCCCCGACGGTTGGGACTACGCAGTCCCGGACAATCCCATGCTTGTCGTGAATCCCGGTTCCCTCGGTAATCCGGCTTGTACTGGCTTTGCTTGGCAGGCCTCCTTCTTCGACGCCTGCAAAGGCCATGACATCGGATATTCAACTTGCAACCAACCCAAAGGCAACACCGACTCTGAGTTCTTGTCGAACATGCTGGCAGCTTGCCAGTGTTACTTAGCTCTACCATTACCGCAGCCGATATCCTATGGCGAATGCGTCGTTCTGGCATACGCGTACCACGCGGCTGTTAGCAATGGTGGTACAGATGCTTATCGAGACGCACAGAACGACGCATGTGAATGTACACCACCCGACGACGGGCACTGCCAGGTTGGTGCGGGTGATGATGAACATATCGGACTAGATATCATCTCCAGCCGCGTTTCTGGCGGGGCAGAGTTGGAGTGCACACTGGATTCACTGGCAGGCATCAACGGCGTGGCCTTGGGCGTAGACAAGTCAGCCTGTAGCCCTGATTCTGCGCCCATGCAATTGGAGACAGGATTGCATTACTACAGTGTCACGAATCGAGACACGGGCGAAGTTGTGCGCCGGGGCATCACCGGCCGCCAGGGCATTGCCTTTGACAACCTGATCCTGGCGCCGAACACCAATTACACCTTGGATGTGTTGCAGGCTGCATCATTGCGCTACGGCACACTTGACTTCACGACAGGTTTCAATGGCTCCCGGACTACGCTATCGACAATTTGGTTGAAGCATCCGAACAGTTGGGATCTAGATGGGGACGGGCTTCACGATGTGGGTGAATACATCATGGGTACCGAGCTATTCCAAGCCGACTCTGACGGTGACGGCGTGCCCGACGGCGCCGAAGTGCGGCAAGGCCAGGACCCATTGAGTGGCGTTTCGGCCATCACTGGTATCATCGCCACAGCCGACACCCCTGGCACCGCCGTGGACGTCTGCGCTCTCAACGACATCGCGGCTGTGGCCGATTCGGCTGCCGGCGTCTCGGTGTTCAATGTCTTCAGCGGCATGGATCCCACGATCATCGCCCAAGTCGACACACCGGGCAGCGCGACCGCGGTGGCCTGCGCACCAAACCGAATCGCCGTGGCCGACGGCGCCACTGGCCTGGCGATCATCGACACTGCCGACCCGCCGGCAGCCTCCATCCTACACCAGGTCGACCTGGGCGGCCCGGTCACCGCCGTGGCAACAGCCAGCAACCTGGTCTATGCCAGTACCAGCACCGGCCGGGTTGTAGCCGTCGATATGAACAGCGGCGCAGTGCTAGCTTCGCTAACAGTGCCGGGTGCCGTGCAGGACGTGGCCCTGGGTGGAGATTACCTTTACGCGCTGACTGTCGGCAAGCTTTACGCCGTCGATCTGCGCACTTTCCAAACAATGGGTGAGGCTAACTCCCCCGGGCTACGTGGGCGCCGGAGGCCGGCGATTGCGTCTGTTTGTCGGCGGAGACGTGGCTTACGCGGTGCATACACGTGGCTACAACACCTTCAACCTGAACGACCCAGCTCATCCGGTCATAATAGCTAATGGCGGTACGAACCAGTTTGGGTGGAAACAGATCGTAGCCAGCGGTTCTGGCCTGGGTGTGGCAGCCGTCGGCCCCAACAGCACCAACGATGGGCCGCACAACGTTTCACTCTACGACGTCAGCGATCCGGCGCAGACCAACGTCTTCCTCACGGAGTTTCCAACGCCAGGCCTGGCGGCCGCGGTTTCGATCTACAATGGCCAGGCCTTCGTGGCCGACAGCCAGGCCGGCCTGCAGGTCATCAACTACTTGGCTTACGATAACCAGGGCGCAGCGCCTACGATCAGCCTTTCCACCAACTTCGCGCCGGGTGTGGCCGAGGAAGGCCAGATCATGCGCGTGTCGGCCAACGTCGACGACGACGTGCAGGTGCGCAATGTCGAATTCTACGTCGACGGCGTGCGACAGGTCGCCGACGGCAACTTCCCCTTCGAGCACCGCTTCGTGACCCCGCTGATCGCCCAACAGCCGAGTTTTACGCTGCGGGCTCGCGCCAGCGATACCGGCGGCAATATCGCCGAGACAAGCATCACGACCGTCACCTTGACCGTAGACGCCACCCCACCGCAAGCGACGCGTACCTCGCCACCAGATGGCAGCCGTTTTGGCTTGAACACGGTCACAACACTTTCAGCCACCTTCAGCGAGCCCATCGATCCAGCCACCCTGACCGCTAACACCTTCCAGTTGTTCTCAGCCGGCCCGGATGGGCAGCCAGGTACAGCGGACGACGTCCCAGTGACCGGTGGTGTTCTCTCGTTCAACTCTGACACGAGAACGGCATTCCTGACCTTCAGTGCGCCGCTGGGTTCCGAACGGTATCGCGCTATCTTGACGACCGGTATCACCGACCTCGCCGGCAATCCCCTGACAGCAAGCCGAGTTTGGTCGTTTGACGTCGCCATCCCCGTCTACTGGGATGGCGGCGGCAATGGTACGGCATGGAGCGACCCGCTGAACTGGAGCATCAACGCATTGCCCGGGCCCAACGACATCGTGATCATTGACGTGGCCGGCACGGTGACGGTGACCCACGCTTCGGGCACTACTAGCATCTTCAGCTTGCAGAGCCAGGAGCCGATCCGCCTGACCGGCGGCACGCTCAGCATTGCCGACCAATCGACGATCAACGCCAGGTTCGTCCAAAGCAATGGCACGTTGGACGGAGCGGCCACGGTGACGGTGAACGGAGCGTTGAGTTGGAGCGGTGGAACCATGAGCGGCAGCGGGCGGACGGTGGCCCAATGGCCCACTGACCCTCGACGGCCAGGTCAAGTACCTGGACAGGCGCACCCTGGACATTGCGTCTGGCGCGACGTGGTCGGGCGCCAATCCCATCGGGACAAGCACCGGCGCCGTGATCAACGTGCTGCCGGGCGTCACCTTCGACATTCAGAATGACCAGGCGCTTGTCTACAACGGCGGCCAGCGACCTACGTTCAACAACGCCGGCACTGTCACGGAGTCGGCAGGTGCAGGCACGTCGCGTATCGACATGATCTTCAACAACACCGGCACGCTCAACCTCCGGGCCGGCACCTTCCAGATCAACAGCGGCGGCAGCAGTTCCGGTCCTTTCCAGGTGCAGGCGGGGGCAACGCTGAACTTCAGCGTAGACACGTATACCTTCGCGGCGACCGCCACCGTCGCCAATGCCGGCGCAGTTCGTTTCTCCAGCGGCACAGTCACGGTGAACGGCGCATTCTCCGGCGCGGGTTCCGTCACGGTCAACGGCGGCACGGCGACCTTCGCCGGTGCGTACACCGCCACGGGTCCCGTCACCCTCAGCAGTGGCAACCTGATCTTCAACGCCCCCAACGGTGTCAGCTTGCCAACGTTCACCCAAAGCAATGGCACGTTGGACGGAGCGGCCACGGTGACGGTGAACGGAGCGTTGAGTTGGAGCGGTGGAACCATGAGCGGCAGCGGGCGGACGGTGGCCCAATGGCCCGCTGACCCTCGACGGCCAGGTCAAGTACCTGGACAGGCGCACCCTGGACATTGCGTCTGGCGCGACGTGGTCGGGCGCCAATCCCATCGGGACAAGCACCGGCGCCGTGATCAACGTGCTGCCGGGCGTCACCTTCGACATTCAGAATGACCAGGCGCTTGTCTACAACGGCGGCCAGCGACCTACGTTCAACAACGCCGGCACCGTCACGAAGTCGGCAGGTGCAGGCATCGCGTATCGACATGATCTTCAACAACACCGGCACGCTCAACCTCCGGGCCGGCACCTTCCAGATCAACGGCGGCGGCAGCAGTTCCGGTCCTTTCCAGGTGCAGGCGGGGCAACGCTGAACTTCAGCGTAGACACGTATACCTTCGCGGCGACCGCCACCGTCGCCAATGCCGGCGCAGTTCGTTTCTCCAGCGGCACAGTCACGGTGAACGGCGCATTCTCCGGCGCGGGTTCCGTCACGGTCAACGGCGGCACGGCGACCTTCGCCGGTGCGTACACCGCCACGGGTCCCGTCACCCTCAGCAGTGGCAACCTGATCTTCAACACCCCCGCGGGCGTTACCTTGCCAACGTTCGTCCAAAGCAATGGCACGTTGGACGGAGCGGCCACGGTGACGGTGAACGGAGCGTTGAGTTGGAGCGGTGGAACCATGAGCGGCAGCGGGCGGACGGTGGCCAATGGCCCACTGACCCTCGACGGCCAGGTCAAGTACCTGGACAGGCGCACCCTGGACATTGCGTCTGGCGCGACGTGGTCGGGCGCCAATCCCATCGGGACAAGCACCGGCGCCGTGATCAACGTGCTGCCGGGCGTCACCTTCGACATTCAGAATGACCAGGCGCTTGTCTACAACGGCGGCCAGCGACCTACGTTCAACAACGCCGGCACTGTCACGAAGTCGGCAGGTGCAGGCACGTCGCGTATCGACATGATCTTCAACAACACCGGCACGCTCAACCTCCGGGCCGGCACCTTCCAGATCAACAGCGGCGGCAGCAGTTCCGGTCCTTTCCAGGTGCAGGCGGGGGCAACGCTGAACTTCCAGCGTAGACACGTATACCTTCGCGGCGACCGCCACCGTCGCCAATGCCGGCGCAGTTCGTTTCTCCAGCGGCACAGTCACGGTGAACGGCGCATTCTCCGGCGCAGGTTCCGTCACGGTCAACGGCGGCACGGCGACCTTCGCCGGTGCGTACACCGCCACGGGTCCCGTCACCCTCAGCAGTGGCAACCTGATCTTCAACACCCCCAACGGTGTCAGCTTGCCAACGTTCACCCAAAGCAATGGCACGTTGGGCGGAGCGGCCACGGTGACGGTGAACGGAGCGTTGAGTTGGAGCGGTGGAACCATGAGCGGCAGCGGGCGGACGGTGGCCAATGGCCCGCTGACCCTCGACGGCCAGGTCAAGTACCTGGACAGGCGCACCCTGGACATTGCGTCTGGCGCGACGTGGTCGGGCGCCAACCCCATCGGGACAAGCACCGGCGCCGTGATCAACGTGCTGCCGGGCGTCACCTTCGACATTCAGAATGACCAGGCGCTTGTCTACAACGGCGGCCAGCGACCTACGTTCAACAACGCCGGCACCGTCACGAAGTCGGCAGGTGCAGGCACGTCGCGTATCGACATGATCTTCAACAACACCGGCACGCTCAATCTCCGGGCCGGCACCTTCCAGATCAACGGCGGCGGCGGCAACAACAGCAGCGTGATGGACATCGCGGGCGGTAGGACGCTGGACATCAACGGGCCTTACACCAACGCTGCCACCGGTGTCATCCAGGGTACCGGGACCCTGGATATCCGCGATGCGCAGTTTACCAACAATGGCACGATTGCGCCGACGGTGATCATTCTTCAGTGAATTGGTGGTTTCGTCTAGTGGCGAAGGATCGTCAGTGGTGAACGGATCTACTCAGGCGCGCCTGCTAGAGCAGGACTGACACCTTATTTTGTACGGTAACAGGCCATTTCTATTCAGTGATGGTCTAGGATTACGGAGCATAGATGAGTATAGCGTCTTTGAGCAAACGTAGAGGAGTCCCACGGGGGCGCTTTCGTTTTGACGTTGGTTCGATCAGAGGAGAACGAGATATGTGTCCCAAACACATCATAATCATCCTTGTCCTGCTGGCGCTTTCCATACCGGCCTCTCCCGCGCACGCTGGCAGCGTCGTGACCACCTGCGACGAACCGCACCTGCTGGCGGCAATGGCTGGCGGCGGCACGGTCACCTTCAGCTGCAGCGGGACGATCACGCTGTCATCCACGATTACAGTTGCGACCGACACCACCGTCGACGGCAGTGGGCAGAATGTCATTATTAGCGGTAACCACGCAGTGAGGGTATTCACCGTGAACCCGGAGATTGCCCTAAACCTGAACATGCTGACTATCGCCAATGGGAGATCAGTCGGCGATGGTGGCGGCATCCAAAACGACGGCGGCTTGGTAACTATAAGCAACAGCACCTTGTCCAGCAATACTGCCGCATGGAGTGGCGGCGGCATCAGCAACTACCATCCCTATCGCCACGGGACGGTAACCGTAAGTAACAGCACCTTCTCAGGCAATAGCGCTGATAATGATGGAGGTGGCATCGCTAACTTCGGCGGCACGGTGATGGTGAGCAACAGTATCTTTTCCGGCAATAGCGCTCTCGGCAGTGGTGGCGGAATCGTAAGCACCTCCACATTGGCCGTGAGCAACAGCACCTTCTCTGGCAACAGCGCCAGCATCTTTGGTGGCGGCATCTATAATACTGGCGAAGCTATCGTGAGCAACAGCACCTTTTCCGCAAACAGTGCCGATGGCGGCGGCGGTATCCTCAATGCCTACGAGTTAACCGTGAGTAACAGCACTTTCTCCGGTAATAGCGCCGCCGGGTATGGCGGTGCCATTTTTAACTTTGAAACGGCGGTCTTGACCAACAGCACTCTTTCCGGCAACAGTGCCGATGGCGGCGGCGGCATCTTCAACAACGTCGATAGCTCCCTGACTCTTAGGAACACTGTCGTCGCCAATAGCCCATCGGGAAGCAACTGTTACGCCTACGTCAGCCGTCCTATCGTCGATGGCGGCGGGAACCTGAGTTTCGGCGACAACACTTGTCCCGGCATCAGTGGCGATCCCAAGCTGGGTCCTTTGCAGAACAATGGCGGCCCTACCGAGACAATGGCGCTGGGCGCAGGCAGCGCCGCACGCGACGCAGCCAATGACGCTACCTGTGCGGCCGCGCCGGTCAACAACCTGGACCAGCGCGGCGTCACTCGCCCCCAGGGTGCACACTGTGACATTGGCGCATATGAAGCGCTGGGTAACCTGGGTAACATCGTAAGTATCTGCGATGAAGCGCACTTGTTGGCCGCGCTTGCCGGCGGTGGCACCGTGACCTTCACTTGCAGCGGGACGATCACGCTCTCATCCATGATTACGGCTCCGGTGGCGGCCACAATCATCGATGGCAGCGGCCAGAATGTCACCATCAGCGGCAACCACGCCGTACGGCTGTTTTACATCCCGGCTGGCAGCAGCCTGACCTTGCGCAACCTTAACCTGGTCAACGGTCAGGCGGACAGCGATTCGGGCGGCGCGATCTACAACCTGGGCAGCCTGGTTGTGGCTGGGGGCAATTTCGAAAGCAACTCGGCGGAGTTATACGGGGGCGCCATTCTCAACTATGGCACCGCAGATGTCAGCGACACGATGTTCTTTAGAAACGAAGCTGGCGTCAATGGCGGCGCCATCGACAGCACTGCCCAGTTGAGCGTCCATCGGTCCCGGTTCATCGAAAACACCGCAGGATTCCGCGGCGGAGCGGTCAATAACTACTTGGGCACGATCACGGTGGAAGAGAGTCTTTTTGGTGGCAATCGCTCCAGCGGCTACGGCGGCGGGTTGGTCAACGACGGCGGAAACGCTCTCATCCGGGGATCACGCATAGCACTCAACTCGGCGTCGGACCGTGGTGGTGGCATCAAAAACAGCGGCATCCTCTACGTCTTCGACAGCACTCTTTCGGACAATCGCAGCCGGGGAGGCGGCGGAATCCTTAACGAAGGCGGAACGGTGACCGTGAGCAACAGCACATTCTCCGGCAATAGCGTCATGGAATTTTCCGGATTTGGCGGCGGCATCCTCAACGATGGCGGCACGATGGGCGTGATCAACAGCACGTTCTCTGGCAATGGGGCTTATTTCAATTGCGGCGGTGGCATTTCCAATAATGGTACGTTGACGCTCAAGAACACCATCGTCGCCAACAGCCCCAGAGGAGACAACTGCGACAGCGTGAACTCCATCACCGATGGCGGCGGCAACTTGAGTTTCGGCGACTCCACTTGCCCCGGCATCAATGGCGACCCCCAGCTCGGTCCTTTGCAGGACAACGGCGGTCCTACCTATACGATGGCATTGGGCGCCGGCAGCGCTGCGATTGACGCAGCTAATGACGCCACCTGCGCAGCCGCGCCAATCAGCGGACTCGACCAACGCGGCGTCGCCCGTCCTCAGGGCGCCCACTGCGACATCGGCGCGTTTGAGGTCACGGACCCGCGCGTGCCAGGGAGGGTGTTCTTGCCGATCATCAGCCGGGCGCAATAAGCCCCAGAAGGCTCGCCGCGGGCACGGCGCCGCCTATGTCTTCACAATTGTATCGCTTCTGTATCGGTCAGAGGCTTGTACAGTGGGTGTTCCCGCTGTTTACTATCTGCAAGCAGGTTGGCACACACTCACCGCCTGAGCGATGGAGTCGGTGCTGTGCCTGGAAATGACGTCTGCTTGGAGAGCCCACCTGAAACTAGCCACCCAGCGAGGACATATGCGTACTTCTACACTCAACCGACTATGTGTCAGCTTGGCCGTTTGCTCGATTCTTGTTGTTGAGTCATCGTTGAACAAGGAAGTGTGAAACCATGCGTGAACTAACCCATCATCGAGCGCCGATCCAACACATTCTGCGAATCCTCACGGTCGTTTGTCTATGGCTGGTGTTCTATGCCCTACTACGGCCGCCAACCATTGCGCACGCCGGATCATTCACATGGACAGGAGCAGGAGATGGCAGCACGTGGACTGATCCCAGCAACTGGAATCCTAGCAATGGGTACCCAGGCGCAGAGGGTGAGGACGACTCGGCCACAATTGTTCGGCTTGGTGGCGGGCCAGCGGACGTTACTCTGAATACAAGCGTTACGCTTGCTTCACTCTCCGTGGCAGAGGGCAGTACCTTGCGCGGTGGCGTGGTGGATATCAAAGAGGACTTCACGTGGTCTGGCGGGAGGCTTTACAACACGATCAATGTACGCGCTGGGGCCGCCATGACAATCCAAGGAACGGATCCAAAGACGCTCGCCAAGGCTAGCGGTGGCATGGGGATGATCTCTAATCACGGCGATGCAACCTGGCGTGGTACCGGCCTGCTGACCCTGCAGACCGAAGCATCGATTGTTAACGCAGGTACCTTCGTAGCCGAGGCGGGTACGATCTTGGTCGGTGGCACTTGCTGCACAGTCAACAACGTGTTCGTCAACGAAGGCTTGCTGCGAGTCATCACACCATTCCCGTTTCCACCCGGCCAGGTGACCTTTCGAGGCGCGGCGCTGATCAACAGTGGGACGGTGGAAGCAGTTGGAACCACACTTGAGCTGGAATATGCCAACCATCTCTTTCATGACGGTAGCGTCTTTACCGGCTCAGGTCGCACTCGCTTGACCGGCCCATCGGCCGTCCTTGATGGCATCGTAACGATCGCGGCTGGCGGCACGCTAGAACTTGCGAGCATCCCTTCGAGACACGGAATTCTTGCAGGGACCGCCACAATCAATGGCCCAGGGACGCTGCTCTGGACAGGCGGGACCTTGCGCGCGGACTTGACCATTGCGCAGGAAACGACGATGATCATTCGAGGGGACGCCGACAAAACACTCGATGCTGGTTACGACGGTGGTGTGCTGACCAATGAAGGGAATGTGTTTTGGGAGAACGGGCGATTGAAGTTCGATTTCGAGCCGCTTTTGGTTAACGCCGGAACGTTTACTATTCAGAGCGACTCGGTCCTGCAGGCCAATCGCTGCTGCCTACCGCCCGTAGCCACCTTCAAAAACGCTGGTACGTTGATCAAATCTGCTGGGACCGGCAGTTCGACCTTCCAAGGGGTAGGGCTTGTGAATTCAGGTGTGCTTGACATCCGTTCAGGGGCAATCGACCTTGACGACAGCGCTCACATTCTAGATCAAGGGAGTGTACTGCGCGGCGCAGGGCGGCTGCGTGTGATTGGCTGAGCGTCGATTTGTGGGGCACGCTGGCAATTGATGCCGGTGGCACCCTGGAGTTGGCTGCGGCGCCGACAGATGCGGCCACACTGCGTGGCGGGGAGATCATCGGAGCAGGCGTCATCACTGGCACTGGCACGTTCCTCTGGACCGGCGGAGAAATCGCAGGCGCGGTTGTCGTCGGCCCACAGACCACCTTGCGCATCGATGGTCCGGATGCTAAGGTCATCAGTACGGGCGCAGGGACGGGCCGTCTCGATCTCCTTGGCACGGGTAGATGGGCAGGAACAGGCGCGATCCGCCTCGAGAGTGGTGTGCATGGTGCGCAGTTCACCAACCGAGGAACGCTCGTCGCAGAAAGCAACGCATCGATGGTCGGGGACGGGACTGGAAATCTGTTTCGCAACGTCGGTGCATTTAGGCGCAACGCCGAAGGCGCTAACCACTTCAGCGATGACCTCGTCTTCCAAAACCGCGGGACAGTCGAGCTAACACAAGGTGCCCTTGTCTTCGACAGTGACGCAGGTTATTTACAGCTTGGCGGCACAACCAACTTGGTAGGGGGGGCTATTTCGACGACAACCAACATCGATCTTCGGGGCGGTTCGCTGACCGGTGTTGGTACGATCATCGGGACAGTGATCAACAAAGGGCGAATTGCACCAGGCGCGCCACTGGGTGTGCTTACGATCACCGGTGATCTTGTTCAACGCGCCGACGGCATCCTTGAGCTAGAACTGGGCAACATTGCCAGTGCCACGGCTCAAGCGAACGCAACTGCCGCCAACCTGATGCAAACAGCGGTGCCTCAACCTGCTAACTTGGCGTTTCGCGTCTTCTTACCAGTGGCAGAGACGAACCCCATAGCCAGTGTTCACCCTGGTCTCTCCGACCAGGTCGCCGTTAGCGGGCAGGTGACCCTCGATGGCATTCTGCAGCTCACTCCTCTTGGTGGCATTGTCCTACCGAGCGGAGCGACTTACACGCTGATGACCTACAGTACACGGTCTGGCGAATTCTCGCATGTGGATGGACTGAATGCTGGGCCTCCTCGACTACGTTACGATCCCGCAAATGCTATTCAACAGCGATTCAGTACCGCGCGTATTACTCAGCGCCGATGCTCACACCATCGCGCCAACCGTCTTTAGCCGCGCTCCGTATGTCCTAAACCGGTCGGTTAGTGTTGCGCCCCTTCAGGTGCGTCGTTGATCACAATGGGTCAGGGCTAGCAGGGCATCGCCTCCAAGTCGCGGTCACGGCAGATCCCACAAGCGGCGCGCACACTCATGGCAACAATCCCCCCGCTCGACCACACGGCTGGGTGCTGACCAGTCCACCATCGGCCGCCTTTCCACCCGATAACAGTGATTCAGGGACATTGGTCGATCTTCAAATTCCGGTGGTCCGCACTGGCGCGGATGGTCGCGTTCTGCTCTACTTTATTGCGCCGGAGTTTGGCGGATTGGAGACAGTGCGGGTCAGTTCGTTGGATCAGCCAGGGCTCTCGGTCGATTTCAGCTTGCTCATCAAGCACCAGGATGGCGGTCTCGATTTCCAACTTCTACCGGGTCATCCAGCCATCACGCCGATTGGGGCAACCGTTCAGCATGCCGACAACCACTACGGCACGGAGAACATGATTGATGCGCTAGTTGCCCTGGCAGTAAACTACTACGATCAGACAACGCAACCGCTTAGGGTAAACGACATGTCGCTTCCGTGGGGTGGCCTGTTTGACATTGGAGCAACCCCTGCCGCTCTCTGGAGAACTCCGCACGGTGGACACCGTTGGGGAAACCAAGTGGATATTGGGTTGGTGGCCGATCCCCCCAATCTCGTATTCGAATCTGTGGTCAGAGATCAGGGCCGATGGCGGCTCTTGAACGAAGCCAACCATTATCATTTAGTCTTGCAGGATCCTGGGCAGGCAACGGTAGAACGCAAAGTGAGTCAAGCAACTTGGGACAACCCCAGCCAGCGCATTCTGCGCGTTTCGCTTCAGTTCAAGAATCGAGGGAGTCTGCGTATCGACGCACTGCATCTTGGCGAGCTTACTGGATCAAATGGCGTCACCTTTGTCGATCTGAATCTGCCGGTCAACCTCGGCGATTTAGGAATCCGCAGCTGGTTGAGTACAGACGTGTTGGTTCAGGTGCCGCCAGGTATCAGAAGTTTTTCGCTTAGTCCGGCCGGCGTCGTCTTTGCCGATGGGCGAACCTTCATCCTGGCGCCGGAGGGCGTGATGGTGACTGTGCCGAACTAGTTATGAGGAGAGCATTCTGTTTGCTGATATCAATCCTTGTGCCGGTCAGCGAGTGAACGCCTTCGGCCTCTATCCTGAGTGCCACTGCCAGCGACGCCTGAACTCGCCCGATCTCTGCGTGCTTTCGTTTACTCCAAGGAGCAACTATGCAACCTAAGTATCTCGTTACCATCCTCGTTTTGCTGGCATTTGTTGTGCCAGCATCGCCCGCGCACGCCGGTGGCGTTGTGAGCATCTGCGACGAAGCGCACCTGCAGGCAGCGCTCGCCGGCGGCGGCACGGTGACCTTTGGCTGCAGCGGCACGATCACTCTTTCATCCACCATAACGATTGCGGCTGCCACGACCCTGGACGGCAGCGGGCAGAATGTCATCCTGGATGGCAATCGGGTGGTGGGAGTGTTCAAGGTAAACGCAGGGGTTATGTTTAATATGAATATGCTGACGATCGTCAACGGGGCCCGTTATGACTCCGGCGGCGGCATCTCCAACTTCGGTGGCACGGTGATCGTGAGCAACAGCACCTTCTCCAGCAATAACGCCAAAAACGGGGGCGGCATCTCCAACTCCGGTGGCACGGTGATCGTGAGCAACAGCACCTTCTCCGGCAATGGCAGCCAGCGAGGCGGCGGCATCTACAACTCCGGAGGTACGCTGACAGTGAGCAACAGCACCTTCTCCAGCAATATCGCCGAATGGGACGGCGGCGGCATCTACACCTCCAGCGGCATGGTGACAGTGGGCAACGGCACGTTTTACGGCAATTCTGGCTGGAACACAGGGGGCGGCATCAAAAGCGATGGCGGAACAATTGCGCTACAAAACACCATCGTCGCCAACAGTCTGACAGGGGGTAACTGCTCCGGGTCCATCATAGACGGCGGCGGGAACCTGAGTTTCGGCGATGCCACCTGCCCCGGCATCAACGGCGATCCCAAACTCGGTCCCTTGCAGAATAACGGCGGTCCTAGCCTAACGATGGCACTCGAGTCAGGCAGCGCGGCGATTGATACGGCCAATGACGCCGCCTGCGCCGCATCCCCGATCAACAACCTCGACCAGCGCGGCTACATTCGTCCTTCAGGTGCACACTGCGACATTGGCGCATATGAATTCGCTCGCGTTGTCGTCAGCATCTGTGATGAAACGCACTTGCGGGCAGCGCTATCATCCGGCGGCTATACGGTGACCTTTAGCTGCAGCGGTACGATCCCGCTGTCATCCGCGATTACGACTGCGGCGGCGGCCACGATCGTGGATGGCAGCGGCCAGAATGTCACCATCAGCGGCAGCCGCGCGGTGCGCATGTTCTTCATCCCGGCTGACAGCAACCTGACCTTGGACCGCCTGACCTTAGCTGGGGGCCAGGCCGTCAACGACTCGGGCGGCGCGATCTATAACCTGGGCAGCCTGGTTGTGGTCAGCAGCTCCTTCGTCGACAACGCGGCTGCCTCCAACGGCGGTGCCATCCTCAACTACGGCACGCTGGATGTCAGCGATACCGGCTTTTCCAGCAACGCGGCCGGCTCCCACGGCGGCGCCATCGTCAACTACGGTACACTTGATGTCAGCGATAGCCATTTCTTCAGCAACCAGGCCGGCGTCAACGGCGGCGCCATCGACAGCACCGTCCAGCTCAGCGTCCATCGGTCCACGTTTACCGAAAACACGGCCGGTGTCCGCGGAGGAGCGATCAACAACTACCTGGGCACACTGACGGTCGAGGAGAGCGTCTTCGACAGCAATAGCTCCGGGGGCTATGGCGGGGGGCTGGTCAACGACGGCGGCCGCGCCGAAATCCAGAGCTCGCTCATAGTGCAAAATTCGGCGCAGGGCGCGGGCGGTGGCATTTACAACAGTGATTTCCTCGATCTTCGGGACAGCACCTTTTTGGCCAACAACGCCGGCACTCTGGGCGGTGGCCTCGCAAATATCCAGCACGACGGGTTTGCGTGGATAGAAAGGAGCACTTTCTCAGGCAATCGCGCCCAGCAAGGCGGCGGCATCGCCAACGACGGTCACAGTTGGGGAGGGGCGATCGTGTTCAACAGCACCTTGGCCGGCAATAGGGCCGCCTTGTACGGCGGCGGCATCTACACTTTGGAGTCCACTCTGTCTTTGTCATTTTCCACTCTTTCCGACAATAGCGCAAGCGGTGAGGGCGGAGGCATCTACACTAACAACACTAACGTGCAAAACTACACACACCTTGAGAGTACAATCGTCGCTAGCAGCCCGGCAGGAGGCAACTGCGCCGTCTATGGCTACGTCATCATTCATGACGACCACAACCTGAGCTTCGGCGATACCACCTGCCCCGGCATCAACGGCGATCCTAAGCTGGGTCCCTTGCAGAACAACGGCGGTCCCACCGAGACGATGGCGCTGGGCGTTGGCAGCGCGGCGATTGACGCAGCCAATGACGCAACCTGCGCGGCCGCACCAGTCAATGGCCGCGACCAGCGTGGCATCACCCGTCCCCAGGGCGCCCACTGCGACATCGGCGCATATGAAGCGCTGGGTAACCTGGGTAACATCGTAAGTATCTGCGATGAAGCGCACTTGTTGGCCGCGCTTGCCGGCGGCGGTACGGTGACCTTCTCGTGTAGCGGCATGATCACCTTGACAAATGAGATTACGATTGTGGCTGACACGACCATTGACGGCAGCGGGCAGAACATCGTGATCAGCGGCAACCACGCCGTGCGCCTTTTCTACGTTCCGGCTGGCAGCAGCCTGACCCTGCGCCACTTGAATCTCGTCAACGGCCGTGCCGCCGGTGCCTCGGGCGGCGCAATCTACAACCTGGGCAATCTGGCCGTAGCCGGCATCGACCTCGAAAGCAACTCGGCGGAGTTTCATGGCGGCGCCATTCTCAATTATGGTACTGCGGATGTCAGCGATACGATGTTCTTTGACAACGAAGCTGGCATCAATGGCGGCGCCATCGACAGCACCGTCCAGTTGAGCATCCATCGATCCTGGTTCGTCGAAAACATCGCAGGATTCCGCGGCGGAGCGGTCAATAACTACTTGGGCACGATCACGGTGGAAGAGACTCTCTTTGGTGGCAATCGCTCCAGTGGGTACGGCGGTGGGTTGGTCAATGATGGCGGCAATGCTTTCATCCAGACCTCAGACATGCAGCTCAACTCGGCGCAGGACGTGGGCGGTGGCATCAAGAACAGCGGCGAACTGCAGGTCTTGGCGAGCAACGTTTCCGAGAACAGCGCAGGCAGGAATGGCGGCGGCGTCTACAATGACAACTATCTGGAAGTACGCAACAGCACCTTCTCCGACAATAGCGCTACCTGGGGCGGCGGAATATACAGTGATGGTACACTGACGGTGGATGGGAGCAGTCTTTCCCACAACACGGCAGTGCGTGGCGGAGGCATCCTCAACAACGTAGAAGGCACGGCCTTTGTCACCGCCTCGAGCCTGTTCAACAACTCCGCAGATGGCGGGTTGGGTGGTGCCATTCTAAACGGCGGAACGTTGGATATGCGCAGGTGCACTTTCTCTGCCAACAGCGCTACCCGGGGCCGCGGCGGCGGCATCTTTAACTTCGGTGGACTTGATCTGAGCAACAGCACCTTCTCTGGCAACACCGCTAACGATTATGGCGGCTTCGGCGGCGGCATCTATCACGATATGGGGGGAGCGACCGTGAGCAACAGCACGTTCTCCGGCAACAGCGCCACCAGCGGCGGCGGCATCTATAACGCCGGCCCGTATATGACGCTAAAGAACACCATTATCGCCAACAGCTCGTCGGGACATAACTGCGACGCCCAATTGCCAATCTCCGATGGCGGCGGCAACCTGAGTTTCGGCGACACCACTTGCCCCGGCATCAACGGGGAGCCCAGGCTCGGTCCTTTGCAGGACAACGGCGGCCCTACCTATACAATGGCATTGGGCGCCGGCAGCGCGGCGATTGACGTAGCCAATGACGCCGCGTGCGCGGCGGTGCCGGTCAACGGTCTCGACCAGCGCGGCGTCACCCGTCCCCAGGGCGCGCACTGTGACATTGGCGCATATGAAGCCACGGTTCAGTCCGTGTCGAGGAGAGGGTACTTGCCGATGATAAGGGTAACGAGATAAGTCACAATGAGATTCCCATGGCTGCCACACCGCGGGCGTTACTGGTCGAGCAACACGCGTCACCTTGGCGATCGGGCTAGACAGACATCTGCTGCTCGGGGGCACGAATCGCCTGCAGCCCCCACGTCACCGCCGCCTGCGGACTGAGCGACCGGCCTGCTGTCCAGGCGGATTCGAGGGTGTCAGCATCCAGCGCAATCCGGGCGGCGGCCAGCGCGGCGTCGAAATCGGCCTGGGTGATGGTCGGATCTGGCCCAGTACACGCTGGCGGTGGATCGCACCAATGAACGCGTGGCTGCGCTGGCCAGCCCCTATCACCCGGCGGTGCTGCGGTTGATCCAGTAACAAGCAGCCCTGCCCGAATCACGGGTAGGGCTGCCTTATTTCCCACAGACAACAGCATTCAATCAAGGTTCCAACAAGAACCGCCAATAATTACTACGATCTATGCGCTCCACTGTGCTGCCCGGGTAAGCCTGGAGAAAGTCGGTCGGTTCCTTCACTTTCGCCGCCGGGTTCCACTTGAATTCGTAGCCGCGCAACTGACCGTCCGCATCTTCCAGGTAGTCAATTTCCTTCTGGTCATAGGTGCGCCAAAAATAGCGATTGGCGAATTGTTGGCGGTAGTGAAGGAGTTTCAGTCGTTCCACGATGCAGAAATTCTCCCACAAGGCGCCCGTGTCGTTGCGCACGGATAGCGGGGAGAAATTCTGGATCAGGCTGTTGCGCACCCCCAGATCATAGAAGTAAATCTTGACTGATTTCGCCACCTCTTTGCGCAGATTACGACTAAACGCGCCCAGGCGATGTGCGGCGATCAATGCCCAAGATCTGTCCCAATTCGGGATAGGAGACTTCCTGGCCGATCTGACGGGCTAACAATTCGAGCAATTTGATGAGCACGGTTGAATTACGCATTCCCGCGTAGGCCAGCGCATCACGGTAGAGGTAATTGGAGACGAGTTCATCCAGTTGGACTCTCGCCTCGTGTTCAGAGAGGTTGATGATGGAAGGATAAGCGCCAAAGCGCAACAAGAAATCAAGGCGCGCATCAACTGCGCTATAGCCTTGATCGCCAGCCAGTTCCTGTAACGCCAGGGGGTAAAGCTCAAAACGAACCATGCGCCCGGTGAGCGGTTCAGATGCCTGATTGACCAGAGAAAGCGAGGATGAACCGGTTGCGATCACTTGCATGGCTGGAAATTCATCCACCAGGATTTTGAGAATGCGGCCGATGTTCGCAACCTGTTGCGACTCATCGAGCACAACCAGATCTTGATCGCCCAAGAAGGTCTTGAGCGTCACTGCCTCTTCCACACCCAGGGCACGCTGTACTGAAAGCAGATCGCAGTTCAAGTAACGCGTGCGTTTATCGGTGTGGGTTGCCAGAATTTTGTTGACCAACGTCGTTTTGCCGACGCGGCGCGCACCATAGAGCACCACAGTGCGCCCGCGGAAGAGGTAGCTGGTAATCAAAGGTTCAAGTAAACGTGGGATCATGTCGGCTCCGCGAACTGTAACATGCTGATCTTGAAAATATCAGAAATCCAGGGATTCTAATCCCAGTATTATTATAAATTACGCAACGAATCTGCGCAAATTTGGTAACTGCTCAGCCAGGCAGTGAGAATGGTCTCGATAGCGCCCGGAGTGCCCCCCTACCCCCCAATCGTGGGGGAGCCGAATGCTTTTCCCCCCAGGATTGGGGGGCAGGGGGGCCGCCTGAGCAGTTACCGATGATTGCAGGTAGAACGCCCGCGGGCCGGCAACGCCGCTGGTGCGTCACCCGCAGTCGCACCTGATCCCGTTGGTGCTGCAAGTGGCCCTCGGCCAACGCGCGGCCATCAGCATCTGCGGTGACGATTAGCCCACGCCCGCCGGCACGTTGGCCTGTAGCTCTTCCAGCCACACCACGGCCTCGGAGTCACTGGGCGCGCGCCAATCGCCGCGTGGGGAGAGGGAGCCGCCGGAGCCGACTTTGGGACCGTTGGGTACGGCCGAGCGTTTGAACTGGCTGATCTTGAAGAAGCGGAAGAGGAAGACGCCGAGCCAGCGCTTGATGGTGGCCAGGTCGTACGCGTGACGTTTCTCGGGCGGCAGCAGGTCGGACCAATCGCCGGCCGCCTTGTCGCCCCACGCGTGCAGGGCCAGAAAGGCCACTTTGCTCGGCCGGAAGCCAAAGCGCGTGATGTAGTAGAGGTTGAAGTCCTGCAATTCGTATGGCCCAATGGTGGCCTGCGTGCTCTGCGCCGGTTTATCGGAAGATCCGCCGCTGGCAGGCACCAACTCCGGCGAAATTTCGGTATCGAGGATGGAGAGCAGCGTCTCGTGCGTGGCCGGGTCGAACTGCTGACTGCTGACGACCCACCGAATCAGGTACTGGATGAGGGTCTTGGGCACGGAGGCGTTGACGTTGTAGTGCGACATGTGATCGCCGACGCCGTAGGTGGCCCAGCCCAGCGCCAGTTCGCTCAGGTCGCCGGTGCCGAGCACGCGGGCGTTGTTGAAGTTCGCCAGGCGAAACAGATGCGAGGTGCGTTCGCCGGCCTGCACATTCTCGAAGGTGACGTCGTAGAGCGGCTCGCCGTGGGCAAAGGGGTGGCCGATGTCAGCCAGCATCTGCAGGCAGGACGGGCGGATGTCAATCTCATGGCCGCTGACGCCCAGCGCGTTCATCAGCGCCCAGGCGTTGGTGCGCGTGCGGGTGCTGGTGGCAAAACCGGGCATGGTGTAGGCCAGGATGTTTTGTCGCGGCAGCCCCAGGCGGTCCATCGTGCGCGGCGACGATCAGCGCCTGCGTGGAATCCAGCCCGCCGGAGATGCCGATCACGATCCGCTGGATGCCGGTGGCGTTCAGCCGCTTCATCAGGCCATGCACCTGGATGTTGTACGCCTCGAAGCAGCGCTCATCACGCACGCGGGGGTCACGCGGCACGTAGGGGAAGCGCTCCACCTGGCGCTGCAAGGCGATCTCGCCGGCCGGAACCTCGAAATTGAACGGGATGCGGCGCAACTGGCGCAGGCGCTCCCGCTCATCGCTCACCGCGTCGGTGAAGCTGGTCGTGCGCATACGATCCTGCCGCAACCGTTCCAGGTCAATGTCGGCCAGGATGACCTGCTGGCGGCCGGCAAAGCGTTCAGACTCGGACAGCACCTCGCCATTTTCGGCAATCAGCGCGTGGCCGTCCCAGGCCAGGTCGGTGGTAGATTCGCCCGGCCCGGCGCCGGAGTAGAGGTATGCGGCGATGCACTTGGCCGCCTGCGTGGCCACCAGGCTGCGGCGGTAGTCGGCCTTGCCCACGGTGATGTTGCTGGCTGACAGGTTGGCCAGGATGGTGGCGCCGGCCAGGGCCGCCCAGGTGCTCGGCGGGATGGGCACCCACAGGTCTTCGCAAATCTCCACGTGCAGACGCAGGCCCGGCAGGGTGGTCGCCTCGAAGATCAGGTCCGGGCCAAACGGCACGGTCTGCCCCAGGAAGGAGACCTCCCGCGCCAGCGCGGCGCGGGCCGGCGCAAACTGGCGCTTTTCGTAGAACTCACGATAGTTGGGCAGGTAGCTCTTGGGCACGATCCCCAGCACGCGCCCGCGGTAGATCACCACCGCGCAGTTGAAGAGCTTGTCTTCGAAGCGCAGCGGCGCGCCGACCAGCAGCACGGGCGCGAGGGAAAAACTGGCCGTCGCCAGGCGCTGCACGGCGTCCAGCGCGGCTTCCAGCAGCGCGTCCTGCTGGAACTGGTCATCGTTGGTGTAGGCGGTCAGGTTCAGTTCAGGGAACAGCGCCAGGCTGGCGTGTGCGTCCGACGCCTGCTGCGCCAGTTCCAGGGTGCGCTCCAGGTTGTGCTGCGGGTCGGCCACCTTGACGAACGGCAGGCAGACCGCGACGCGGGCGAAACCGTGGGTGTAAAGGGAATGAAATGGTTGGGTCATGGCGTTTGCTCGGCCAAAGGCTGGGGGGAGGGGATGGCGGCGCTGCACATCAAGGCGCGGAATTCGCCCAGGACCATGGCGGTGGCGCCCCACACCTTGTGGCCGTCCACCTCGAAGAAGGGAACTTCGACCGGGTAGCCGCGCAGTTCCCACGTTTCAGTGTGGATGTTGCGGCCGCTGGTCAATTCAGCCAGCGGCATTTCGAGCACAAGCGCCACTTCGCACGGGTCAGGACGGAAATCGGGCCGCTGCGGCGTGTACGCCACCGCCGGGTAGATGCGGTAGTCGCTGGGCGGGATGTAGAGCGGCGTCAGCGTGCCCAGGATGGTCAGGGTTTCCGGTTGGATGCCCAGCTCTTCCTGCGCCTCGCGCAGCGCGGTCTGCACGAAATCGGCGTCGCTTGGCTCCCACGCGCCGCCGGGAAAGGAGACCTGCCCGCGATGATGGTGCAGTGTGTCGGCGCGCCTGGTGAGCACCAGCGTCAGTTCGCCCGCTTTGGGATAGAGCAGGAGCAACACGCCGCCCTCGCGCGGGCAGTGCCCGGGGTCGAAGCCGCGCTCCATGCCGGGCCGCGGCTGCGGCATCATCTGCATCTGACCTGCCAGCCCCGGCAGCGGTCGCCGCAGCGCCTGCCGGATGTCACTGATCTGATCTCGGTCTGGCTGACTGTTATTCACGTGCCATGTCCATTTCCCGTAGGTCACGCCTCCGGCGTGACAACGCCGTCGGCCACAGATCATGCTTCTGTGCGCCGACGGCGCAAGCCGGCGGCTTGCGTCACAGCACCCGTAGGTCACGCCTCCGGCGTGACAACGCCGTCGGCCACAGATCATGCTTCTGTGCGTTGACGGCGCAAGCCGGCGGCTTGCGTCACAGCACCCGTAGGTCACGCCTCCGGCGTGACAACGCCGTCGGCCACAGGTCATGCCTCTATGCGTTGACGGCGCAAGCCGGCGGCTTGCGTCACAGCACCCGTAGGTCACGCCTCCGGCGTGACAACGCCGTCGGCCACAGATCATGCTTCTGTGCGTTGACGGCGCAAGCCGGCGGCTTGCGTTACGGCCCGGTGGCGCCGAAGTAGCCGGCGATGATCATGACATCAATCACATCCAGATCGCCGTCGCCGGCGCCGTTGGAGTCCACATCGTACAGCCCTGCGTACGAGCCTTCGTTCCAGTAGTCCAGCACGGCCTGCGCGGCGAGCTGAATGTCGAGCACATCCACGCCATTGGCGCTGCAATTGGCGTTGGCCCAGGAACAGACGTTGATCCACTGCGCGCTGAGTGGCCCCCAGTTGTTCAGGCTGTCGCGGCCGCGCGCGAGCGCCAGGTACTTGCCGGCGGCCAGGCCGTTGGTGTTCATCAACGCCCGGACGTTCTCGGTCGTGCTGTTGAAGTTGCCATCTACGGCCGTCATCGCCGCGCCGGTGCCTGGATCGCCGACCGGGACAGCGCCCTGCGCCACCAGGTAGGCTTCGGCGCCGGCAATCGTCTGGTTGCCATTTTGCGTATCGTTGATCTGCGCATTCAGGTAGAAGGAGAAGCCGGAGACGACGTTGGCCGGCGAGACGGTCAGGTTGGCGGCGTCCGGGCCAAACACCCGCATGTAGGGGCGATCGGCGATGCGCGCCGCGTACTTGAGCACCGGCAGCATGGTGTTGATGACGCCCGGCAGCAGGCTGCACGAGGTGAAGAAATCATTGCCGTACAGCTCGATGACGTAGGCCGGAACGCCCAACTCGCCGTAGCCCCAGTCACGTGTGTTGCCGCTGACCGGGTAGAGCGAATGGCTGACTTCGTAGGTGTTGCCGGTCAGCGTGTTGAACTTGTTGCCGATCGCCATCAACTCGGTGTTGTTGGGCGGCAGCACGGTCGTCCAGCCCCAGGGCACTAGGATCGAACCGGGTGAGGTGTAATTGTGAATGTTGATCATGAGGCCGGTGGTGGTGGGCGGCGCGGGATCGGTGTCGCCCGGCCCGCGCTGATCAGGGATCAGGCTGCGCACCAGGTTTTCGTAGGCCTGGATCTCCGGCTCGGAACCGGGCGCGACCCCGCGGTAGGTCTGGTCACAGGGTGCAGTGGAGCCGCCGGCCACGTCCCATTTGAAGATGTGGTTGCGATTCAGGTCAACGCCGTACTGGCTGGAGCTGCTGGGCGGCCATCCGCAGCTGCCCGCGCTGTTGTTGGTGTTCTTGCGCCAGTACCAGGGGCTGCCGTTGTAAGGCGGCTCGGTGCCCAGCTCGACCATGCGCCGGCCGTCCGGGTTGCTCTCCAGCACCACGTAGACCTCACGGTTGTCCAACAGCCAGGTGATGTCCGGGTCAACGCCGTAGTTACTAACCAGGGTCTGGATGAAACTCTTCATCAGTTCCGGACCAGGAATCTCGCGGGCGTGCAGGCCGCCATCTACGAAAAAGCGACCCGCTTTGGTCGGCGCGCCCAGCTCATTGGTGATGCGCGTCACCTGCAGGTCGTAGCCGGGGATGGTCTGGCCGCCGGGGTTGGTGCAGCCGCCCTGGTTCGCACACCAACTGCTGCCGTAGGTCTGCGTTTCGAGCAGGTTGGGGTTGGCCGCCACATAGCCGGCCAGCCAACTGTTGAGATCGGCCAGCTTGGAATAGCAGCTCGGCCACACGTCTGGCTGCGCCGGCGCCTCGCCCAGCACGACCACCGTGTAGCCCAGTTGGCGCAGGCCATCAATCTCAGCCTGCGTCAGGTTCAACTCGGTCTGCCCGGCCTCGAAGGCTTCATCGTACAGCGGCAGTCGCCGCGCCAGGTCGGCAAAATCGGCCACCGACTGCACCACAACCTGGCTGCGAAAGCGCGCCGGGGGGTCGGGCGGGAGCGTCAGCGCACCCGCCGGGGACACATCAGGCGGCGCGGCCAGCGTCATCGCAGGCAGCGCCAACACCACGATCAGACACAACACCAACCACCGTTGCTTCATCGAACCTCTCCCTACTTCAGAGCCTGTAACGCCCTTTCCACACTTTCGCTCGGGCTGACCTTGATCTGGATATCGGCCAGCCTGCCGTTCTCGTCAATCACGACGTGACTGCGCACAACGCCCATGACCTTCTTGCCGTACATGGATTTCTCGCCCCAGGCGCCATAGGCCTCTGTCACCGCGTGGTCTTCATCGGCCAGCAGGCGGAAGGGGAGATCGAACTTGGTCTTGAACCGGGTGTGCGACTTGACGCCGTCCGGGCTGATGCCCAGGACGATGGCGTTCCGCTCCTCGATCTGCAGATAGGCATCACGAAAGCCGCACGCCTGCGCGGTGCAGCCTGGGGTATCATCCTTGGGGTAGAAGTAGAGCACCACGCGCCTGCCGGCCAGGTCAGCCAGGCGCACGGTCTCGCCGTTGTCGCCGGGCAGTGCAAAATCGGGAGCGGGGTCGCCAATCTTGAGGATTGTCATCAATTCTTTCGAGCCTTTCTGGACACATGTTGGCGGGAGACAGCCATCGCAAACAGAATCGTCTTCGACGCGGGGCAGATTGTACCGCAGGCAGCGAACGAGGGCAAGTGCGAACAGGTATAGGTTGGGGACTACTGAGCGGCGTCGGGGCTGCCCAACTGCCAGGGGTAAATCATGCGCTCGCCCGCCGGCTTACCGTACAGCCCCACAACCCGGTACGCTAAACACGCTCGTTTCGAAAACCGGGCCAAGCACCTCTTGCTGCAGCCGCTTCAGCCAAAGCATCTGCATCAAACCGGTGTCGCAGAGGAAGACCTTCGGAGTCTTGGTGAGTTCGGCGCGGAGATTGCGACTGTGGGGCCGCACGATCTTGATGACATAGGTCTGTTCCAGGAGAAACAGATAGCGTTCGACGGTAGGGCGTGACAGATCGCAGGTGTTCGAAAGCTCGGCGATGTTGAGCAGATTGTTGCTTTGCGCGGCCAGAAGAAAAATATAAGTATACCTACACTTTACACCAGATAAAAGTATAAGTCAAGATGAAGAATTATTGAAAAGAAATCCCAAACGTAACCACATTTTTTAGCGCAGAGGAATCGCACCTTGCGTCGGGATGTCGGTTCGTGCATGCTGACGTATACTTTTGGTATGCACAGAAAGACCAAATCAATCATGTTGTGCATGTTGCCGACACAGATGTTTCTAACCAGATTCGGCTCCGCCGCCTGGAACAGGTAACCTGTTTCGGGGTTGTGGGCTGTTAGAACGGGGCGCCCCCCCCCCCCGGTTGGGGGGGGGAGAAAAAAAAAGGTGGAACCCAAACAACAAGAAAAAAAAAAAAAAAAAAAAAAACTTTTCACAGTCGCTTTCGTTTTTGTTGTAAGAGGGAAAAAAAGAGAACAAAGGCGGCGGCCCACCCCAGGGGGGGGCGGGGGGGGGGGCCCGGTCGGTTGGGGCGCCCCACCGCTGCGCCCGGCGACCACGCTGCCGGCCCTCGTCGGGTTTTGGCAATCGGCCCTCCCGAGCAGTTTTCGCCCGCCGCGGACGGGTCCGACTGCGCCTCACCATCTCTCATTGACATTCCCTGGGAGTATCTCTTCGACAGCCTGACAAACCGTTTCCTTGCACTTTCTATTGATACACCCATCGTCCGCTACCTCGATCTGCCAGAGGCAATCACGCCTTTGACAGTGCATCCTCCGCTCTCCGCGTTAGTCATGATCGCCAGCCCTTCCGACCTCAATCCACTTGACACAGAACAAGAATGGGCAAAACTCAAAGAAGCTGTCTCTGACCTGGAACAAAAGGGCCTACTGGTGATGGACCGTCTCGAGACTTGTACACTCACCACTATGCAGCAGCGCACCCCAGCATCCCCCAATTTCCCCTCTCTCTGGGTCAGCGCACCCCCCCAACCTCCCCCCCCCCTGGCGGCGGTTTTGATCCGGCTGCCGGCAGCGGCATTCTTTTCATGGAAGACGAAACAGGTCACAGCCAGGCAATCAATGCCTTTCGCCTCGGCACCCTTTTACACGACCACAAGTCACTGCGTCTCGCCGTGTTGAATGCCTGTGAAGGGGGACGAGCCTCTCGCAGCGATCCGTTTGGCGGCGTTTGTCAAAGTCTACTACAACAAGGCATCCCCGCTGTCATTGCTATGCAGTTCGAAGTAACAGATAAGACCGCCATCGTTCTGACGCATTCATTCTATCAGGCCCTGGCAGACGGATACCCGGTTGACGCTGCGCTGGCGGAGGCCCGCAAGTCAATCTTCATCAGCAACGATCTGAATGGGGCCCGCCGGGGGGCCGGAGGGCCGGTGGTGAGCGCCGCGGCCTCTGATCCATTTGCCGCCCAAGCATTGCCTGAACGCGTTCCACAGACCCAGACAGCGATCGCACCCCCAGTAGTTCCGCACATTCAACCTGCGAACGCCCAGGCGCAACCGGCGCAACCTGCAGATTCCACCCGGCAGCCAGCGCGCAGTCGTACATGGGCCTGGTTTGGGTTGACACTGGCGCTGGTCGCTCTCATAGGTGTAATCGGTTGGCAATTCTTGCCATGGCGTGGAGTTGACCGCTCTTCGACCTCTACGGCCAGCAGCATCACCGCAACCAGATCGCTGGCAACCCTAACTGCCCCCACGCCGGCGCTTGCTTTCACTACACCAACGGTCAGTGCAGCGGTTCCAGCAATGGGGACAGGTTCGGCGCCTGCTCTGCGAGTCCGACAGCACCGCACGGTGCCACACGGGCAAGGGCGAACTGCGGGTCAGCACCAAGCAAGATCCGCTCGCGCCGGTGCGGCAACATCTGAGTGGCCCCCTTCGCGACGGCGTCGCCTCTGTGCGATGGGCTCGCTAGGTGAGGTTTAGTCGTCAATCGGTTCCTCTACATCACCTGACCACCACCGCGCAGGGGACGAAGAAGCTGTCGTAGCCGGACGATGGGGCGTTGACCGCGGCGCGGTAGCGCAGGCCGGTGGATGACCCGCCGTCCAGGTTGACGGCCTGCACCAGGCCCAGGTCGGACGCGGCCAGGAAGGCCGCAAACCCGGCCAGGGTGGCGGAGGTGACATCGGCGATGAAGATGACGCGGCCCTGGCTGTCCACCCCCGCCGCGGTGCGGGCCGCAGGGTCGCTGTCGTTCAGGCCGGACACCGGCTGACCGCCGCGCACCAACATGGGCCAGCCCTGCAAGCCCAGGCGCAAAGCATCGCTGACGCTGCCCGGCGCCGCGGCCAGGCTGGCCTTGTTGCCGCGCACCAGCAGCACGCCGCCCCAACCGGCCCGCAGCGGCGCCAGCACCCCTTCCGGTCCGGCCAGCAGACCGATGTGGCGATTTTCATTCTGGTCGGTGGTCAGGTAGAAGCCGCAGTTGATGGCCGCCAGCGCGTCCCGTTCGTTCAGCCAGGCCCCCACCGTTTGCATCTGATCGGGATTGGCGCTGAACGCGATATCGAAACGCACCACGGTCGGATCGAGGCGCAAGGCCAACCGCGCCGCTTGGCCCAGATTGCGGCGAATCTCTGCGCCGGCGAAGAGCGGCTGCCAACCGCTGTCCAGGTTGGGATCCCCTCGCGTCGGCGGGGCCGTGATGGGCGTGAGAAGCGCCGGCGTGGGGTCCTGGAGTTGGGGCGTGGGAACCTCGCACGCAGCGAGCAGGATGCACAGAAGGCAGAGGATGAGCTGAGTCGCCACGCCTGGCATCGTGCGCACGCGGCGGAAGCTGTGAAGTTCAATGAACCTGTTGGCCGATGGGTGTGACATGCTGATGTGCCGCCTTAGGCCCCGTGCAGGATGCGCGTGAACAGCTCTTCGTAGCGATCGGTGATCTGTTCCCAGCGGTAGTGCGCGTCCGCGTGCGCCAGAGCGCGGCGGCGGTACGTCTCCACGGTTTGCGGCGAGGCCAGCAAATGATCCAGCACCGGTTTCAGCCCCGCGCTGCCTTGACGGCCATCGTAGACCAGCCCCGCATCACCGATGGCCTCCCGATTTTCGGGGATGTCGTTGGCAACGACGCAGTTGCCCAGGGCCATCGCTTCCAGCAGAGCCGGGTGGGTGCCGCCCACCTCCGATGGCTCGACGAACAGATAGGCATTGCTGCACAGCTCCCGGTAGCCCTGGCCGAAGACATAGCCGGTGAACAACGTGCTCGGCCCGGCCAGGCGGTGCAGATGGGCAATGTAGTCGGCCTGGTACGGCGCATCGCCCACCACCACGCAGCGGTAGCCGCTGTCCAGCCCCTGGCAGGCCTCGATCAGGTGATGGACGCAGTTTTCGGGCACCAGTCGTCCCACGAAGAGGACATAACGCTGCGGCTCCAGCCCGAAGCGGCTCAGGGTTTCGCCGGGCGGCAGGCGGCCGATGTCCGCGCCGTAGGCAATGACCGCGGCCGGCGCGCGCTGAAAGCGGTTCTGATAGTAGGCCGCAACCACCTGCGAATCGGTGATGAAGGCGTTGGGCAGGCGCAGCGCCAGGTGTTCGGCCATCTGAATGTAGCGCGCCGCCCACGCGCCCCACTTGGCCCGCCGCCAATCCAGGCCGTCCACATGCAGGATGACCTTCTGCCCGGCCAGGCGCGGAATCCAGCTCACGATGCTGTTGCCCGCGATGACCATCAGCACCAGGTCATAACCCTGGCCCAGCGCATGCAGCGCGCTCAGCGTGGTGTGAACGATGGTATCCAGGTGCTTGTGGCGCAGGGTGGGCAGCTTGACCAGGCGCACCCCGCGGTAGCGGTTGCCCGCGACCTGGATATGCGGCACGCGGCAGTAGACCGTCACCTCATGCCCGCGGCCGGCCAGGTGGGCGCTCAACTCTTCCATCATCGTCTCGAAGCCGCCGTAGTTCGCGGGAATACCGCGGCCGCCCATCAGTGCAATTCTCATACGTTCTTCCCAGCTCTTACGGATTTAGTTCAGTCAGCGCGGCGTAGACCGCCTCTATGCGCTGCACGTGCTGCGCCAGCGTGAATTGGCCGGCGACGCGCGTCCGCCCGGCAGCGCCCAGACGCCGGGCCTGCGCCGGATCGCCCAACAGGCGGGCCAGCGCCGCGGCCAACATCGCCGCGTCGCCTGGCGCCACCAGGTAGCCGGTCTCGTCTTCCATGATCAAGTCCTCCGGCCCGCCCCGCGTCGCCACCACCGGCAGTCCCAGCGCCATGCCTTCCAGCACGGTCAGGCCAAAGCCTTCCATCGTGGTGGTCGGCACGGCCAGCACATCAAAGGTCTGCATGATCTCCGGCACCTGCGCCCGCGGCACCTCACCGGTGAAAATCACGCGGCCGGCCAGCGGCCCGCTGTTGGCCTGTGCCAGCAGGGCCTGGCGCAGCGGTTCATACACCGGCAGTGCGCCGCCCACCAGCACGAAGCGCGCGGTGGGCCATTGGCTGCTCAGGCGGGCGGCCGCGTCCAGGAAAACCGCCTGCCCCTTGATCGGGGCGATGCGGCCGACCATGCCGACCACCGGCGCGGCGCCCAGCCCCAACTCGGCGCGCACCGCAGCCGCAGGTCGTCGCGGGGTAAATGCCGCCAGATCCAGCCCATCCGCCGCCACATGCAGGCGAGGGTCGGTCCGCCGGCGACCCCACTGGCTGGCCACAGCCCGGCTGTTGACGATGACCGCGACAGACAGGCTGAGCATGGCCCGGCAAAGCAGGTCACGCAGACGGTTGCCCACCGGCAGGCGTTCGCGCACGTGCCAGACGTGCGGCAGGCCGGCCAGCCGTGCGGCCAGAGCACCGTCCAGCGCGGCGCTGCTGTTGGTATGCACCAGCGCCGCCTGCTCCTTTCGCAGCCACGCGGCCAGGCGCATCACCGACGGTGGCAGCCGCAGCGCCAGGCCCGCCAACGCCCGCGGGAGCGTAAATCTTGCCTGGTGCGCGGCGCGGCCAACGGCCACACGCGCCAGGGCACGCCGGCCTGCGTCAGGGCCTGGCTGAACGGCCCGGCAAAGGGCAGCAGCACCAGCGGTCGCCAAGCCGCCGGGTCCAGATGCGTCGCCAGGTCGAGCAGCATCGCCTCCGCGCCCGCCCAGTAGCCGGTGGCGTTGATGAAAACGACGCGGCGACCGGCGGCCGCCGGAATTTTCAAGACCGCGGAAGTCCTCTTCGCTACAGACATGGCGCACGCTGAAAGAGCGTCAGTTCGCTGCCCGGCCAGCGCCAGGTCATGACCGGCGTCGAGAATGCGGCCAGGCCGGCGGTCAGCGCATCGTCGCGATCCACCAGCCAGGCCCGAGCGGACCAGAGCCAAATGCGGCAATGCCCGGCGGCCTGTTGAGCGACAAACACCGCGGGCGTCTGGCGCTGCGCCGTGTCGCCATTGTACCACGCGATCGCGCCAGGTGGTGTGCCGTAGAACGCCAACGGCGCCAGCAAATAAACTTCCGGCGCACGCAGCAGGAGCACGTCCGCAGGCTGCACCGCGCTCTGCAGGAACTGCGCCGGCTGCTGCAAATCCTCCTGCGCAAAAGCCGGATCGCTCACGCCCCTGAGCCAAAAAACCGCCGACAGCGCCACAGCCATCCCCACCAGTCGCCGATCCTGCACCGCCAGCCACAAGAGCAAGGCCGGCAGAGCAAACAGCACATAGCGCACATTGAAGTTCGTCTGCGCCCACCAAGTCAGCAGATTGGCGCCGAGCAGGGGGATGGTGAGCCAGAGGAGGAGGAGAGCGGAGAGCGGAGAAGGGGAGAAGGGGAGAGGGGAGAGGGGGAGAGGGGGAGAGGGGGAGAGGGGGAGAAGGGGGGAGTGGAGAGTGGAGAGCGGAGAGGGGAGACCGGAGATTGGAGATCGGAGGAGGGAGAGCGGAGATTGGAGGCCGGAGATTGGAGACCGGAGGACGGAGATTGGAGACCGGAGGACGGAGATTGGAGACCGGAGGACGGAGATTGGAGACCGGAGGACGGAGAGCGGAGAGCGGAGGACGGAGATTGGAGATCGGAGGACGGAGATTGGAGATCGGAGGACGGAGATTGGAGATCGGAGGACGGAGAGCAGAGATTGGAGACCGGAGATTGGAGAGGGGAGATTGGAGAGCGGAGAGGGGAGATCGAGAATCGAGGCAGCCGGGCGCGATAGGCGAGTAGGGGAAGGATGATCCAGGGTGACGCGGCGAGGAAGAGCCAGCCCAGGTGTTGCAGCAGCAGGTCGCGCAGCCCCGCGCCGTTGGCGAGCGCCTGGCGCAGCGCCTCCGGCGGCGGGCCAACCGCAAAGCCCCAGTTCAGGGTCAGCAGCGAGTAGGCCACCTGCGCCAACGGCAGCCCCGGCCGCGTGACGGGAGTTGACCAACCTGCGGCCGCGCCAGCCAGATAAACGGCCAGCGCGGGCGCGCTCAGCAGCAGCGCCAACGCCAACGCCGTCAGAAAAAAGCGACCGCGCTCGCGCTGCCAGATCAGCACCCACAACCCCAGCGCCGCCACGAGAAAGACCGTCCACAGCGACGCGGCCAGCAGCAGCGCCAGGCCAAGCCCCAACAGCCGCCAGCGCCCACCAGGTTCCCCATCCCATACCTCTCCCCCCTCTCCTCTCCGCCGTACGGAGAGGAGAGGGGCCGGGGGTGAGGTGCGGTCTCCCCCCTCTCCTCTCCGCCGTGCGGAGAGGAGAGGGGCCGGGGGTGAGGAGAGGCGTCGCTGTGCGGAGAGGAGAGGGGCCGGGGGTGAGGAGAGGCGTCGCCGTACGGAGAGGAGAGGGGCCGGGGGTGAGGTGCGGTCTCCCCCCTCTCCTCTCCGCTGTGCGGAGAGGAGAGGGGCCGGGGGTGAGGTGCGGTCTCCCCCCTCTCCTCTCCGCCGTGCGGAGAGGAGAGGGGCCGGGGGTGAGGAGAGGCACACCACCAACAGCGCCAACGCGCCCACAAAAGTATAAAACGATGCTTCCTGGCTGTACCAGATGTGCAGCGGGTTCAACGCCAGCAGCAGCGCCGCCGCGTAACCCGCGCGCGGCCCCGCCCACGCCCGCGCCACGCGCCAGATCAACGCCACGCTCAGCACCCCGCACAGCAGCGCCGGCCAGCGCGCGGCGACCGCGCTGTCGCCCGCCAGCGCCAGCCAGGGCCGATAGAGCGCAAAAAAGAGCGGCGAGCGTGCGGTCGTAATCTCGACATTGAAAAGCGCCGCAATAGCCGGCCTTGTCAGCATGCCGACGTTGGCGATCTCGTCCAGCCACAAGCCCCGATTCAACCCAATGCTGCGCACGAACGCAGCCAGGAGGAGGATGAAGAGAAACGCCGCGTCGCGTCGCATCCACGCTGGCCCTGAACCCGGTAGTTTCATGCGGCGCGCTCCAGGATCGGGGCGGCCGCCGACTCCAGCAGACCCAGGTAGATCCAGAAGTAGGCGAGCCAACTGGCCTCCGTGGCCTGAAACGCCACCAGCAGGCCCACCAGCGCTAGCAGCAGTCCTCCTAGCACGGCACGCGACAGGCCCTGACTGCGACGCCAGGCCTGGAAACCGCGCCAGCCGGCCAGCGCCAATGCCAGCACAAAAGCGCCGAGACCGAGGATGCCGGTGTTGTACAGTTGATGGATGAACAGGTTGGGAATCCAGGAGGTGGTGTTGGCGTTGGGATAGTAGTAAACCTGGCTGTACGCGCCGATGCCCCAACCGATCCAGGGATGCTGCGGCCACACGCTGAGCGCGTGGCGCAGGATTTCGCCGCGCACCCACACGTTGCCATCGTCTGCCAGGTTGCCGAAGGTCGCCAGACGCTGGGCCAGCGCGCCGCCGCTGCTCAAATCCACCTGTGGCACGAGAAAACGCAGGTCGGACCAGCCGAAGAGGGCGACCAGGCAGAGACCGACGAGGCCCAGACCCGCGCCCGCGACCAGCGCCGTGCGCGGATGCCGCCAGGCCCAGGCGATCAGCGCCAGGCTGCCAGCCAGGGCAAATCCCAGCCAGGCCGTGCGCGTCAGGCTGGCGACCAGGCCGCCCAGGCCCAACGTCAGCGCCGCCCAGGCCGCCAGGCGCCAGCGCCACGGCAGTCGCTCCGTAAGCAGGCTGATCGGCAGGGCCAGCAGCGCCACGGCCAGGCAGTAGGAACCGTAGATGTTTGGCTCCCACTGGCTGCCGGTGGGCACGAAGCCGCCATCGGTCTTGAAGACGACGCCCAGGTTGAGGTGCAGGAGCGGCCAGGCGACCGCGCTCAGCAGGCCGAAAGCCGCCACCCCCGCGCCGATGAGCATCTGCACCCACGCTGCCTGGTTGGCGTCCAGGTTGCGCCAGCGGCCGGGCGCGCCCGGCGCCGGTTCCGCCGACGCCAGGTTAGCGGTGACGAGGTAGATCGTCACGACCAGCACCAGTTTGGTCCAAAGCGCCAGACTGTTGGTCACGTTGGGCGCGTGCATGAGCGACGCGGCCAGCCCGATGACCAGCCAGGCGAGCAAGGGCCAGCCGGTCAACGGCCAGCGCCAACGCCGGCGCCCTGCGACCACATCCACGGCCAGCAGCGTGCCGACCAGGGCCAGCGCCAGGTATTCGGCGTAAAGGCTGAAGCCGCCAATCGTCAGCTCGTAGCGGTTGGCGCCCGCGGCCAGGATGATGACCCACAACCCGGACGCCGGCCACGTCAACAGGGCGACGATCAGCCCCAGGCCGGCCAGCGCGGCGGCCAACACCCACATGGGGCCAAGCCACGTCAGCAGCAGAGCCACCGGCAGGCTCGCCAACGCCAGCAGCGCGTAGACGAGCGGAGGGTGCATGATGGAGGAGGATTGCTTGACCTGGTGCAGCATGGCGTTCAAGGGGCGGTCGGGCCGTAATACTGCCCATAGGTTCCAGCGGGCAGCGGCAGCCGATTGAGTACCGCGCCCACCACGTGCGCGCCGGCCGTCGTGAGCAGAGCCATGGCGCGCTGTGCGGACCGGCGCCGGGTGCCCTGGGCATCCACGACCAGCAGGGTGGCGTCGCTGGCGTGCGCCAGCAGCGCGGCATCTGCCACCGCCAGCACGGGCGGCGTATCGAGTACGATCACATCGGCCGCCTGGCGCAGGTCAGACAGCAGCGCAACCATGCGCTCGGAGCCGATCAGTTCAGCCGGATTGGGCGGCTGCGGTCCGCTGGTCAGCAGGTGCAGGCCAGGCACGGCCGTCGGCTGCAGATGGGCTGTCAGCGGGCCGCCGTCGGGCAGCAAGGCGGTGGTCAGGCCCAGGTTGTTGCTGACGCCAAACACGGTGTGCAGGCGCGGGCGGCGCAGATCGGCATCCACCAGGATGACGCGCTGGCCCGCGTGCGCCAGGGCCACGGCCAGGTTGGCGGCCGTGGTGGTTTTGCCCTCACCCGGCTCCGCGCTGACCACGCTGAGCGTGCGCAGGGGCCGGTCCAGGCTGGTGAAACGCAAATTGGCGCGCAACATGCGGTAGGCCTCGGCCGCCGCCGAATGAGGGGCCTGGCTGACCACCAGTCCGCTCTGGTCCAGGCTGCTGCTGCGCCCCACGGCGGCGAGAACGGGCAGGGCAATGGCCGCAGTGACTCGTTCGGCGCTGTTGAGCCGATCATCCAGCGCTTCCAACAGCAGCGCGGCGGCCAGGGCCATCGTCAGGCCCACGATCGCGGCCGCCAGGGCATTGAACAGCGGGCGCGGGCGCAGCGGTCGGGCCGAGGCACGCGCCGGTTGCACCACCGTCACGTTATCGCTGGCCTGCGCCTCGGCCAGGCGCACCGTCTCATAGCTGGCAGTCAGCGCACTCAGCGACTGGCGCAGGCGTGAAAGCACCTCCGAGCTGGCGCTGCCCGCCGCCTCCTGCTTGATTTGCGTCTCCAGCGCCGCCATCTGCTGCTCCAGATTGGTCTTGGACGCGGCAAAGCGGGCCACTTGGCGCATGCGGTTGGTTTCGATGAACGTCTGCGCCACAGCATCAGCCACCTGCGCGGCCGCGGCCGGTGACGGGCCTTCGACGCGCAGACGGATCAACTGTGTCTCGCGAATCGGTTCGGCGGTCACAGCCAAAGGCCAGGTGGGCGCGGCGCCGTCCTGGCTCAGGCGGGCAATCGTGGCCTCCAGGGTGGCCGGCTGCACGATAATCTGCGCGTAGGTGGAAGCCAGGCGTTCGCTGGCCGCAATGGCGCCGATGTCCCCGCTGCTCAGGCTGGCTGGGCTGACCTGCAGCATGGCTTGGGCTTGATAGACAGGGGCGAGGCGCTGGCTCCAGCCAAAGGCGACCAGGCCGTACAGGATCGGCGCAGCCAGCAGCAGCCAGGCTCGCCGGCGCAGAAAATGAGCGAAAAAGATGAAATCAGGCACCGGACTCTTTCAGGTTGTTTAGGATTCCAGGGTGGGCCTGGTCAGTTGATCGAGCAGGTCGAGCACCAGGTCATCCACGTTGTCCTGGCTGGGCAGGGAGCCAATCAGGCCATACATCGGCGCGGTGCGACCGGACAGGCCGCTGCCCTGTCCCAATGTGCGTGAGGCCACGCTGGTCAGGCGCGTGACCAGGCGCGGCGGTAAGGCATGAACGACCTTTTGCGCCACGCGCAGTCCGCCGGCGGCCAGGCGGCGTCGGGCGTCCGGCTGGCTGACCTGCTGCACCGCGTGGGCCAGATCGGCTAAGAATGAATCGGTGACCGCCACGTGCGCCATGTTCACGGTCATGTGCAGGCTGGGCGGCGACTGCTGGCGGTCCAGGTGCCAACCGGCCAGGGTCAACTCATCGCCAACGTCGTAGATGTCCAGGCGCGTGGAGCCGATCGCCAGGACGCTCATATCGGGGCTGCCCAGCACATGCAGACCAGGCGTGGCGTTGATGCCCTGCTTGAGTTTGCGCGCGGCGGCCATCACCTGTGCGGCAAGATTGACATAACCGGATTCGCCGAGGTAATTCATCACCGCCCAGGCTGCGGCGATGGCGCCGCCCGGTCGCGTGCCGGTCATGGTGGGTGACGGGTAGATGCCGCCGGGCCAGGCGGTTTGCACGAAGAACTGAAAGCGGCGCAGGTCAGCGCCGCGATAGAGAATGACCGAGGCGCCTTTGGCCGCGTAGCCATACTTGTGCAGGTCAACCGAAAGGGAGGTGACGCCGGGCACGCTGAGATCGAAGGGCGGGACGGCATAGCCCAGGCGGCGGGCGAACGGCAGCATCATGCCGCCCACGCAGGCATCCACGTGCAGCAGCAGCCCCCGCGCCAGCGCGACCTGGCCCAGCTCACGAATGGGGTCAACCACGCCCTGGGGATACGACGGGGCCGAACCGACCAGCAGGATGGTGTTGGGCGTGATCGCAGCGGTCATCGCGGCCACGTCTGCGCGGAAGTCGGCGCGCACCGGGACATAGACGGCGGTCACGCCAAAATAGTGGGCGGCTTTGGCCAGGGCCGGATGCGCGGTGATCGGCAGCACCATCTCTGGCGTGCGAATGGCGGGCCGGCGGCTGCGCGCCCAATCACGGGCCGTTTTGACCGCCAGCAGCAGGCTCTCGGTGCCGCCGGAGGTCATATTGCCGACGATGTCATCACCGGCGTTCGCCGCGCCCAGCAGATGGCCGGTCATCGCGACGACGTCGGTTTCGAAGCGGCGCAGACTGGGGAACGCGGTGGGGTTGAGGCCATTTTCGGCGAAGAACATGGTGTACGCCGCCTGCAGCAGTTCGCTGACCTCGTCGCCCGCGCTGAAGACCAGGCTCCAGGCCCGTCCCGCGCGCCAGTTCACATCATGGTCGCGCAACGACGCCATGCGGGCCAGAATGGCTTCTTTCGTGTTTCCGTGGGTGGGCAGGTGTGCTGATTCACTCATAGCCGCGAGATTATAGCCGAGATGCGCGTCAGTGCCAAGTGAGAGAGCGGGCGGAATGCTGAATTCAGAATTCCAATGCTATAATACCGGTCACGCAGGCAGGTGACGGGGGGATCATGCGTTTTTTCAACACGGCGGGGCCGGTGCGGGGTGAGCGGTGACTATTTCCGGAGTTCGCGTGCCCTGGCGCGCCGTGGTGTTGGCGGTCAGCATCACCGCGGTTCTGGCCGCGCTCTGGCTGTTCAGCCAACCGCGCCCAATGCCGCCGCCGCTGCCCTGGGCGCCGGAGCGCCTGCACCTCGGCATCAATGTGGATCTGACCACGCACGACGATGCTGCCCTCGACAGCACCCTGGGCCGCCTGGCTCAGCTTGGCCTTACCACCGTGCGCCAACGCTTCGACTGGAATCGGATCGAGCCGGCGGCCGGTCAGTTCACCTGGGATGCCTACGATCGCATCGTGGCCGCGGCCAACGCCAATGACCTCGAACTCCTCGCGGTGCTCGACGGCTCACCGGCCTGGGCGCGGGCCGCGGTGGACAGCGCCAATCCCCTGGCGCCGCCGCAGGAACGCGCCGACTTCGGTCGCTTTGCGGCGCACGTGGCCGCGCGCTACGCAGGCAAAATCAATTTTTACCAGGTGTGGGACGAGCCGAACATCGCGCCGCACTGGGGCGCACGTTTCGTTGACCCCGCCGCTTACGCCGGCCTGCTGCGTGAGGGTTACGTGCAGATCAAGGCCGCCGACCCGAATGCCGTGGTGCTGACAGCCAGCCTGGCGCCGACCCTGGAAACCGGCGGCGCCAATCTGAGCGACATCGCCTTCCTGGAGCAACTGCTGGCGGCCGGGGCTGGCGGCTGGTTCGATGCGGTGGCGATTGCACCGTATGGTTTCGATCAGGCGCCGGACGCTCGCCCGTCGGCCGACAGGCTCAACTACCGCCGCGCGGAACTGCTGCACGACGTGTTGGCGCGCCGCGGCCTGACCGCCATGCCGATGTGGGCGACGGCCGCCGGTTGGTACGCGCCGCCGGCTGGCTGGAATGGGCCGCCCGCGCCCTGGCCCGCGGTGACTGAGGAGCAGCAGGGCGCTTACGCCGCGCAGGCGCTCGATCTGGCGCGGTCGTGGCCCTGGCTGCACGGCTGGCTGTGGGCCGGCGAGCAACCGGCGCAGGCCGACGATGTGCGCTGGGGTTTTGCCCTGCACCGGCCTGATGGTTCCGAGCGCCCGCTGACGGCTGCCCTGGCCCAGGCCGCGACCGCGCGCAGCGACGTTTTGGCGCCCGGTCGCCATCAGCCAACGGCCCCTGCGCTGCACTACAGCGGCGCCTGGCGCGTGACGTCCCTGGCGGCCGATCCGGCGCGCTCCCCTGACGACGCCTTGACCTTCCGCTTCACCGGTCGTCGCCTTGACCTGGAGGTGCAACGGGGCAACTACTGGGCCTACCTGATCATCAGCGTGGACGGCCAGCCCGCCAACGCGCTGCCCCGCCAGGAAAACGGCGATGCGATCCTGGTACTCTACGATCCCCTGGCCGCCCGCGCCACCGTGACCGTGGCCGACCGCCTGGCGCCCGGCGAGCACCAGGCGACGGTGCATCCGGTGGGTGGCTGGGGCCAATGGCCGCTGCTGGCGCTGACCATCTATGACGAACTGCCGTCGCCGGGCCTCTCGCGTCCATTTGACTGGCTCTTGCTGATTGGGGGCCTGCTGGGGAGTCTTGCGGCGCTGTCCTGGAACCGCCTGCGCGCCTTGACGGTGAACCCAATCGTGATGGTCGGGTTGGCGACGACCGCCGCGATCCTCCTGGAATGGGCCGCGCAGTTGATGTTGTTTCTGATCGCGTTCACCCTGCCCCTACATTCGCCCGAATTATTGACCTGGCTGGGCCTGGCGTTCTTCATCCTTTCTCGCCTCATCCTCCTGGTGGCAGGAGAGAGATTCGGGATCGGAGATCGGAGATCGGGCACGTGGAAGGCGGGAATTCGCCGCTCCCCAGTCTCCAATCTCCGGTCTCCGGTCTCCGGTCTCCGGTCTCTGGTCTCCGGTCTCTGCTCTCCTCCCTCCCCCCTCGACCTTCCCCTGCTGGCGTTCCTCGCTGTGGCGCTGCTCAGCACCTTGCAGGCTGCGAATTTCGGCGTCGCCAGCCGCGAGTTTCGCACGGTATTTCTGGATGCGGCGATCTTCTATTTCCTGGTCAGCAGGCTGTTGACGGGGGATGGCCAGGCGACTGCAAGTCGCAGCAACGAGGGCGAAGTCCACCGGCGTGGACTGGGATCGCCGTTTTGGCTCGTGCTGGATGGGTTGGCGCTGGGTGCGGCCGCGGTGGCGCTGGTGGGTCTGGGGCAAGCCATCCTGGGTGCGGACATCATCCGCGCGGAGGGGGTGAGCCGGGTGCGCGCCTTCTACGGCTCGCCCAACAACCTAGCCCTCTACCTGGAACGAGTGCTGCCCATGCTGTTAGCGGTCGCGGTCTTTGGCGCGGGGCGCCGGCGCTGGGTTTACGAAGGACTGGCGGCTCTCGTGTTGCCCTGCCTGATTTTGACGTTTTCGCGTGGCGCGCTTATGCTTGGCCTGCCCGCCGGCCTGCTCGTGATTGGCCTGCTGCGCCGCGGTCGCACCTTGCGCGTGGTGAGCGCCGGATTGGGCGCCGGCGCGGTGGGCCTCGTCACCGTTCTGGCGACCGGCGCGGCGCGTTTCGCCGGCTTGTTCGATTTTCAGACCGGCACCAGTTTCTTGCGCCTGAAGCTGTGGCGCGGCGCCTGGCAGATGGCGCTCGATTTTCCCTGGCTGGGGGTTGGCCCGGATAATTTCCTGTACGCTTATCGCACGCGTTACGTGCTGCCCAACGCCTGGGAGGAACTCAACCTGAGTCACCCGCACAACATCCTGCTCGACTTCTGGACGCGCTTGGGGCTGGCTGGCGTGGCGGTTGGCGCCTGGCTGCTGACCGCCGCGGCGCGGGCGGGCTGGCGCTGTTATCGGGCGCTGCCAGATGGCAATGAACGCGCCGCCGTCCTGGGCCTGCTGGCCGGGCTGGGCGCCGCGTTGGCCCACGGCCTGGTGGACAATTCCTTCTTCCTGATGGACCTGTCCTTCTTCTTCTGCCTGTGCGCCGGTCTGTTCAGCGCCCCCCCGCAAACAAAATCTTGATTTTTTTTGCCACGAATTACACGAATTTTCACGAATTTTTTCTGTCCATCCGTGCCATTCGCGGCAGAACAATCAATCATCGTCACCCGATCTCTGATCTCTGATCTCTGATCTCCTGAATACCAGAAAGGAAACCATTCATGCGCATTCTTGTCACCGGCGGGGCCGGGTTCATCGGGTCACATCTGTGCGACCGGCTGTTGGCCGAAGGGCACAGCGTCATCGCGATGGACAATCTCATCACCGGCAACACCGATAACATCGCCCACCTGAACGGGCGGCCTGATTTCGAGTTCATCAAACATGATGTCACCAAGTACATCTATCTTGCCGGGCCGCTGCACGCGGTCATCCACCTGGCATCGCCGGCCAGTCCCGTTGATTTCCCCAAAATTCCCATTCCGATCATGAAGGTCAACTCCCTGGGTACCCTGAATGCGCTCGGCCTGGCGCTGGCCAAGGGCGCGCGCTTCCTGATCGCTTCGACCTCCGAGGTGTACGGCGACCCGTTGGTGCATCCGCAGCCAGAGACCTACTGGGGCAATGTCAATCCGATCGGCCCGCGCGGCGTCTACGATGAGGCCAAGCGCTTTGCTGAGGCGCTGACCATGGCCTATAACTTCCATCACGGCGTGGAGACGCGCATCGTGCGCATCTTCAACACCTACGGCCCGCGCATGCGCCTGGACGATGGCCGCGTGGTGCCCAATTACCTGACGCAAGCCCTGCGCGGGGAACCGTTGACGGTCTACGGCGACGGCAGCCAGACGCGCTCGTTCTGCTTTGTCAGCGATGAGGTGGACGGCATCTACCGCCTGCTCATGTCCGCCGAAGTGCAGCCGGTCAACATCGGCAACCCCAACGAGTTCACCATGCTGGAATTCGCTTACATCGTCAATGAGCTGACCGGTAATCGAGCCGGGGTCATCTACAAAGCCTTGCCGGTGGACGATCCCAAGCAGCGCAAGCCAGACATCTCGAAAGCCCGGCGCGTGCTGGGCTGGGAGCCGCGCATCGAAGTGCGCGAGGGTGTGACGCACACGATCGAGGACTTCAGACGCCGCATGAAAGCGCGCGGTCTCCTGGTGGGGTAACACGCAAAGTACAAAGTGCAAAGTACAAAGTGCAGAGGGCAGAGGGCAGAAGTGCAAAGTGCAGAGTGCAAAGTGCAAAGTGCAGAGTGCAGAAGTACAAATCTAAAATCTAGAGTGGACGATGTTTTGTACTCTGTAGTTACGGAGGTGTCGTGTACTCAACGTGGCAACGACTGTTGTTGACCCTGTACGCTGTGGTTTTGAGCGGATGGTTTCGGCTGGGTAAGGTGCCGCTGTCGAAGCTGGCTAATTTGACGCGGCCGGGATTGCCGCCCACCCTGCATGGCCTGGGCGACCTGCGCGATTTTGCCCAGTGGTGGGAACAGCACACCGAATGGCGAGCCGACCCGTTCAACGGCGCGTTCGACATTTTCCCCAGCCTGTCGCACGCCGAGTGGCAATGGGCGCGCGGGGGCACCTTCCGCGACGATTGCGATGGCCTGGCCTACCTGGCTGCCAACCAGATCAAGCCATTTGCCGACGCGACCACTGAGGTTTACGTGGTGACGGTCATCACCGACCCCTTCTCCTGGGGCAAGCAGGGGTTGTTGATGGCGCCGCACGTGATCTGCCTCTTTCGCCGGGCCGGCCACTGGCAGATGGTCAGCAACAGCCTGCTCTTTGCCGACACCTGGCTGGACTTCGAAGAGGCGCTGCAGGAGAACCCCTACGCCTACGGGCATCCCCTACTCTTCTATGAAGTGCGCGACGCCAACCTGCGCTTCGTGCGCAGCAAACGCTTCCCCACGCCCAAGGTCAAATCGGCCGTGCGGGAGATTCTTCCGCCGGGCGTAGGCCATTTCTGAATTTGACATTCCTCATCCAGCATCGAAGAAGCGCTTGACATCCAGCCGATCGCTGGTGACGCGGCCGGGAGGGAGGGCGGCCAGGACGCTGCGGCCGTAGAACTTGTGCAGGAGGCGTGAGTCGAGCAGGGCAATGACGCCGCGATCGGATTCGGAGCGCATCAGGCGGCCGACGCCCTGCTTGAGGGCCAGGGTGGCTTCGGGCAGCATCAGTTGGGAGAACGGTTCGCCGCCGCTGGCGCGCAGCAAGCGATCACGGCCGGCCACCACCGGGTCGGAAGGCACAGGGAAGGGCAGGCGGTCAATCACCACCAGGCTCAGGGCCTCGCCGGGGATGTCTATCCCTTGCCAGAAGGAGCGCGTGGCGAAGAGCACCGCATTGCCCGCGGCCTGAAACTGGCGAATCAGCTCGGCGCGGGGCGCATCTCCCTGCCTGAGCAGCGGAAATTTGACGTGCGGGCTGACGGTGTCGTACAGATAGCGCATGCGCGCCAGCGAGGTGCAGAGGATCAGCGCGCGCCCGCCGCTGTAGGTGATCAGCCGGTAGACCTCGCGCGCCAGTTCGAGTTGATAGGTCTCCTCGTCGCCGTTGCGGTCCGGCGGCGTCAGATGGGGCGCGGTGTAGATAAGCACGTTGTTGAAATAGTCGAAGGGGCTGGGGACATCGAGCGTGACGCAGTCGGTCGGCGCACCCACCTGGCGGCGGAAGAATTCATAGCCGTCCGACGTGCGCAGCGTGGCCGAGGTGCAGATCACCGTTTTGACCTTGTCGAAAAGGTGCTCGGCCAGGAAATCGCTGACCTCCAGCGGCCGCTGGATGACGAAAAGCGAGCGCGGGTCGCCAGCGTTCATGCGTTCGACGAAGCGCACCCGGCCCGCGGGCACCTCCGCCGCCATCATCTGCAGCTCGAACTGCGACAGCGCCAGGTGCTCCACGAAGCGCCGGAACTCCGCATTCATCTCCTCACTGCCGTAGGGCGCTTTGATCGCCTGCATGGCCTTGGCGGCCTCTTGCAGATGCAGCGCCATGCGGGCCATTTCTGGCTGGGCGCCCGTCAGCTCCCAGCGCCCAAAGGCCTCGCGCGGCGCATTCTCCGTCAAATCAGCAAACAGGGTATTGTTGTCGCTCTGCAACTGGCCGCGCAGTGCGCCGGCCAGGTAATAGTTGACGTGATTGGAATTGATGATGCCCTGCATCTTGCCATAGGTCAGCGTCAGTTGCAGGGCCGTCGCCGTGTAGCTCGCAAGTTCATGCGCTTCGTCCACCACCACGACATCGGGCATAGTGAAGAAGGGCGCCTCGCTATTGAGATCGAGCGCCAGCAGCGAATGGTTGACAACCGCCACATCGGCCTGATCCAGGCGCCGCTTGGCTCGCTCGTAGAAGCAGAGGCGGATCAGCGGGCAGCGATTGCCCAGGCACTCGTGATTTTCGATGGTCAGATGCGGCCGCAGGCGCTCCGACAGGTTGAGCGCGTCCATTTCGCCCGAATCCGACTGCGCCCATTCGATGAAGCGCGCGGCGCTGAACCCGGCATTCTGATGTTCGGCGGTCGGGCGTTTTGCCATCTGGTCGAGCTTGCGATTGCAGATGTAGTTGCTGCGCCCCTTGAGCAGCGCGGCCTTGAAGGGACGCGGCGCCACCTGCTGCAGCGCAGGGATGTCTTTCAGCCAGAGCTGATCTTGCAGCAGCTTGTTGGCCGTGGCCACCAGGACTTTTTGGCCGGACCAGATGGCCGGCACCAGGTAGGCAAACGACTTGCCGGAACCGGTGCCCGCTTCGATGAGCGCGTGCCCGGCGCTGCGCATCGCTTGCATGACCGTCTCGGCCATTTGCAGTTGACCAGGCCGAAAATAGTAGCGATCGCCCAGGTAGCGCGCCACCGGTCCCCCTGGGCCGAGCACCTGGCGCAGATCCACCTCGTGCCAGGGGGTTGGGGTGCGCTCGGCTTCCGGCTCCGCGTCCGGCAGCGCAATTTCGTCCCAGATCGCCAGCGGCGGCGTGATGAGCGCGCCGTCGTCCTCTTCACGGAGCGTAAGCGCTGGCTCGCGGCGCCGCGGCGGTTGCGCCTGCGCCTCGGCCGCCTGCGCCAGGGTGTCGAGCAGCGCCTGCGCCTCCAGATTGTCGGGCGCCAGGGTCAGGAGGTCGCGCAGGATGTTGAGCACCCGCTGATACTGGCGGCGCTTGAGCGCGCGTTGGGCCTGCGAGAGGGCAAAGCCGATGGCCTGCTCGCGCCGCGCCGGCGCTTCGGCAATGGCGATGGGCAGACGCAGCACGCGGGCGCGCAACGCCAGCGCCTCAGCCAGCAGGATCACGCCCCGCCAGGCGCGTGAATTAGCCTGCTTGAACAGATCGCGCGATGTTTGGATGAGCTGATCGGCGCGCGCAAGGGACAGCGTCGCCACCATCCCTGATACCGTTTCGGCGCGCTCGCCGCGGCGGGTCATAGCAGAGGCGGCTGCGGCCACGGCCAGGCGCCACAACTGCAGGCTTTCGTCCGGCGTGCCGGGCCGCTCACGCAGGTCAGCCAGCAGCACCAGCGCGCGCTCGTAGTCGCTGCCGGCAAGGCTGCTCTCCTCGATTTCTTCCGGTGGATCGGGTATGGTTTGGCTCATGGCGCCTACGGATGATCACAAAGCCGTTGCAGGCGAGCGATTGAAGAGCGATTGAAATCGCGCCTCACGGGCGTTCCGCCGGGCGTCCACCTGCGTGGACGCGATGCCGGTCGGCTGCATCGAGCGATTGAAATCGCACCTCACGGGCGTTCCGCCGGGCGTCCACCTGCGTGGACGCGATGTCGGTCGGCTCGAAAGAGCGATTGAAATCGCGCCTAAAGGGCGTTCCGCCGGGCGTCCACCTGCGTGGACGCGATGTCGGTCGGCGCAAGCCGACCTGGCGGCGTCACGCCCCTTCGCCCCGAACTCCATTCGGCGGCGGCCTTCACAACGATGCTGGCTGCGAGTCGGCGACGGTGCGCCGCTGTTCGAAGCGCTGCATGAAGCTGAGCACGGTGAATGCCTCAGCGATGTCTTCCAGGCCCACAAGGCCCAGGAACTGTTCATTGTCATAGACGGCCACGGTGCGAGCGCCCTTTTCGCCCATGACGGCACGCACCTCATCGAGCGATTGCGACGCGGTGACGCGCACGACCTCGCGCTGCATGATCTGGGTGACGTAGAGATCGTTGGATTCGGTGTTGAGCGCACGCAGCACATCCCCGCGCGTGACAATACCCAACAGCCGATCGCCCTGCATGACGGCAAAATCGGGCTGGTAACTGGTCAGGATGTGGCCGACCACCTTGCTCATGCGGTCACCAACAGCCAGGGAAGTGGCGTGGCGGTTGTAAGCATCGCCCACGCGCTGGGTGTCCAACACCGTACGCGCTTGCGCTTCGGAGTTCTCCTGGCCTGCGCCGGTAAAGATGAAGATGGCAATCAACACCAGGATGAAGTTGCCGCTGAGAACCCCCACCAGGCCCAGGGCAACAGCCGCCAACTGGCCGATGACCGAAGCGATGGCGGTGGCGCGCGGATAACCGAGGCCCATGGCCAGCAGGGCGCGCAGCACGCGGCCGCCGTCCAGCGGGAAGGCCGGGATCAGGTTGAAGAGCGCCAGGCTGAGGTTGGCCGCAAGCAGCCAGACCAGCAGAGTGGAGAGGGACGGCGTCATCTGCATGTCGGTCAACAGGCCGCGGCCATCGAGGACGTTCGGCCCCACCGCGAAGCCGGTGATGACGAGCAGGATGGCGGCAATGGCGAAGTTGACCAACGGCCCGGCGATGGCAATGAGCAGCTCGTGCAACGGCTTGTCAGGGTTGCGGCCGATGAGGGCTACGCCGCCCAACGGCAGCAGGATGATCTCACGCACGGGGATGCCGAAACGCAGCGCCACCACGCTGTGCCCCAACTCGTGCAGGGTGACACAGGTGAAGAGCAGTAACATCAACAGAACGCCGAAAGCCGCGCCGCTCAGGCCGGCCGGCCCGCCCCACTGAACCGCTCCCAGAATCAGAATCAGGAAAAAGGTGATATGAATCTTGATATCAATCCCAAAGACCTGGGCGATCCGAAATGACCACTTCATGGCATGACCTCCTGCGAATGGTGAGCTTCTGACTCACTGAATTGTACGAAGTTCTTGACTTACGTCAATTATTGGACTGCAAGAACAGGTCTGTTGTCACTGTGACTCCATCGTTCGGGTCCGGTCAAAAGGGGTATCTGACAACAGTCGTAGGTCACGCCTCCGGCGCGACGACTCCCTCAGCGACAAATCACGCTTTGGTGCGTCGAAGAGGCAAGCCGGAGGCTTGCGTTACGGGTAATGCTCGCATGCGAGGTTTCATGATGCATCGAATCATCGTTATTGGCGCGGGCATCGGTGGGTTGACGGCACGCTCTGGCGGCGGGGCCGATGTCACCGTGCGGAAGGCGAGGGGGTTGGGGGGACGTTTTTTCACCAGGGCTACCGCTTCGACGCAGGCGCGACGCTGGCGGCCGGGTTCGATCCGGAGGGCGGGATGACGCGGCTGGGCCAGGCGCTGAACATCACCTGGCCGGTCGAGCCGGCGCGCGAGGCCATGCGCGTTCACCTGGCGGGCGGGCAGGTGACGCGCTGGACCGACCCCGCGGCCTGGCAGGCAGAGCGCCTGGCCGTGTTCGGTCCGGCTGCGGAGCGGTTCTGGCGCTGGCAGGAGACGACGGGCGACCGCATGTGGGAGGCGGCGCTTGCCGGCGTCCCCTGGCCGCCGCAGTCCGCGGCCGATCTGGCCCGTCTGGCCGGCGTGGGGCTGGGAGTGGCCGCCGCGGCGAAGGCGCAGCTCCCCGGCCTGGCGCTGGACAGTGTGCGCCCGGTGGCGGCCCGGCTGACCGGCCTACCGACTCTCCTGCGCCAGTATGTGGATGGGCAGCTCCTGATTGCGGCCCAGGCTGCTTCGGATCGCGCCAACGCGCTGTATGGCGCGTCTGCGCTCGACATGCCGCGGCGCGGGGTGGTTCATGTGCGGGGAGGCATCGGCCAGTTGGCCGAAGCGCTGGCCGGCGCAGTCCGCCGCGCCGGCGGCCAGGTGCATTACCGGCAGCAGGCAACCCGTGTGGCGCCGCGGGCCGGGGGCGGTTCGGCTGTGGAAACCAACAAGGGCGCTCGTTTCGAGGCCGAAACGGTCATTTTCAACCTGCCGCCACACGACGCCGCCGCGCTGATGGGCGATGACGCGCCGAGCCGGCTGCGACGGGCCAGCCTGCCCGCAGATGGGTGGGGCGCGTTCATGGTTTACGTTGGGCTGGACGGCGCCGGGCTACCGGCCGATCTTCCGCTGCATCACCAGGTGCTGGTGCGTGAGCCGCTGGGCGAAGGCAACAGCGTCTTCTTGTCGCTGAGCCTGCCCGGTGACGCGGGCCGGGCGCCGGCCGGGCAGCGCACTCTGACGATCAGTACGCACACCAACCTGGCCGCGTGGTGGCGCCTGTTCGAGCAGGACCGCGCCGCGTACGAGGCGCGCAAGGTCGAATACACCGAGCGGGTCATGGCCGCGGCTCAGGTTGCCATCCCTGGGCTGGCTGCAGCCGCTCGCCTGATCCTGCCCGGTACGCCGGTCAGCTTTCAGCGCTTTACGCGGCGCAGCCGAGGCTGGGTGGGCGGCTTCCCGCAGACGAACCTGTTTCGGGCCTGGGGACCGCGGTTGGGGCGGCGCCTGTGGCTGGTGGGCGACAGCATCTTCCCCGGCCAATCCATCCTGGCGACTGCGCTGGGGGGCCAACGCGTCGCGCAGGCGGTGCTATCGTCAGCTTTGCAGGGTCTTTGACCGGAGATGGTTCTGATGTTACAATGGCATCCTCGTAGTCTATTAATGAAGTATGAAAGGACGCCGGCTCATGCCGCCAAACCAATCTTTTGGTCGTTACGTTGTCACCCGCCGCCTGGGCCGCGGGGGAATGGCCGAGGTTTACGAAGCCAACGATCCGCTTCTCAATCGCCCGGTGGCGATCAAAGTCATCTACGCGCACCTGGCCAGTCAAGATGGCTTCGATCAGCGCTTTCGCCGTGAAGCGCAACTCGTCGCTTCGCTACGCCATCCTCACATCGTTCAACTCTACGACTTCGGCATCGAAAACGAGCAGCCGTTCATGGTCATGGAGTATCTCAATGGCGGCACTTTGCACGATCTCCTGCTGCAGTGGCGCAGCCGGGGCGCCATCATGCCGCTGGATGAAACGGCGCGCCTGCTGACGAAGTTAGGCTCGGCCCTGGACTATGCACACGAGCGCGATGCCATCCATCGCGACATCAAGTCGTCCAACATCATGTTCACGGCCGAGGGCGAGCCGGTCCTGACCGATTTCGGTATCGCGAAAATCCTGAGCGAGGTGGCGCATTTGAGCGCCACCGGCAGCGTGATGGGTTCGCCCGCGTACATGGCGCCGGAGCAGGCGATGGGTCAGCCGGTGGATGCGCGCAGTGACCTGTACGCGCTCGGCATTGTGCTGTACGAGATGGTCAGCGGTCGTGTGCCTTTCCAGGCCGATTCCCCCACGGCCGTCATGATGCAGCATATCTCGCAGCCGCCGCCGCCGCCCCGCCAGTTCAACCCACAGTTGCCGCCGGCCGCCGAAGCGGTGATTCAGAAGGCGCTGGCTAAAGACCCCGCGGCCCGCTTCAACCGCGTGAGCGAACTGGCGGCCGCGTTTCAGGCGGCCGTGACCAGTTCAGAGATCACGCTGGTGAACGCTCTGTTCGTGCGCGATCCGGCGGCCACGATGGTGTCAGGCGAGCTGACGGCACACGCGGCCACGGCTGCGCCCACGGCGAGCAGGTCAACCCCGCCGAGCCAGACGCCCGCTCCGCTCCCCGCCAGCCCTCCGGCCGGCCGTGCCGCGCGCGGCTGGCTGCTGCCCGCGTTGGCGGCCCTGGCGCTGATCGCGGTCGTGAGTGTCTTCTTGCTGTTGCGCGCCGGTCAAGTCAGCGAGATGGGGATGCCAACGGTTGACCTGTCCCTCGTGCGCTTCAGCGATGGCGCGGCGCTTTCCGATCAGGCCACCGCGACGTTGAACGGCGTCCCCGCACCAGCCCCCGGGACGCAGTACGAAGTCTGGCTGTTGCGCGGCGATGAACGACGCCAGAGCATGGGCATCATTCCGATCACAGACGGCCAGGGCACGCTCAGTTTCGCCGATCCCAACAGCGGCATCCTGCTGGCCGATTTCGACGCGGTCGCGGTCACCATTGAATCGGCGCCGGACAACAACCCGATGCCGGGGGCGACTGTCCTGTGGCAGGGCCAGTTGCCCGCGCAGGCCCTGATGCATATCGGCCACGTCCTCGTGGCTCGTGAAGACACGCCGGACAGCATCGGTTACGCCGTGGGCCTGCGCGTCCAGGCGGAACTTCTGCAGGAGGCCGGCGCTGCCCAAATGGCTGCGCTGCAGGCGCAGGACCTGCAGCAGGTCAGGCAGATCGCGGAGGGCATCATCGGCCTGATCGAAGGGGGCGCGGGCGAGCACGCAGGCGATCTGAACGGCGACGGGGTCGTGTCCAATCTCGGCGATGGCTTTGGCCTTCTGCCCAACAGCACGCACGTGGGCTACATTCAGGGAACCCTGGAACATGCCAGCCTCGCCGGCAGCACGCCTGACTCCACAGACGCCATCAGGCAGCACGTACAGCATGTGCAAGTTGCCATCCAGAACGTGAGTGAGTGGGTGGTCAGTCTGCGTGCTCTGTCGCTGCAAATTGCCCAGACAACCGACCTGGGCGCGGTGAATGCCGCGGTGCGTGAGGCCGCGACGCTGACCAAACGTATTCTGGATGGTCAGGACATCAACGGTAATGAGAGCGTAGATCCGATTCCCAACGAGGGCGGCGTCATCACCGCCTATTTGCACGCCCAGTTCATGGCCGACATCATTCTGACCAAGCCGTAAGCGGCTGGCGGGACGAACCCAGGTGAAGGGCAGTGGGGAAAGTAACGACCTGTGAACCAATTACTCGGCTGGCGCTGCACGCTGTGCGGCGCGACCTATGCACCGCATGAGATCGAGTATGTCTGCCCGCAGCACGGCGACGCGGGCATCGTGGATGCCGTTTATGACTACGCCGGCATTGCGGCCGCCGCATCGCCGCGAACCCTGGCGGCCAGTCGGGACACGTCCATGTGGCGCTACCGGGCGCTGCTGCCGGTCGCGGGTGACGCTCCCGTGCCGCCGCTGCACGTCGGCGGCACGCCGCTCTATCACGCGGCGGCCCTGGGCGCGCAGCTTGGCCTGCCCAACCTGGTCGTCAAGGACGATGGTCGCAACCCTACCGCGTCGTTCAAGGATCGCGCCAGCGCGCTGGTGCTGCTGAAGGCGCAGGAGCAGCGCGCGGCCATCGTGACGACGGCCAGTACGGGCAACGCCGGCGCCGCGCTGGCCGGGTTGGCCGCCAGCATCGGTCAACCGTCGGTGATTTTTGCGCCCAAAACCGCGCCGCCGGCCAAAGTGGCGCAACTGCTGACCTACGGCGCCACGGTCCTCCTGGTGGATGGTAACTATGACGCCGCGTTCGAGCTTTGCCTGGCCGCGTCCAAAGAGTTCGGCTGGTACTGCCGCAATACCGGCTATAATCCTTACACGGTGGAGGGCAAGAAGACGGCCGCGTACGAAATCTGCGAGCAGTTGCGGTGGCAGGCGCCGGACGCCATTTTCGTCTCCGTGGGCGACGGCAACATCATCACCGGGCTGCACCGCGGCTTGCAGGATTTGCTGGCGCTGGGCTGGATTGACAAGCTGCCCAGGCTGATGGCGGTGCAGGCCAGCGGCTCATCTGCCATCTACAACGCGTGGGCCAGCGGCGCGGACACCATCACCCCGGTGCAGGCGACCACCGTGGCCGACAGCATTGCGGCCGACCTGCCACGCGATGGCCTGCGCGGCCTGCGCGCCATTCGAGAGACCGGCGGCAAGGCCATCCAGGTGACGGATGACGAAATCCTGGCCGCGATCCCGCTGTTGGCTCGGCTGACCGGCGTCTTCGCGGAGCCGGCCGGAGCCGCGGCGCTGGCAGGGCTGCTGGCGGAGATTGGAGAGCGGGGATTGGGGAGCGGAGAGCGGAGATCGGAGATTGGAGAGCGGAGATCGGGGATCGGAGATCGGGGATCGGAGATCGGGGATCGGAGATCGGGGATCGGAGATCGGAGATCGGAGAGCGGAGAGCGGAGAGCGGAGATTGGAGATTGGAGATTGGAGATTGGAGATCGGAGATCGGAGATTGGAGATTGGAGATTGGAGATCGGAGATCGGAGATCGGAGATTGGAGATCGGAGATCGGAGAGCGGAGATCGGGGATCGGAGATCGGGGATCGGAGATCGGGGATCGGAGATCGGAGATCGGAGATCGGAGATCGGAGAGCGGAGATTGGAGAGCGGGGAGCGGGGATCGCGCCGGAGGCGACGGTGGTGCTGATGATTACAGGCAATGGGCTGAAGGACATTAGCAGCGCGATGAAGGCCAGTGGTCAGGCGACGATCATCGAGCCGACGTTGGCCGCAGTGAAGAAGGCGATCGGAACATCGCAGGGCAGGTGAGGGATTTCCTCTCCTCTCCTCTCCTCTCCTCTCCTCACCTCTCCTCTCCGCGCAGCGGACAGATTAACGCGGTTCTCCACCCCCTCTCCTCTCCGCGGACAGAATAGCCGGGTTCTCCACCCCCTCTCCTCTCCACTACGTGGAGAGGAGAGGGGGCAGGGGGTGAGGTGAGGCCCGATGCATCAAGCCGCGGTCACCACCACAGCCGGACTGCGCGCACCACCGGCTGCGCTCCAGTTGTAGAGCCACCACGAATCATACATGCTGAGATTGACACAGCCGTGACTGCGCGGCCGGCCAAACGCGTCATGCCAGTAGGCCGAATGCAGCGCGTAGCCGCTGTAGAAAAACGCGGTCCACACCACCTCTTCCAGGTAGTAGTAGCCCGCGCCGGGGCGTCCGCCCGCCATTCGGCCGCCGGGTCGGCGCAGCCAGGTGCGGAAAATGCCCTGCACGGTCGGCGTGCCGGGCAGGCCGGTCGCCACCAACGCGGCGTACACCGGCCGGTCGCCCTCATAGGCCACTGCCGTCTGATCGCGCAGGCTGACCGCCACCCAATACTCGTTGCTGCGAATCGCGGCCGGGCGTGTGCGCCCACGCGCCACGCCAACCCACTGCCCGTACACCCACTGCTGCTCGCCGATGCGATACCAGGTAGCGCCGCCGACGCTGGCGCTCTCCAGGATGTCCAGGCGCTGGTTGTGGGTGACTTCGCCCACCTGCGCGTAGTTCGTACCCGGCCCGCTGCGCACGTAGATGCTTGTGGACACCACCCATCCCACGGGCAACTGCGCCGCGCTCGCGACCGTGCTGACCGCGCTGGCCGGTTCGGCCGCGGCCGGCAGCAGGCGCACCCAACCGCTGTGAACCCAGCGCCGTTCGCCGATGCGATACCACACCGCGGTGCTGACCGTGGCCTGTTCCAGAATGTTGACCTCCGCGCCGGCCAGCAGGCGGTCAATCACCGGGTTGTCGGCAAAGACGCCAGGACGGGCGCGCACGTTCAGCACACTGGCGGTGACGACCCCGCGGCGGCCTGACGGCGGCGGTGGGGGCGGCGGCGGCGTAGTCGCACTGCCCAACTCCACCCCGGCCAGGCTCGATGGCGTCATGATCGTCACCGCGCTGGCCGGAACCCAATCCTGCCCGGCCGAACGGTACCAGAGCGCATCATGCACCCAGGCTTCGGCCGTAATCGCCAGGTAAGTGCCGGCCGCCAGGCTGCGCACCACGCGGCTGCTGCCGGGCGCGGCGTAGGTGCGCGCCCAGTTCCAGGCCGGCCGGGCGTAGCGATAGGGCTGCCAGGGCGTGCTGGTCTGAGCCACCTCTGGCAGCGCGCTGAGCGGCGCCGCGGCCAGCAGCGGTTCCAGGATCGCCATCTCCGGCGCTGTGACCGGGTCCGCAATGGTCAGCGCCTGCGCGGTCAGATTGCCCAGCCAGAAGCCGTCATGATCCAGCCAATCCACCGCCACCCAGTAGATACCCGGTTTCGGGTATTCCACGGTCCAGGCGCCCGTTTGTTGTGTGCCCAGCACGCCTGTCAGCCAATGGACTTGCTCGGCGCCGGCGTCCAGGCGCAGACGATGATCGGCGGCCAGCCCGTGGACCGCGACCTCAGCCCGCACGCGCAGCGGCTCCTGGTCATCGGGCCGCAACGTCAGCGTGACGGTCGGCGTGGCCGCGGCTGCAGACGCCGCGCGGGCCGCGGTCGGCGTCACCTCAGCCTCCGCGCTGAACTCCCCCCAGGTCAGCCGGGCGCGTGCGGGCGCGGCCTGGTCATAGGCATGATCGGCCAGGTCGAGGATGCGCTGTTCGCGCCAGGTCGTGGGCGCGGGCGCGGCCACCATCCCCAGGTCGAACTCGTGACCGTCGCCGGTTTCCAGGCGGGCCGGCGCCCACGCGTGCGCTTCATCCAGGGCCGCGGCGCTGAACGCGAGTTGAAAATGCACCATCTGGGGTTCCTGTCCAGGCTGGACAAGCAGGCGGATCGGAGTTGGCATGGTTGGTTCCTTTCTGAATGTGTCAAGGGCCAGGTGCGGTCGGACAGGCGTTGTCTGTCCTGCGCCGTAGTTTAGCATGGGACAGGGACAAAGCGGAAATGGAGCAGATGCCGGCCTTGCTGTTTTACAACAATTGATGTAAAATGTTCTCATAACGGAGGTCATGAAAACATGCTCACTCAGAATGTGTTACAAGAGGTTATTACCCTGCCCGAGGCGTCTGTTCTGGCTGCGGGAATGGGTCATGGACTCGATCGCAGCAACTTGCTGCGTTATGCTCGCACGGGACGGCTCGTCGCGCGCAAGAGCGGTGGAACCTGGCTCACTACACGCGCTGCGCTTGAGGTGCTGATTGTCGAACTGGCCGGCGAGACGCGTGGGCGTCCACGTGCTCAATCCGCAGCGTGGGCGGAGGTGACCATGACGCCGGAGTTGGAGGACATTCTGGCGAGAATTGATCGCTTGCGAGCGGAGTTGGCTCAACAGGTGCGCAGCCCGATCAATGACCAACGTCAGCGCCGCGAGCTGATTGTCGAGGCGATCTATCACACCAACCATCTCGAAGGCAACCAACTGTCACTGCCCGAAGTGCGAGCGGTGGTCGAGGCGTTCTGGGTCGAGACCAACGGACATGGAGGAATCAGCCAGGATGAGCAGTCGGCCAGGCGCCGGCGGTCTTCCTGAACTGCACGAAAATTGTCCAGGCTACGAACGACTACCAGCCAGTTGGTTTGTGAAACACACCATGGGCGTCGGTCAGCACTTCAGGGAATTGACTAACAGCCAAGACGCCTTGACGAATCTGTCTCACAAATGAGGCGTGTTGCGCCAGCACTCTACTCGTCGGATTCTTGTGCGGGTTGAGGATGCCAACGGGTATCCCAAGTTCCTGACGTGCGATCTTGATCGGCTCCAAGAGATCAGAATCGTTCGTTACAATCGCAGCCGTCTCGTATAGTTTCTTGTATCCGTCATTGATGAGATGAGCAGCAATGTTGACATCGGAGCCTTTCTCTTCCGTTTTGACGACTCTTACGAACCTTGGGCCATCTGGCGCCGGCTGCGCCAATGCCATCATGACGTCATGGGACAGGAATCTGCCAAAGATGATCTCGATATCGGGAAGTGTTCTCAATGCTCGAAGGTAGATTTGTTGACGAGTTGGCTTATCGGGATCGTCGTGACGAGCACTCACACGAGCGGTAAAGTATTTGATTTTGCCGATTTGGTGATTTGGAAGAAGCAACGCGCACATCGCGTGTAGGTTGAGCCACTTGTAACGTGTATCTTTGACTGCACCGTAGTACAAGTTGAAACCATCGATGTATACCCAGGTTTTCACCTTGTCTCCTTCTGAATAAGCAGAGACCGTACTCAGAGAGTACGGTCTCGCAGCCTGCTCCCGAAGGGACAGGGGGTTTGATGAATGAATTATAGATGAGTTCCGGACACGGGTCAAGTTACGGCGTTCGGCAATTGCTCAGGCTGATATCATCCACAAACATCCAGGTGCGGTCGCCCAGGCGCTGGTTGTCGTTACGCACCTCCAGGTAAACACGCACGGCGCGCCCGCGGTAGGCCGTGAGATCGAAACTGAGCTGCTGCCAGTCGTTCTGATTCTCCAGCTTGCGCCACAGCTCGCGTGATCCTCCTCTCGTCAGGTCGAAAATCAGCAGGAGCTGATAGTCGCCGCTGCTATCCCGCGTGCCCGGCTTGACCCACAGCGTCAGCGTGAGCTTCTGCGCGTTGGCTGGCAGGCGCACATCCTGGTACGCGGTCGAAAGGGTTGGGACGGCAGGATGAGAGCCAGGACTGCCGTTGGGCAGTAGCCCCAACTGCAAGGCGCGGCTGCCCGCATGCACCTCAGCGGTGGTGTAGCGGGCCGTGCTGTCCGTGGTCGTGAGCGTCCAGTCGCCCGCCTGTTCGAAATCTCCGTTGCGCAGGAGGTTGGCGCAGGCAGACGGCTCTTCAGGGTTCGATTGTTTTGCGGTCGCAACCGTCAGCGTAACGGCCGTCGCCTGGCTGTTGTTCCAGGTCACCGGCGTCGGCGCGCTCAGCGCCAGCGCGGGTGATTCCAGGGAAAAGGTGATGACCGCGCCGGGAACGCCGCACCCTGACCAGGGGTCCTCATCGGCCGCCCGCACCATGACGCTGTAGCCAATGTAGCTAATGCCGTTGGTCATCACCAATGTTGAGCCATCTCCGCACGCCCGCCCCTTGATCCAGGCGGTGAGGGTCAGGCCGGCCGTGGGGGAGAAGCTGCTGCCCGGCTCGATCGTGCCGGTGATCAGCGCGGGTGGGCTGACCAGGCTGCGGACGAGCGGCGGCAGAAGCGATGGGAGCGGGAGCGCCGGGCTTTCAGAGGACGCGTTGGTGCGATACCCCGATGCGGTTTCGGCAAAAGGCGATAATCCCTTGAAGCGCAGGACGGCATCGCCGGTGGTATGGATGAAGTAGCCCTGACCGAAGCGCAGTTCCTGCAGGGTGTTGAACCCGGCCGGCGCGCCGGGCGCGTAGACCTGCCAGGGATCGGTCTCCAGGTTTGGGGTGTAGCCGTAGACCAGGGTGAACGCGTCGTCCGGCAGGTAGGCCAGCGCAGCCGTAATCGTTCGGGTCGGCGGCTCCAACACAGGATAGCCAAAGGCATGCCAACCGGCCCCGTCCAGCTTGATCTCCGTGCTCGACAGCAGCGCGTACAGCCCCTGTTCCTGGATGGCGGCGACGGCGTTGTTGGAAGCCATGACCAGGGTGGTCGTCAACGGCTGCCATTTACTATTCTTCTCGTCCCAATGGTGGATACGCAAGAATGGCTCCTCGCCGGGCGGCACCTCGTTGCCGAGGTAGCCAATGCTGAGCGATGTCTTGGACAGGATGACATTCGATGTGGCTGCCAGGCGATAGGCATGGCCGATGAGCGTGGCCCAGGGAGGCAAGCTCCTCGGAATCGTGACTGCCGTCTGCGGAGGCAAGCTCGGAATCGTGACTGCCGTCTGCGGAGGCAAGCTCGGAATCGTGACTGCCGTCTGTAGGATCATCAGGCGGTCTTTACCGAGATCGAGATTTTGGCCGAAGAGCATGGCCTGCCCGTCGTTGGAGAGCACCGGCGCCAGGCGGCCGGTGCCCGCGATCTTCGCCAGGCTGCCGTTCACCGTCAGATCGAGCGTGATGCGGCAAGTCTCCGCGCCGGCCTGAGTTACCTGGTTTGTCAGGCAAAGTTTGCTGTCATCTGTTGTGATGTCAATGAACCCGGCGCTGCCTGTAAACGGCAAACTGGCCGTGAAGTCGTCGCCGTTGCGTTCCATGGTGATTGGCCCGGTCGCCATCAAGGGCGCGTCGCTCGGAACGATCGTTGCGCTGTAGTGCCCGGTGGTGGGGACGCCGCTCAGCGTGATCGTCATGACGGTTGTGGTGATGATCGTTGTTGAGTTGACAGAACTAGTTATCACCCCAGGGTTGACCGTCACCTCCGGGCTCCATTTCTTATCCAGTTCGCTCAGCACAATCTCCTGGTTTCCCCGCTCCTGCACCGTCGTACATCCCTGCCGGTTGGCGTCCGGATCCAGCACGCACAGCGTATCGTCGGCCTGCGCGCCGCGCGCCTGCACCTGGTCGAGCTGCGGCCGGCCGAGATCCACGATGCGCCGGTCGTCTTGCTTGTACAGGAACGCTCGTGCGCCGGGGCCGGGCTGAACCGGGCGTGCGGCGACATCCAACAGGTAGAAGTTGGGGCTTGCCAGGGTGGCGACCGGGTCGGCAGGCCATGTCTCGCTGGCGATCTGCGTCACGCGGAACGGTAGAATATCCGGCCCGGCCGTGTCCGTTGTTGGCTCCTGCAGCCAGGGATAGAACGCGTGAATCGTCGCCCAGTCCGACCGGCCGGCGCCCTTCTCAGAGAGGGTTTCCCCACATTTTATTTTCCAGTCGCCTGTCAGGTGAAACTCGCCGTTGCCCTTGTCATCGTCTTCCTTGTACGGATCGGCCATCACGCCGGTGCAGCTCCCGACCGGCTTCAGCAGATCCTTATCATCCAGGCCGAGATAGTTGTCGTCCAGGAAGAAAAGCAGATGCCCCAGCTCGTGCGCCAGGGCGCGCGGCCAATCTTCGTCCAGGTTGCCGGCCGCAGCGTCGCCAAAGCGGTTCCAGGCCGCGCCGATCTCCACTGCCCCAGGGCCGTAGGCAATGTCCGACTTGAGCGGGTCGCTGATGACCGCGCTGACGATGCCGCCCTGGGTTGCGTTGGGGCGCAGGCGGTTGGTAGCATGGATGCGCACATCCGCATCCAGCCAGGCGTTGCTGCCGTTGGCGGTTTGCTGCATGGCATCGTGAGTCAGCGAGATCTGGCCTAACGCCGCCTGGCCGTTGGTCCAGTCATACAGCAGTTCCGACGCGCGCACCAGGTCAGCCGTCAGCCGCTCCACGTACTGGCGGTCATTGTGCGCGTCCCATTCCAGGGCCACGCTTAGATTGAAGAGCAGCAAGGGATTGCTCGATGCGATGGTCAGCGTTTGCGTGCCCGGCGCGGAGACCGTGATGATGCCGGTTGTGACGCGCGGCATGGCGTTTTGGCTGCTCGAGTCGCTGGCCGGAATGATGGGCACGCTGGTGTAGAGAAGGCTGGCGCGCGTGACGGACAGGATCTTGGTCCGCGTCGCCGGCGCGGAAGCAGCTAACTGTTCGGTCTGTTGTGCCAGCGCCGCGGCCTCTGTCTGAGCGGCCTGTGCGACCGGCGCAGGTTCGGCTAACAGACCGGTCGGATTGAGCGGCGACAGACTGACCCACTGGTGCGTTTCTGGGACCGGCCACAGGGCAAACAAGCGATCGTCATGATTCAGATCAACGCTTTCGATAGGGCCGCTGAGAAGCGGCCAGGCGCTCGCCGGCCGCCCAGCGATACACCTGCGCGTTCGCGATCGTCGTCGTTCCGCTCAGCGTTTTGCTCTCCACTTGCAGGGGAGTCAGAATGGGGATGCTCACCCGGCCTTGACGAAAACTGCTGTATTGATAAGGGCCAGGAGGCCGATTCTGGCACGGCTTCACCGTGGATGTCAGCAGCATGCGCAGATCTATGTCGTCGCGCCATTGCTCCCATTGCTCGAATGGCAGATACCACTTCAGGACTCGCGTGGCTGTCATGGAGGTGGCATTGGGACTTTCCAGGATCTCCTTCGGGTCGTCGACAACCGCGGCCGCACGCCAGTTCCTGCCGCTGTCGAAGGAGATTTCCGGCGCTCGATTGAAGTAGCAGCCGCCGTTAGGCACCGCCAACGAATAGGTTAAGGGATGAACGGCTGCGAGCGCTTGCTTATCGGGTATCCGCTCCGTGGTTTTCAGGCGAATCGTTTGCGCGTCGGCCCGCTCAACACGACGCCGATTGGTGAAGAACATGAGCCGCCCCGTCCCATCGTTGGGGTTGTAGCGATCGGCGAACACGATGTCGGGCTTGCCGTCCCCGTTGAGATCTCCCGCGGCGACGGCGCGCGTGTAGTGCTTGCCGCGGGTCAGAATCACTGTCCTGGCGTCCGCAAAACCGCCCCGCCCATCGTTCAGGTAGATGACGTTGTCCAGCGCCAACATCCCGATGTCGCTGGACGTTGCCCAGACGCCGGCCACGATGTCGAGGCTGCCATCGCCGTCGAAGTCGGCCAGGGCCACGCTGTAGGTCTTGTTGTCGAGCGTGCCCAGGTAGGCGGCTCGTTCCGTGGAAAACGAGCCACTGCCGTCATTGAAATAGACCACATTGGGCGCAAAGAAGTTGGCAACCACCAGGTCCAGGTCGCCGTCCCTGTCGAGGTCGCCCAGGGCCAGCGCTTTGGTAGCCTCGAATTCGCTGCCAAAGCGCCAGTCTGGCTCGCGGGCAAAATGCCCGGTTTTATCGTTGAAATAGACAGCATTGAACTGGTTCTCGTTGCCGACGACGATGTCCGGTCGGAGATCGCCATTGAGATCCCCAACCGCCACGCTGGTGGTGGGATCGGTGGGGCCGCCCAGGGCCTGGGTAGGAGTAACAACAAAGCCGCCACGACCATCGTTGAGATAAATGGCGCTCTGATTCTTGCTGCCGGCCACGATGTCGGGCCAGCCGTCCCCATCGAGGTCGCCCACGGCCACGCTCCACGTGTCGCTCAAGGCGTTGCCCAGTTGCAGGGGATCGTTGGAAAAAGAGCCGCCGTCGTCGTTGTAGTAAACATGATTCGGCTGACCGCTTGCATTACCGGCGACGATGTCGAGATCCTTATCGTTGTCCAGATCGGCCAGGGCCAGGCTCGTGGTGGTGGCAGAAATGCCAAAGCGTTTCTGAACCTCGCCCAGATAGGTGAGCCTGCCTTCTTCGTACTTGTCTGGGCTGACTCCGGCCACGGCATCGAGCGTCCCGTTGCCGTCCAGGTCGCCCAGCGCCAGGCTGAAATACTCGCGCGACTCTCCGCCTTGGGCCTGGGCGAAGACGAGCTGGGGCGTCCCGGCCTGGGCAAAGTAGATGCGATGCCGTTCCTGGTGATTGGCCGCAATGAAATCGAGCGAGCCATTGTCATCGAGATCGGCCAGGGCCACGGCGTAGGTGCGATCAGCGCCAGAGCCAAAGTACTGCACGTCGTCCGGCGCGAAGCGCGCCCGGCCGTCGTTGAAAAGCACGCGGTTGCGGGTGGCGGCGCTGCCGCTGCGCTCGCCAAAGCCCACCGCCAGGTCGAGCGCGTCGTCGTTGTTGACATCGCCCAGCGCCAGGGTCATGGGCGCGTCGTTATTGGTGAACGAGAGGGACGATGATTTGCTGAACGCGGCTTGATCGTCGGCGACCGTGTTAGTGTAAATGATGAGCGCCTGTGATGTGGTGATGCCCTTCAAATAAGCAATCGCCAGATCGGGCGTTCCATCCCCGTTCAGATCGCCGGCGACCAGCGCGACGACGCGACCGCGCGCCGCGCCGATCGTCGCGGCCGGCGCGAACCCGGCGCCATTGCGATTGAGAAACACCTGCGCCGGCCGCCCATCGAATCCAAGCACCAGGTCGAGCCGCCCATCGCCATTGCCATTGACGTCGGCCAGGGTCATGGCCGTGGCGCTCATGGCCTCGGTCGCGGTCAGCCAGGCTGGCGCGGGGCTGAAACCGGCGTGGCCGTCGTTCCGGTAGACGCGGGTCATGGCGTTGGCGCCGCCCACGACCAGGTCGAAATCGGCGTCCCCGTCCAGGTCGCCAATGACCAGAGCAGGCGTCAGGGGTGACGTGATGGTCAGCAGCAACCTGGACGTGAACGTTCCCCGGTGCGCATTGAGATACAGCTGCGCCGGCGCCCCAGGCGCCAGCGCCAGCACATCGAGCCATCCGTCGCCATTCAGGTCGGCCACGGCGATCACGCTGGTCCGGGATGAATTGGTGAGCGTGATCGTCCCCCTAACCTCGGTGGGAAAGCCGCCGCGACCGTTGTTGAGGTAGATACGGTTGTCCTCACCCTGGTTGCCCACGACCAGGTCGAGGTCGCCGTCGTTGTCCATATCACCCACGGCCAGGCTGGTCGTCGGCTCGCTGCCCGTGCCCCATGCGGCGATGGGCGCCGGGCCAGAGGCCGAAGCGGCGGGCGGTCGCAAGGCCAGAAACAAGGCCCCCAGCAGCGCCAGGGTCAACGCGGTGGAAACGGCCAGTGCGCCCACAAGGCGAAGCCGTCGTCGAAGGTTCAAGGTGTTCATGCGTCCCTCCTTGCAGTCCATGTCTCTTGCAGATCGCGCTGCGCGCCCAGCCGCTCGAAGCACTCGGCGGCCGCGTCGAAGAGCGGCTGACTGGCCGCGGCGTCGCCCTGCGCCAGGTGCAGCCGTGCCCAGGCCAACTGCGTGCGCGCAGCCTCGTACGGGTCCGCGCCGTCCAGGAGCTCCAGGCTGCGCGCCAGGGCGGCCGCGGCGGCCGCGAACTGCCCGCTGGCGGCCAGGGCGCGGCCCTGCACCCGCAGGCTCATGCCCTGCTCGAGCGGCGCGTCCACGGCCGCGGTCAGCGATTGCTCGACGGCAGCCAGCGCGGCGACCGGGTCGCCGGCCGCCAACCCGATCTGGGCGCGGCGCCGATAGATCTCCGGCAAGAACCCGTGGATATGCGTGGTCGAGGCCAGGCGCTCGGCCGCGGTCACCTGGGCGAGCGCGGCGTCGAACTCTCCCTGGTGCTGCTGCCATTCGGCCAGGTTGAGCAACCCCGCGATCTCCTGCCGGACGAGTTGATGCTGGCGCGCGAGGTTGACCGCGGCCTGCAACTGCACCCCAGCCCCGGCGTCGTCGCCGCGGCGCAAGAGCAGGTAGCCCAGATTGACGGCCAGTTGGGTGCGCTGGGTGCCGCTGCCCACCCGGCCGGCCAGTTCATTGGCTTCGGTCAGCCTCTGGATGGCGCCGTCCCAGTCGCCCTGGGTGAAGATGTCGAGTCCCAGGTTCATCTCGGCAGTCACGCGCCAAAAATCGTCGTGCGTCTGCCGCGCCCGCGCCGCAGCCTGGCTGGTATGGCCGATGGCGCCGTCCAGGTCGCCCAACGCGCTGGCCACAATGCCCAGGTTGAGCTGCGCCCGCATCCAGAGTTGATCGGGCAGATTGGGCGTCTCTTGCAGCGCGGTCTGGGCCGCTTCCCGGCTCGCAGCCCAGGCGCCGGCCGCAATTTGAACGGTGCTCAGCGTCACCAACAGGTCGGCTCGTTCCAATCCGCTGTCGGCCCCCACCTCCTCCAGGCCACGATCCAGCCAGGTTTTGGCTTCATCGGGCGCCTGATCCGACAGCAGGTCGCCCAGGCGCTGACAGGCGCGCACGATCAGGCTGCGCCGCGCCGGCGTGGGCGGCAGGCGCTGGGCCAGCTCGAGGACTTGACGGTAGCTGACCTGAGCGGCCTCGCTGGCGCTGTCGAACTGATGGATTTCGCCGGCCGTCAAGATCAGCCGCGCCCGCAGGAAGTCCGACAGGGGGTGATCCGCAAACCGGACCAACAGCCGCGGCAGGGCATGGGCCTGGCCGCGATTGATGAACGCCATGACGTCGGCGGTCGCCAGTTCAGCCGCGTGTTCGATCTCTCCTGCGCGCAGGAAATGCTCGATTGCCAGCAGGGGATCGGGCTGCTCTGTTTCGTAGAAGGCGCCGGCGCGACGGTGCAGCGTCCGGCGGTCATCCGGGCCAAGATCGGCGTAGTAGTAACTGCGCAGGATCACGTGGAGATTGATCACGCGTCCCTCTGCGGTTTCTTGACCGCTCAGCAAATGACGATCGGTCAGCGATTGAATGGTGCGCCGCAAACCGCTGCGGTTGAGGACGGCGCTGAGGGCCGCGAGGGTCGCGGGATAGCCCAACAAGGCGGATACCGCGCGTAAAACCGTGCGTTCGTCATCCGAGGATGATTCATCAATCTGGCGAACCAGGAAGCGTTCCACGTCCTGTTGTTCGCTCAAACGGGCAATCAAGGTCGCAGGATCGTGGCTGTGACGCAGAAGCTCGGCCGCCAGGCTCAGCAGTTGGGTGTTGCCCTGAACCTGCGTGTGCAGCGCAGCCAGCAACTCAGGCGGCAAGTTGATGCCGCGTTGGGCCAGCAACACGCCCGCATCGGCGGCTGACAAGCCGTCCAATGCACGGAATTGCACGGTTTGGACAAAATCGGGGACGCGCCGCGCAATCAGAATCAGCGACACATCCCCGGCGTGGACCACCGTTGCCAGGCGTTCGACAAATGTCTTGATGAGCGGGCTGCTCTCATCTACCCGGTGAAAATCGTCCAGGCACAGAAGGCAGCCCAACCCGCGGAGTTCCTGAAACACGTAGTTGAAAAGTACGTCGGATTGGGGCGTACGGGTGCCGCGCTGGCGGGCGCTTTCCAGCATTTCCCACAGCCCGGGGCGCTCCTGGTAGTACAAGAAGCCGGCCAACTGCACAATGACGGCGTCCACATCCAGCGGTTCATGAAACTCGTACCAAAAGATGCGCGACGCCGCGCCGGCAAAGTCCCGCGCCAGGCGCGCGGCCAGCGTGGTCTTGCCCATGCCGGCCATGCCCGTGATGACCGCAAAATGCTTCGTGCGCAGAATCTCGCCAAAGTAGGCCAGATCGTCGGCCCGGCCCACGAAGTCGTCCACCGCGGGCGGCGCTTGCGGCCGCGGGGGCGGCGCGATGGCGTCTACGGAAGGTCGGAGCGGGGCAAGCAGCGCATAGAGGTCGGCGGCCAGCGCCTCATCGGCCAGCGCCTGGCGGCGCACCTGGGTGCGCAGGATGAGCTGCAGGTCAGCATCGCCCGGCGCTTGCGCCAGGTCTTCCAGGGCCAGGCGCAGGCGAGGCTGCCCGGCCACCAGGGGCTGCAGCGCGGGCCAAAGGGCGTTGCCGTCGCTCCGCGCGCCGGGCGCCGCTGTCAACTGCGTCAGCAGCGTGATCGCCAGGCTCTCGGTAAATTCCTCATAGCGGGCGTTGTTCAGGCCGCGCACTTCCCGCAGCAGGTCGGCGGTCAGGCGCTGGCGCTCCACGTAATCGAGCAGCAGGCGCGCCCGCGCCCCGCGCGTCATGCCGTCGGTAAATTGGTCATAGACAGGACGGAAGGTCTGAAAACAGAGAGCCTCGAAATCATCTTTATCGAGGGCCTTGGTCAGCAGGCGACTGAGTGTGATGAATTGGGCGGCCATGGGCGTTCTCCGGGTACGCAGCAATAACGGTTCGAATGCTCGCCAGGAATAGGATCGGTCAGGTCAACAAGACGGTTGGTTCGGGGGTCGGTTTGGATGAAAGCGCATCACCGGCCACAGGCTCGATCGGCGACGCGTTGCAGACATGATTGACAGGTCAATGGGGTGCATTATAGCGCAAAGGTCCTGCGCGTCCAAATGCCCAAATAAAACGGGCTGCCCAATCGTCTGCCAACGGCTTCTGTGCTATAATCTGGCCTCATGAACGACCATGACTCGCAAGCCAACACCTTTCATGTTGCGGTGCGGCCGGTGCAGCCGGCGGATGGGGCGCGTATCCTGACCTTGCTCGATCAGTCACGCCGCCGGGCGCTGAACTTTGGCGCGGAGGACCTGCCCGGGCTGCTGACCTCGGAGCAGACGAGCGGCACGGTCGCGGAAACCGGGCCGCTGCTGTGGGGCTTTCTGTTGACCACCCTGCTGGCGCAGCCGGCGCTGCCAGGCGAAACAGTCGAGCGCTGGGCTGTGCTGCGTGGCTGTGCGCTGCTGGGCGGCTGGCGCTCCGAAGAAGCCCTGCCCGCACTCTGGGAACCGGTGGCCGCGGCGCTCAGAGGCCGGCGTGCTCAGGCGGTGGTGCATATCGCTCATGCGGAATGGCTGCACACGCCGCTGCTGCGCCTCGGTTTTCAGATCAGCGATCATCTGGAGGTGATGCAGCGCGGGGTGGGGATTGACCATGCCAGCGACGGCGTGGGGCCGGCCACGCTGCGCCCCGCGCGACCCGACGAGGTCGCCGCGCTGCTGGCGGTGGACAGCGCGGCCTTCGCGGCGCCCTGGCGTGCGACCGCGACCGACCTGGCCGGACTGCTGGTCATGAGCAGCCATGCGGTGGTGGCCGAGGTGGAAGGTCAGGCGATGGGCTATGCGGTCAGCGACGTGCGCGGGGAAATAGGCGTGCTGGCGCGGCTGGCCGTCCATCCGACCGCCCAGGGTCAGGGCCTCGGCCGCCAACTGCTGACCGACGCGCTGCGCTCCTGCCGGCGCAGCGGCGCGACCAGCGTCAGCCTCAACACCAACGCCGGCAACCCGGCCAGTCAGCGCCTGTACAGCCAGCATGGCTTTCGCCTGCTGGGCAAGCGCACGCCGGTGATGACCTTGCGCCTTTCGCCGGCGCGTTGAGGGGGGTGCTGCATGTTCCTGACCATGATCCGCCGCCGCTGGCTGCCCATCGCAGGAGGCTTGCTCCTGATCGGCCTCTTTGCCGGCTTGCATCTCCTGGCGCACGGCTACCACTTTGGCCTCACCGAGGATGCGCACGCCGTTCACCTGCCGTTCCTCGAACAGACGCTCGACCCAGCCCTCTTCCCCGGCGATCCCATGCTCGCCACGCGCAGCGGCTACCCTTCCTTCTACTTCCTGCTCCTGGCCCTCGCCACGCGCCTGGCGCCCATTCCCACCCTCTTTTTGATTGTCCACCTGCTCACCTTGCTGGCCTACCTGGCCGCGGTCGCGGGATTGAGCCTGCGCCTGGCGCCGGACCGCCTGCCCCTGCGGCCCCTGTTGATCGGCCTGCTGCTCACGCTTTCCACGCTGCCGGTGCTCGGCGGGGATGATCTCGTCCTGCGCTCCGCGCTGCCGCGCCATGTGGGCCTGGCGCTGGCGCTGTGGGCTTTGCTGGCTGGGCTGTTGGAGCGGCGCCTGCTGGCCTTTGCCCTGGCCGGCCTCAGCATCAACCTGCATGCGCTCAGCGGCGGCTTTGCCCTGGCCCTCCTCCTGGCCGGCGACCTGCTGCGCCTGCCCTGGCGCCGCTGGGCCGCGCCCCTGCTGGCTGCCGCGCTCGGTCTGCTCCTGGCGCTGCCCACGCTCATCTGGTCATGGCAGGCGGCCGAACCGCTCACGCCCGCCTGGATTGATCTCCTGCGCCTGCGCTCATCCCAGCACAGCTTCCCGCTGACCTGGCCGCTGACCGATTTTGTCGCCTTTGGCTTGTGGATTTGGCTGGCCGGGCTGGCGTGGTGGCCCTTGCGGCGCAACGAGCAGGGGCGCTGGCTGGCCGGCGCGGCCCTGGCAGTGGCCCTGCTGGCCGCAATCGGCTTCATGGGCGCGGAGGTTTGGCCGCTGGGGCCGATCCTGCGCTGGCAGCTCTTCCGCAGCACACGGCTCCTGACCGTGCTGGCCCTGCCGCTGGTGGTGCGCTGGTTCCTGACAACCTGGGACCGCGGGGGATTGGCGCGCGCCGGTAGCCTGGTGACGCTGCTGGCGCTGTTCGCGCCGTGGCCCATCGTGTGGATCGTAGGCGTGCTGGCAGGGGGACTGCTGACCGCTCTCGCCTCCTGGGCGCCGCTGGATGGTCTGGCGCGGGCGATCGCCGCGCAGATCGTGCGGACAAGGCGCCTGCGCCTGGGCCGCTTCCTGGCCTGGCCGGCCGCGGTGCGCTGGACAACCGCCGCGCTGCTCCTGGCGCTGCTCGTCTCCGGCGCGGCCGCCCTGACCCAGCCCCGCGTTCCGGCCGATCTGCTGGCCGCCTGGCGTGATGTGCAGATTTGGGCGCGTGAGAATACGCCGGTGGATGCCGCGTTCATCACGCCGCCCTACTACTACGGCTTCCGCGTGGAGAGCCAACGGCCTGTGGTGGGTGAATGGAAGGACGGCACGCAGCAGTACTTCAGCGTGCCGTTCACCGCCGTGTGGTGGCAGCGCATGCAGGACCTGCACGCGGCCGGCGCCAGCGACATCCGTTACAACGACCTCAGCGCCGCAGAGGTGACCGCGATCGCACAGAAATATCAGGCCGATTTCATCGTTTTTTTCATCGAGCGGGAGTTGCCCTTCCCGGTTGTTTATCGCAATCAGTGGTTTCGCGTCTACCAGGTCAGCCCGGGTTGAGCAGGAATTCCAAATGTGGTTGCTGAAGACATCTGGAATGGAGGCTTTAGCCGGGCGCCTTTGCATCTTGGCGTCTTCGCGTTAAAATATCCCCGCATCAGGAGGATTGTTCATGCCAGATCATCATCGTCCAACCGAATTGCTACCCCGTTCGCTCATTATCGTGCTGACCCTGGCGGTTTCGATCTACCTGATCGAGAAACTGACCACGTTCGTGAGCTCGTTCAGCGGCCTGATCCTGATGGTGGCGCTGGCCTGGCTCCTCTCCTTCGCCCTGCAACCGCTGGTGACCTGGCTGCAGCGCAGGAAGCTCAGCCTGCGCCGCGTCCGGCGCCTGTTGCCGCGGCAACTTGCTGCACGCTTGCCAGAAACTTCTCAACTCCCGTTTGCCCTGGCGGTGGCCATCGTCTATGGAGTGTTGGTGGCCGGCCTGGGCCTGGCGCTGCTGGCCCTGGCGCCGGTGCTGGTTCATCAGCTCGACCAATTGGCGCGTTCGATGCAGACCCAGGCCGGCAATCTGCCGCAGTGGCTGCAGCAGGCCACGGACTGGCTCGATGAGGTGCGCACGCTGCTGATCACCCGCCTGGACCTTGACCCCAACCTGATCGTCTTGCCGCAGCCGGCCGACCTGCTGAACCAGGTACCCCTCGTGGGCGCTAACCTCCTGCAATTTGGGTTGGGGTTGGCCGGCGGTATTGCCACCGCGTTCAGCCAATTCCTGATCATCATCTTCCTGAGTCTGTTTGTCACCCTGGATGGCGGCGCCATTGCGCGCGCCATCTTGAGCGTGCTGCCCAAGCGCTATGAAGACGAGTACCAGATGGCCGCCGAGACGATTGACCGCACGTTTGGCGGCTTCCTGCGCGGTACCGTTCTGCAGGGGCTGATTTTTGGCATCGCTGTCTCCCTGCTGATGTTCCTCCTGCGCATTGACTCGGCCCTGGTCGTTGGTGTAGCCACAGGCCTGGTCGTACTGGTGCCCATCGTCGGCGGCATTGTCGCCACGATCGTGCCGGTACTGGTCGCGGCCCTGCAAGGCTCGCCCAACACGCTCTGGCTCCTGCTGGCGCTGCTCGTTTTCCAGGTCATCCTGTTCAATGTGGTCATGCCGTCCATCTTCAGCGGGTCGCTGCGCATGCCCTCGCTCTTGATCGTCATTTCGCTGATGGTCGGCTCGCAGTTGATGGGCTTCTGGGGCTTCGTCTTCGGCGTCCCGTTGGCCGCGGCCGCCTATTCGATCACCCTGGTCCTGCTGGAGCAAGCGAAACGGCGTCAGGATGTGCTGGATGAAGCGGGAGCGCGGCCGTCTGTTCAACAAGATCTGGAGGAAGAGGAATGAGTCAGTCCTCGCCGCCAGGGTTGATCCTGGCCGGCCGCTGGTCGCACCGCGGCCGCGGGCTTTGGAATCTGATAGCGGCTTTGCTGGCGGTGTCGGCCCGCCGCGCGATCAATGGGCCGCGGGCGCCGGGCTGGACAGCGATATTCGAAGTGATCACGGCGTTCGTGCGCCGGCAAACCGAAATCGCCTTCGATTGTCCTTCGATGGCCGAAGGCCGCGCCTATGAGGATGCGGTGCTGTTCCCGTCGGCCGTGCTGTCGCAGGTGACGATCGAGCCGGTCACGGCGCCGGTCAAGGGGCATTGGTTCACACCCAAAGCCGGGGCGCGCGCCGCGACCCTGCTCTACCTGCACGGCGGCGGCTACGCCTATTACAGCAAGAGCCATGCGAACCTGATCGCGCTGGCCGCGCTGTCGCTGCCGGCCCGCACCTTTGCCCTGGACTACCGCTTGATTCCTGAACATCCCTTCCCGGCCCAGTTGGAGGATGCGGTGGCGGCCTACCGCTGGCTGCTGGACGCCGGCGTCGCGCCGCGCCAGCTCATCCTCATGGGTGATTCGGCCGGCGCCAACCTGACGCTGGCGCTGCTCCTGAAACTGCGCGACCTGGGATGGCCCTTGCCGGCGGGCGCGGTGGCGCTGTGCCCCTGGACCGATGTGGGCAACACGGTTTCGCCGGTTTCTGCGATGGCGCAGAACGACCCCTTCGACTTTCCGCAGAGCCGCATGGTGCTGCGCTGGGCCGGCTGGCTGTGCCGCGAGGCCGATGTGCGCGATCCGCTGGTGTCGCCGATCTACGCGGACTGGCGCGGCCTGCCGCCGGTGTACGTGCAGGCGGGCAAGCTGGAAATCCTGGCCGATCAGATCATCCGCTTCGTCGAGCGGGCGCAGGCGCAGGGCGCAGACATCACATTCGATTGTTGGGAGTCCATGAATCACGATTTCCAGGCGTTCGGCGATCTCTTGCCAGAGAGCATCGAAGCCTGGGAGCGGATCAAACTCTTTGCGGAGCGTATCAGCGAAATCCAGCCTTCAGTTTCTGTCCCTTGAGGTAACTGCTGGGTCTGCCTGGAATTCAGACAGGATTCACAGGATTGACAGGATATTCGAACTCTCGTGGCGGTAGTTTTGCACACCACAGAGCAAGAATCCTGTACATCCTGTTCATCCTGTCCAAATCGGCCTGCAGGGTGAGCAGTTACCAGTTTCGGGCCTTTGGCAAGCCCCGCCAGCGCTATCCCAAGAATCCTCTGCGCCCTTGCGCTCTGGCGTCCTTGCGTTGAGAAGAATCGTCCTGAAAGAAATGCAATTACGCTTGGAATTACCGGGATGCCCGCGCTAGGCGGCCGGCCGCGGCCAGCAGGATGGGTAAACAGGTGCGGGCGACGCGAGGGCCAAACTCGCGCGTTGGCTCGCGGCCGCGGGCCATGCCGGTGGCGTAGTTGGTGACAAAACAGAGCGAGGCGTAGCGCAGGCCCAGTTCGCGCGCCAGCCAGACTTCGGGCGCCAGGGTCATGCCCACCACATCGGCGCCGGCGCGGGCGAAGAGGGCAATTTCGGCCTGCGTCTCCAGCCGCGGGCCTTCGGTGCAGACGTAGGTGACGGGCGCGGCGTGGTGCGTCAGGTCAGCGCCGGCTTCGGCGGGCCGCGCAACGGTCAGCGCGTGGAGGATGGTTTCGCGCAGGCCGGGGTCGAACGGCGGGCCGGCGGTCGGCTGATGCCAGCGGTCGAAGCTGTGAGCGCGGCGGCTGCTCGTCCAATCGAGCAGGTCCGCGGGCACAACCAGGTCGCCCACGGCCAGCGCCGGGTTGATGGCGCCGACGCCGTTCCAACTGAGGATGGCGCGGAAGCCGAGCTGCTGGGCGGCCCACAGGTTGGCGCGGTGATTGACAAAGCCGGCCGAACGCTGCAACTCGCCGACGCCGTGCCGCGAGCTGAAGCCGACGGTCATGCCATCGCGACCGCTCAGCCAGGTAATGGGCGCGGCCGGGCCGAAGGGAGTTTCCGGGGTGAGGCTATCGCCAACCGCGCCAAACTCCGTCAGGTCGAGCCAGTAGGCCGCCGTGCCGCCGTAAATGAGGGTTGTGGGGCGTGAGGGTGAATCAGAAGTCACGCGCGTGCCGCCAAAATATCAAACTTGAGGTCGAATCACGCGAACCAACTTTCCGGCCAGCGGTTCGTTGTCAACAATCGCCTGGTGGATTCGGGCGCCACCTGGTGTCCCGGCCCCGGGGCAAACGGAAGGGCCGGGGGGGGGCGGGGTCGGGCCGCGCGGGCGGGGAAAAAAACGAGGAGAGGGGGGGGGGGCGGCCGCCCCCTCCCCCCGGGGCGAGGGGAAAAGGGGGGGGGGAAAGGAACCCGAGCCGGCCCGCCCGGCGCGGGACCGCGAGCGGGGGGCGGGGCAGAAAAACAAGGCGGGAGAGGCCATATAGACGGCAATTCATTCTCTTGGATGGCACTTTCGACTTCATCGCGGTGAGTCGCCACATACGCCCAGGCATTGATGAGATCGGTTGGCACCAGGGTAGGGTAGTTTTCCAGCAGTTCGGCGTCAGTGGATCCCAGGCGCCGGAAATTCTCCAATGCCCATACCGGTATGCGGGTACGGACAATGCGTGCATCTCCGCCGCAGATGCCGGGCGACTTCTCGATGCCAGGCCATGTTTGGCTCAGATCGAAAATCAGGCGGTAGTACAGGCGCGTTTTTTCCAGGGCATCGAGATGTTTGATCTGGACTTCCAATTCCTGAATTGTCATTCTGGCCTCCAACAACGGCATTGAACTTCGGTTGAGTTGATTATACTACGTTTACGAATCAAAGTCACGCGTTGATGGGCGTGGCGGCCGGGCGTCCATCCGCGTGGACGCAATGCCGGCCGACGTGGCTCGCCACGACCAGGTGGTGGCCCTGGTGACGCGCATGTTGGACCTGCACAAGCAGTTGGCTGCGGAGCAGATCCCCCATGCGAAGACCGTCGTGCAGCGCCAGATCGCGTCCACGGACCGCCAGATTGATGCGCTTGTATACGAACTGTGCGGCTTGACCGACGCAGAGATTGCGGTGGCCGAGGGAGATCATTCATGAAGGCCGTTTGCGTCGTTTGCGCCCCTTGCGCCCCTTGCGTTGAGAGGAATCTCGCTGAACGCCATAGGCGCAAGAGACGCAAGCGTCACCTTGAAAACCCTTTGCGTCCTCGCGCCCTGGCGTCCTTGCGTTGAATAGTATCCTCCCTTTCTATTGAGGCGGATTGTTTGTCTCCGAACCTGAATTCTTGCGCTTCGAGTAATTTTTCCAAACCCAGCCTCCCAGGGCTATAATGAGTGGGACGAGCACCGTGGGAAAGAGCCAATCCCGGTTGTTGCTGATGAACGACTGCACGGAATAGACCGGGTTGACGCGTACATTGATCGTGCGCTCGATGATGTCCAGGTCTCGCTGTTCGTCCGAAAAGCCGGCCAGTTTGACGCGCGCGGTGACGACCAGGATCAGCGCGTGGGTGCCCGACCGTTGAGGGACGACATCCCACGCCCATTGGGTGTAGGTGTCCCCCGCCACGATCTGCTCTTCGGAACTTACTGGGGTAATGTCAAAACTGTCGCTGGTCAGGCGCACCTTCATGAAGCTGGCAACCGGTATCTGCTCGATTCTCGGCGCGCCGCTGCCCTTCAATCCCTCGGTCAGGGACGCGGTCATGTTCTGGGTGATGCGCACCTCCACCCGCTCCCGTTCCCCTTCGGTCATTTCTTCGGGTGGGTTGTACAGGATGCGGCCCGCGGCCAGACGCGAGAATTCGGCCTGCACCATGGCCGCCGGGTCCTGCGGCGGTTGGGGCGTGGCGGGCTGGATTGCGACAGGCGTGGGCGTTGACTGCGCGGGCATTGTACTAATGACGCCGGGGGGTTTGGGTGTGACGCCTGTGTGTCCTCCGTCGGTTGGCGGCGTGGCCTGGCTTGCACACCCGGCCAGCAAGAGACCAATCAGTATCGAAGTGATGATTGTCCAGGGTCGCTGTCTGCTGCTCATCGTTGTCCATCTCCTTGCTCGTCTTGCCCTGCGCGGTAACGGCCAGGAGTCTAACCCCGAAATCACGCCTTGTCAAACGTCGCTTTGGGTGAACAACACGAATAACCGCTCGACGCGTCAGGGGGCAAACCCTGGCCGGTGCGTCGAGCGGCTATCGAATGCGGGGGTCTACATGCCGCCGAAGATGAAAGAGTCCTGCTTGAAGCGATGGTTCGATCGAGTTATTCGCGAATGTCCCACACTTCCTTGACAATCCCGGCTGTGACGTGGGCGACTGCGTCCCTTTTCAGCCCGGTCACCTTGAAAGTGAGCAGCTTGGTGCCGCTGGCGTTGCCGGTGAATTGGCCGAAGGCGACGAAATCGCCGCCCGCTTCGGCGATGGCCCGGGTGATGCGGGCGAGCGCGCCGGGTTGATCTTCGATCAGCGCGGTGACGCGCACGCCGCGCTCGCGCGCGCCCATCAGTTCGAGGAGAATCTTGAACAGATCGGTTTCGGTGATGATGCCGACGATCCGTTCACCCTTCATGACGGGCAGGCCGCCGATTTTGTTGTCGGCCATGATGCGCGCCGCTTCTTCGATCGGCGTGTCTTCTGCCACCGTGATGACTTGCCGGGTCATCACCTCGCCCACGGTCAGTTTGCTGAGCAGGTAGTTCAATTCCCAAACGCTCAGGGATGTGGCGGGCGAGGGTGAGGCGTTCAACAGGTCTTTGTCCGAAATAATTCCGACCATCTTGTCGCCCCTGGTCACCGGGGCGCGGCGGATGCGTTCCTTCTTGAGTAGAGCAAGCGCATCGTGGATGCTCATTTCGGGCGGAATTGTGATGGGGGGGTGCGACATGCGTTCACCAACCAGCATGAGTGCCTCCTGGGCGTCATCAAGAAAAAGGCGCCGGGTTGCGTTCGATTGTTGGGTTTACAGCCCCAAATAGGTAGCGCGGATGTGTTCGTTCCTGGCTAACTGTCGGGCCGGGCCTTCCATCTCGACCTTGCCCTCGGCCAGCACGTAGCCGTAATCGCTGATCGCCAGGGCCATCTGCACGTTCTGTTCGACCAGCAGGACGGTGATGCCGGCGTCGCGCAGTTGGCGCATGCTCTGGAACAGGTTCAGGGTCAGCACCGGCGCCAGGCCGAGAGAAAGCTCGTCCACCATCAACACGACCGGGTCGGCCATGATGCCGCGGCCCACGGCCAGCATCTGCTGCTCGCCGCCGCTCATCGTGCCCGACTTCTGGGCGCGGCGCTCCTGCAGCCGGGGAAACATAGTGTAGACCTTTTCCAGGTTCTGCTTCATCTTGGGGCGCGCGCGGCGGTTGGTCGCGCCCATTTCCAGGTTTTCTTCCACGGTCATGTCGGTGAACAACTGGCGCCCCTCCGGCACCAGGGTCAGCCCCATCTCGGCTTTGACATACGCGGGCAGACGGCTGACATCCTTGCCCTCGAACCAGACCGATCCGCTCCACGGAGGCAGCAGTCCCATGACCGTGCGCAGCATGCTCGTCTTGCCGACGCCGTTGCCGCCCACCAGGCAGGTCAGCTTCTTCTCCTGCAACGAGAGGTTGGCGCCCCACAGGATTTGCACCTGGCCATACCCCGAAACAAGATCGCGGATTTCAAGCAGAGCCATGTTACGCCTCCTCCATCGAACTTTTAGCCATCGAACTTTTAGCCATCGAACTGTCAGCCAGCGAACTGTCAGCCATCAAAGTCTCAGCCAGTCGTGGATCGCCCAGGTAGGCTTCGATCACACGCGGGTTGTTGGCCACCTCGTGCGGCGTTCCTTCCGCAATCTGCGTGCCGTAATCCAGCACGATGATCCGGTCGGAAACGTTCATGACCGCCTTCATCACGTGCTCGATCATGAGGATCGTCACGCCTCGTTCACGAATCTTCAGCACCGTCTGGATCATGCCATCAATTTCGGTGGAGTTGAGGCCGGCCAGCACCTCGTCGAGCAGGAGCAGATACGGTCGTGCGGCCAGCGCCCTTGCCATTTCAAGGCGTTTTTTCTGCGCCACATTGAGGCTGCCGGCCAGTTGATCGGTCCGCGACGCCAGGCCGACAAATTCCAGCACTTCGTCCGCAATCTCGCCGGCGCGAGCGAGTGTATGGTTTTCGTGCCCGAAGCAGGCGCCGGCCATGACGTTTTCGCGCACCGTCAGCTCGTTCAAGGGCCGCACGATCTGGTGCGTGCGGGCCATGCCCATGCGCGCGTGGTCGTAGGGCTTCATGCGCGTCACATCCCGGTCGCGAAAGACGATGCGCCCCTCCTCGGGCGGAAACACGCCGTTGATGGCGTTGAAGAGGGTGGTTTTGCCTGCGCCGTTGGGGCCGAGCAGCCCCATGATCTGGCCTTCCGGCACGTCGAAGGTTACTTTGGTCAGGGCCTGCAAGCCGCCGAACCGTTTGGACACGCCCTGTAGAGAAAGCAGGATGGTCATGCGAGTACCCTCCTCAGGGGCGGAATGCGTTGGATGAGCCAGCCCACTGCGCCGGATGGGATGAAGAGCACGATCATCAGCAGCAGCACGCCGGAGACCGACAACTGAATGTCCTTGAAGATGGGGCTGGTGACGAGGAAGCCGCGCATGCCCTGGTAGGCGAACGCGCCCAGCAGCGGCCCGAACACCGTGCCCTGGCCGCCGAGCATCACCATGACCAGCAGCTCGATGGAAGCATGCAGGGGGAAGGCGTCGTGCGGCTCCACGTTGCCGTTCTTGAAGAAGAACAGCACGCCGATCATGCCGGGCACGATGGCCGACAGGACATAGGCCCAGGTCTTGGCGCGAGGCGTGACGATGCCCATCACCTCCGCGGCGTCTTCGTTCTCGCGAATGGCGAGCAGCCCAAGACCAAATTTGGATGTGCGCACCGCGTAGCTCACGATGATGGCTAACAGGGCCAGGACGACGCCGATGAAGAACGAGGTCTGCAGCGCCTGCGCCGCGCCGCCGTAGGTCCTGTAGACGCTGAAGTTCAGGGTGATGCCTGTGGGGCCGCCGAACAGGGGAAAGTTGCTGATGAAAGCCTTCATGGCCTCGTTGATGCCGATGGTGGCCAGGGCGAAGTACGCGCCGCGCAGGCGCAGAATGGCGGAGCCGAGTAGAAAGGCCAGCACGCCCGCGGCGATTCCACCGGCCACGATCGCGGTGTACAGCGACCAGCCCATGGCGGTCAGGAGGAAGATGCCTACGTAACCGCCAAATCCGTAAAAGACGATGTGCCCGAAGCTGACGTAGCCCGTGTAGCCGAGCAGGATGTTCAGGCTGGATGCCAGCGCAATGGCCTTCAAGATGGTGAAGGCGGTCTCGCGATTGGCGGGCCTGCCTGAGATGATCGGCCAGAGTGTCAATGCGACCACCACGAGCACCGGTACGACCAAGCCACGGTATCTAGGCCAGAGTTTCATTTTTTCGCTCCGATCAGGCCGCCGGGCCGTACCAGGAGGATGACGATGAACAGCCCGAATTCGATCACCGGCACCCAGGACGTTTCGAGGAAGGCCGGAATGACGCCCTCCAGAACGCCGAGGATCAGGCCACCCAATAATGCGCCGATGGGGTTGCCCAGGCCGCCCATCACGCCGATGACGAAGCTCTTGAGTTCGTAGCCGCTGCCGGCCAGGATGCTGAAGGGGAAGAAGGTGGCGATGAGCGCGCCGGAGACGGCTGCCAGCATGGTGCCCAGGCCGAAGCTGAGGGCCAGGATGCGCGTGGAGGGGATGCCCATGAGTTCGGCCGCGGCGCGGTTATTGGCGACGGCGCGGATGAACTTGCCGGGCCGCGTGCGGTACAGGAACAGATACAAGCCGCCGGTGAAGATCAATGTGATCAGCGCCGCGATCAGGCGGGTGCCCAGCAGGGTGGTGGAGCCGATGCTGATGCTGCCGGCGGTGAAGTCCACGTTGTAGGGGGAGGTGGTTAGGGCTGCCGTACCCAGGCCAATGATGATCATGTTGACAGAAAAAGTCGCCAGCAGCGACGACAGGTGGGGCGCGTTGATCACACGATGCACGGCCACGGCGTAGATCAGGACGCCGAGAAGCAATCCCACGATGGCGACCGGGACCAGGCCCACGTATGGATTGATCCCGAGCCGTGAATAGAGGAAGAAGGTGCCGAACATGCCCAGGGCGATGATCGGTCCGTGCGCCAGGTTGATGACATTCATGACCCCCCAGATCAAAGTCAGGCCCATGGCCGCCAACCCATAGACAAATCCCAACAAGATTCCGTCTGGGAGGGAAGACAATAACAGGTTGATTTGGTCCATCTGAGCTCCCGGTCGGTGCAGAGCATGGGCAGGGGTTGCCTGCCCATGCGGATCAATGGTCGAGACTCAGATCAAGGGGCGGGAATCGGGTAGAGGGGTTTGGCAACGGCCACGTCGGCCGGCCAGATCACCATGCGAGCCAGCTTGCCCTCGGCGTTCTTCTGCCACTGGGCAACCACCATCGTGTGGCCGGTCTGCAATCCATGCGCGTTGGGCGAGGTGTCGAACTTGACGCCGCCCCAGAAGGTGAAGATGTCCATCGCTTCCAGGACCGCTTTCACCTTGCCCGCATCGGTCGAGCCGGCGGTTTCGATGGCGCTCTGCAGGACAAGGCCCGCCGCATAGCCGCCGGCCACGTGATAGGTCGGTTTTTCGCCTGTGGCGGCCTGGTAAGCGTCGGCGAATTCCTTGCCGCTCGGCCCGAACCAGGCCTTGCCCATCGCCGCGGCTTCTTCTTTCGTGTGGGTGGCGCTCATCTCCCACTGGCTGGAGGTGGAGACGCCCAGCGCGGCGTCGCCCAGCTCAGGGAACTTGGAGTCGGCCGGGGCCACCAGCAGGGAAGTGAACTTCAGGCCCGCTTTGCGCTCGTAGAGCTGGCGGGCGAAGGTGCTGCCATCAGGATAATGGCCGCCGCCCAGCAGAATGGTGGCTCCGGATTGGACGACCTTGTTGATGACCGGGCCGAAGTCGGTGGTGTCGGACGCGTAGCCCTCTTCCAGGACGATCTCGAAGCCCTGCGCGGTCAGGTACGGCTTGAGGCCGTTCACCACGGCGGTGGAGAACTTGTCATTTTCATGCACAACGGCCACTTTGGCGCCCGCCGCCAGACCCTTGAGCATGTCCACGGTGCTGAGGAGGTACTGGCTGCCGGGCGTGTAGAGTTGATAGAGGCTGGTGTTGCCGGTCTTGTAGGCGTCATCCTCGGCCGCGCCGGCGGTAATCATGATCTTGCCGTTCTGCTCGGCCACGATGGATGCGGCGGCCGTCAGGCCGGACGAGTAGGGACTAATGAGGAAATCGGCGTTGTCTTCGGTCGCCAGGCGGGTGTAAAGTTCCTGGACACGTTCCTTGTTCGATTCGTCGTCGTAGGTCTTGGCGGCGAATTTGACCACCGTACCATCGCTCAGCTTGAGGCCGCCGGCGTCGTTCACCTGCTTCATCCACAGGTTGAAGCCAGCCACCTGTCGCTTGGATGACACTTCCTGCGAGCCGGTCAGCGATGACGTAAAGCCGATGGTCACCGTCTTCTCGGCGGCAGCCGGCTTGGGGGGGGCCTCGGTTGCCTGCGGCGCAGCGGTTGGGGCCGTTTGAGGGGTCGCGGCGGACCCACAGGCCGCCAGCGCGATGCTGACAATCGCCAGCACGGTCAGTAGAACGAACAGTTTACGCTTCATTGGTTGCTCCTCCTTGCAAAGAACTGAAATCGTGAGAGCAGGTTGCAAAAACACTGCTGTTACGTTCTATTCTACAAGGCGAGCACAAAAATAGGGTAAAGAAAGAGGCGGTAAGATAAAAAATACGTAAAAACTCACTCGCCGAACCGATAGCCGACCCCGCGTTCGGTCAGGATGTAGCACGGCTTGAGCGGATCGGGTTCGATGCGCTGGCGCAGGCGGCCCATGTACACCCGCAGGTATTCGACCTCGTTGCCGTACTCAGGCCCCCAGACGCTGCGCAGGATGTCGTGATGCGACAACACTTTGCCTGCATGTCGCATCAGGTGGACCAGCAGATCGAACTCGATGGGCGTCAGGCCTACCGACCGGCCGCGCACAGAGACCTCGTGTCGCGCCAGGTCCACGTTGATCTCCCCGCGGCTGATGCGTTCCCGATTTGGTGAGGGTTCGGCCCATTGGGCGCGGCGCATGACCGCCTTGATGCGGCCCATCAGTTCACCGACGCCGAAGGGTTTGGTCAGGTAATCGTCCGCGCCCAGGTCGAAGGCGCGCACCTTGTCGGTCTCTTCGCCCATGGCGGTCAGAATGATGATAGGCACAGTGGAACTTTCGCGCATCCGTCGCGTGGCCTCCAGGCCGTCCATGTGCGGCATCATGATGTCCAGAATGGCGAGGTCAATGTGTTCATGTTCGAAAATCGCCAGCGCCTCCAGGCCGTTGGCCGCGCAAATGGCCTTATAGCCGCGTGCTTCGAGGTTGCGGCGCACGAAGTCGCGCAGGGACTTTTCGTCGTCAACGACCAACACGGTGATGCTCATCCAGAATCTCCTTTCGCTTGCGCTGCCCCTGGCGCGGCCGCGGAGAATGGAATCGAGAAGGCCAGACAGGCGCCCTTTTCCCGCGTTTCCACCCAGATGCGGCCGCCATGCGCATGAACCAGGCCCTGGCAAATCGCCAGTCCCAGGCCCGCGCCGCCGACCACGCGCGACAGCCGGTCATCCACACGATAGAACATCTCGAAGATGCGCTTGCCCTCTGCGGCCGGAATGCCCGGCCCGTCGTCGCACACGCGGAACAGGCATCTCGCATCCTGCTCCCCAACCTCCACGCGAATTGCCACATCCTCGCCGCCGTACTTGAGCGAGTTTTCGAACAGATTGCGCAGGATGGTCTCCAGCCGCAACGGGTCCGCGTACAGGGCCGGCAGGCCCGGCGCCACCTGCACCTGGAAGCCGGCCTCGCCCGCCCGCACGCGCCGCGCCGCCCGGTGAATCGTCTCCTTGATGTCACATTCGATCCGCTCCAGCTTGATCACCCCAGCGTCGAGCCGTGACAGATCGAGGATGTTGTTGACCAGGTCGCGCAGCCGATCCGCCTCATCGGAGATGATCTTGAGGAATTCGTTCTGCGATTCACGGTCCCACTGCACGTCGTCGGCCAGCAGGGTGGTGGCGTAGCCTTTGATCGCGGCCAGGGGCGTCCGCAGTTCATGGGACACGGTGGAGATCAGGCTGGCGCGCATCCGATCCAACTCGCGATCGGCCGTGATGTCGTGCAGGAGCAGGCCGCGGCCGATCAGGTCGCCGCGCGAATCGGACACGTCGAACGCCTCGAGGCGCAGGTAGATGGTGCGGCCGTCGCCCGGCAGCGAAATTTCCGCATTGCGTTCGCCGCCCGGCTCGTAAATTTCCTGCACGGCCTGGCGTCCGCTTTCGCTTTCGTTGGAGCGGGAGAGAATGCGCGCCAGGATTTGCCCAACCTGCATGCGCGCCAGCTCGTGCGGCCGCAGGTTTGCCAGCGCGCCCACGCGGCGGTTGGCGTAGATGGCCTGACCGGTCAGGTTGCTCAGGATCAGGCCGTCATGCAGCGACTGCACGAGCGCTTCCAGGCGCCGCGTTTGCTCCTCCAACTGCATGTCGCTGCGCTCGTACAGGATGGCGTTCTCGATCGCCATGGTGGCGTGGTTGGCAAAGTTTGCCAGCAGTTGAATTTCATTCCTGGTGAAGATGTGCGGGGTGGGGTGAAAGACCAGCAGGGCGGTGGGCGGCGCGTGCTTGGTTTTGAGCGGCACGGCCAGGAGCGCGCGGTAGCCTTCCGCGCGGGCGCGCGCCCGGCGGATGGTGTAGGAAGGATCGTCCTCGGTGTCGCTCACCTGAATCGGTTCGCCGCTGTGCAGGGCGCGCATGGTGACAGAATCCGGCTCGCTGGGCTGGATGGCTAATTGCTCGGTGAAATGCCGCGACAGGCCGCGGCCGGCGCGAATGCGGAACGAACCCTCCTTTTCGTTCAACTGCATGATGGCGTACATCTGCACCGCCAGCAGGCGGCCCATCTGCTCCAGGATGCGATCGAGCACGGTTTCGACATCGAGCGTGGAGATGACCGCGGCGCTGGTGTCGAGCAGGGTGGCTTGTTCTTTCATGCGCGCCTTGATCGAATCTTCCATCTTCATGACGCTGCGGATCAAATGCCCGATCTGGTCGCTGCGCTCAGCCAGCCTGAGCAGACGCGCACGTTCTTTCGACTGAATGGGCTGATTCAGCCCGATCGCTTCGCTGACCGGCGCCAGCAGTTCGATGGGCCGGATGACGCGGTTGGCAAGCGCCACCCAGAAGAAAAGCCCGATGAGCAGAAACGTGACCGCGGCCACCAGCGCGATCTGCTGCAGGACGATTTGGGTGGCAAAGGCCTCAGCCGTGGGCCGGCTGACCACGACCTCCCAACCGATGGTTTCGATGTGGGTGTGGGTGTAGAGGCGCTCCTCTCCGTCCGGCGAGCGCAGAATTTGCGAATGGGTCTCGCCGGTGAAGCTGTCCAGGTAGTCTCGCGGCAGCAGGTCTGCGGCGGGGTGGAGCAGCAGGGCAGGATCGGGGAAGGCGATGATCTGTCCGGCCGAGTCGAGGATCACCACCTGGAACCCTGTCTCTGACTGATGCTTGGACGCGATGGTCGAAAGCGTTTGGCTCAGGCTTTCCAGGCGGATGTTGGCGCCGACGAGTCCCAGAAAATCGCCAGCGGGCGAGCAGAGCGATTGCACGGCGGTCGCGACCGCCTGGTTGGTGGTGGGTGAGATGCGCCCCTGCGACACCAGCGGCGCGCAGGTTTCCAACGCGCTCTGGAAATAGCCGCGGAAGGAGAAATCGGTGCCGACCGTGGAAGTGGGGTTTTCCGGGTTGTGATACACCATGACGCCGCTGGCATCGAGCCGGTAGACCAGGTTGATGTTGGGGTGCGTGTTCAGAATGGCTTCGAACAGCGGCGCCATCGCGGCCTTGTCCGCGGCGATCACCTCGGGATAGCGGGTCAATCCTGCTACGATACCCAGGGCATTACCGAGCGAGAGATCGGTCCCCTGGGCAATCGCCTGTGCCAGGGCCAGATCGCCGGTCTGCACGTCCGCGCGGATACGCTGCCCCACCAGCCCGTCAAAGATCCACAGCGTCAGCAGGAACGGGATGATCAGCAGAAGGTACAGGGCCAGCAGTTGCAGCCCCAGATCACGGCGGAAACGAAACCAACGAACCATGCCCCTGTTTGCCTGACTCTTCGGGAGACTCCACAACACGGAGCGACTGAAGTCGCCACTACGAACCAGCGGGCCACTTACGCCTGACTGCACTGGTCTCGGCTGCCTCTGACGCCACCTTTTTCTTCCGCTGTCCTTTGACGATGTAGGGGAGCAGGAAGAGATAAGTCCCACTGATCGCCATGACCAGCATCAGAATGGACGGTACTTTGTCCAGTTGTTCCCAGGCTGCCACGGTCTGGGGGTCGCCAATCAATTTGATGATCACCGCTACCGGGATGAGCAGCGCGGTCGGCACCGCGATCCAGCGGTGAAATTTACGCGACCATTTGGTCAAGAACTTCGTCATCGTCGAACTCCTCTCTTTCTCAGAAATGTTGCCTGGGCCGGTCGCTGACGCCGTGATCCCACGAACATCAGCGTCAGGATGATGAGCCAAACCACGATCCGTATCGTCATGGCCCGCAGGCTATCTGACGCGACAACGCCGCGGTAGGCGGTCTGGATGATGAGCATGACCAGGGCGTGGACGCCAAGCGTGCCGATGGCGGCGGGTAGGGCATACTTGTGCTGCGTCCAGATGAGTACCGCGGTGGTGAAGACGGTCAGGATGCCGATCGTGTAGTTGTAGAGCACCAACCAGTTGATCACATGGTATCCAGGATCTTTACCCAGCAGAACTTGCCCGCCAGCGAAGATGGCCATGACTCCGATGAGAAAGGCGAGGGCAGATGCGATTTTGTTGAACGTGATGTTCATGCGTTCGTCTCCTTGCTTGAGCTTGAAGTCAATTGAAGTCAATTGAAGTCATACGACTGGGCTGAGTATAGCCGCTTCTCTCCGTCAAGGTAACGACTTAAGTCGTAAACGCGGAAATGCCTCCTCGGTCAGGGTGTCTGCCAATAGCGCGCCACCAATGTCGGCGGGAAAATGCCGCGGTCGGTGACGATGCCGGCGATCAGGTGCGGCGGGGTGATGTCGAAGGCCGGATAATAGCCTTCGATGCCCTCTACGGCCGTGCGCACCGTGCCCTCACGACCCCGCGCGTAGAACAGCTCCTGTGGGTTGCGCTGCTCGATTTCGATGGCGCTGGCTGTTGGCGTCTGCGGGTCCGGGCCATCGTAGCCCAGGACGTAGAAGGGGATGCCATAATAATGCGCGGCAATGGCGTTGTGCAGCGTGCCCACCTTGTTCGTGATGTGCCCATCCAGGGTGATGCGGTCGGCCGCGCAGATGAACTTGTCAATCATGCCCTGGCTCATCAGGTGTGCGGGCATGCCATCGGTGATCAGCCGGACTGGAATGCCCATCTCCAGCGCGCACTGGGCGGTCAGCCGCGCGCCCTGCAAATAGGGGCGCGTCTCGGTCGGGATCAGCGTCACCCGCTTGCCCTGCTGTTTGGCGATCCAGAGCATCCAGCAGAGCGCGGCGCCGGCCAGGCAGTGGGTCAGGACACGGTCGCCGTCAGCCAGCAGGCTGGCCGCGTGGCTGCCGCAAGCCTGACTCACCTGGTTGCCGCGGCTGATCTCGCCATTGACATAAGACAGGATCGCCGCCTGCGCATCCTGGCCCGCGGCCAGCGCCGCTTCTGCCCGCTGCAGGGCCTGCGGCACGATGGCGTGCAGATCATCGGCCGTTGGGCGGGTGGCAAGCAGGCGCTGACTGGCCCGGCGCAAATCGGCCAGGTCAGGCCCGGCCAACGCCAGGCCCAGGCCGGCCGCGTAGGCCAGCGGCGGCCCGCCCTGCACCACCATCTGCTCGATGGCCTGCGCGGTCTCTTCCACCGTGCGGCAGACCACATACGCGGTGCGGAACGGATAGGCGCGGCGGTCAAGCAGAACGACCGCCTGCTGGGCCTCGTCGAAGCGCAGGGTGTTGAAGCGGTCGGCCAGAACGGCCGGGCAGGGGGGGATGGCTGGCGTTGGCGGTGTGACCATGCTCTTACCCGGCCGGCGCCAGGGCGGCGGCGAAGAGGGGCGCCAGCGCTTGCGGCTCATCTTGCCAGGCGAGCAGCGCGTCGGGCGTCATGTCCGGCAGCGCCAGGCCCAGGAAGCGCTCCAGGCCCGCCAGGTCCCAGCCGGTCAGGTCGTAGCGCAGGTCGCGCAGGTACTTGGTGAGCAGACCGGGCGGCAGATTGAGCCGCGGCGCGTAGCCCTGGGCAATCGCTTCGATGTGCGCCAGGCCATCGGCCTTGGCCGCGTGCAGCGCAGGAACGATGCCGCTGGCAGCCAGCTCGTGCAGCCGGTCGCGGCGCACGGTCCACAGGGCGAAGACGAACGGCAGGCCGGTCCATTTCAGCCATTCGTCGCCCAGGTCGAAGACGTGCGGCACCCCGCGCCGCGCAATGCTGCGGTGCAGCGAGCCTTCGATCAACGCTTCGTCGCCGATGAGCAGCGCGCCGGACGCGCGGCTGAGCATTTCCTCCAGGTTCTGTGGCGTCACCCGCCAGCGCGGGGCGATGCTGTAGCGCTGCCGGCACAGGGCCTTGAGCAGCTCCACGCTGGTGGCCGAGTGATCGGTCAGCGCGACCGTGCAGCCATCCAGCTCGGCCGGGTCGGGCATCCAACTGAAGAGGAGCACGGTTTTGACCGCGCCGAGCGTGGCAATGCCCAGGTTGGGGATGACGGCCAACTGATCGGCATGGCGCGCGGTTTCGATGGCCGAGATGGGCGCCAGGTCAATCTCGCCGTCAATCAGCATCCGGTTGAGCGTGGTCGGCACGCCGTAGACGAAGCGCACATCGCGCCCGGCCAGGCGCTCCTGCAAGCGGTAGTAAACCGGCTGCACGTTCAAGTAATCAATGACACCAATGGTTAAGGTCATCGTTAATTCTTTTCGTACCTCGTTGTACGGCCCTATCCAGGAACGCTAGTTTCCCAGTCCTCATAGTTGAGGTCCGGCACCCGCCTGAACTCACGCGTGTTGTGTGTGACCAGAACGGTCCCGTACGTTACCGCTGTGGAGGCAATCAACAGGTCATTTGGCCCGATGGGAGTGCCGGCTCTTTCCAGGTGTAGTCGGATGCGTGCGTAGGATTCGGCTGCTGAATCATCGAAGGGCAACGACTCAAACCGGTTGACAAATTCTTGTAGTGTCGCGAGATTCCTGTCTACTCTGGCACTTTTCATGACACCGTAGAATAATTCTGCTTTGACGACCGCACAGAGCTTGATCTGGGACGGAAGCGTATCATGCAGCCGTTGCTTGATAGTTTGAGATCTCCCGTTCAAGTATTGAATGCATGTGTTTGTATCGAGTAGGTAGATCATTCGATGTCCTCGCGAATCTCGAGTTGTCCCTCACTGCCACGCTCAATAGCATCATCGGCAAATGCGCCATAGGTCCGCTGAACAAAACTGTACCATTCGGATCGTTCTCTTAGCACGAGAACACCTGCGTTCTGCGGCGCTGGCGGCATCATCGTTCTAGCCGGCCATTCGAAGACCCTGATGATCTGGTACAACATGTCCAGGTAATCGTCTCGTACTTTTTCGATCTCGTCTTTGAGCAATTCACGTGTTATCATCTTTACCGTCCTTTGCGATTTCAATTGGGAACGGGTTGCGGCTGCGCGCGCCGGGCCTGCTTGGCGGCCAGGCGGGTCTGTTTGCGCCGGGCCACCAGTTCGGCTTCGAGCTGTTCGATAGGCTGATCGTACACCTTGACGATATTATACAGCGTATCGCGTTCTGCGGGTAGCTTGCCGGCCGCCACGATCAGGCGCATCAGTTCCAGCTTGTCCAACTGCTCCTCGGTGGTGGCCCCGGCATCGTGGTAGATCTTCTCCTCCACCACGGTGCCGTCTATGTCATCTGCGCCAAAGTGCAGCGCCAACTGCGCAATCGGCGGCGTCAGCATGATCCAATAAGCCTTGATGTGCGAGAAATTGTCCAGCAGGATGCGGCTGACCGCCAGGGTCTTGAGCGTGTCGTGCGCGGTGGTCCAGTTGGCGCGCTGACCCAGCGCGTTGTTGTCGGCATGGAAGCGCAGGGGGATGAAGGTCTGGAAGCCGCCGGTTTCGTCCTGCAGATCACGCAGGCGCAGGAGGTGATCCACCCGGTGCTCCGGGCCTTCGATGTGACCGTAGAGCATGGTGGCATTGGTGCGCAGCCCCAGGCGGTGCGCGGTGCGGTGAATCGCCAACCAGGTGGCGCCGTCCGCCTTTTCCGGGCAGATCTTGCGCCGGATGTCCGGATGGAAGATCTCCGCGCCCCCGCCCGGCATCGAGTCCAGCCCCGCGGCCATCAGCCGGCGCAGCACCTGCTCATGGCTCATGCCGGTCATCTGCGCGAAGAAGTCAATCTCGACCGCGGTGAAAGCCTTGAGATGAATCCAGGGATACGCCTTCTTGAGCGCGGCCAGGAAATCCTCATAGTAGGTGAACGGCTCGCTGGTGTGCAGCCCACCCACGATGTGGAATTCGCTCACGTTGGGCAGGGCGTCCGGCCGCACATGCTCCACGATCTCGTCCGCGTGCCAGGTGTACGCGCCCGCCTCGCCCTCATCACGGCGGAACGAGCAGAAATTGCAGTGAAACGCGCACACATTGGTCGGGTTGATGTGGCGGTTCTGGTTGAAAAAGACATAGCGCCCGCCATTCAGGCGCGTATTGACCAGGTCAGCCATCTGACCGATGGTCAACAGGTCGTGCGATTGGAAAAGGCGCACCCCATCGTCGAAGCCCAGGCGCTCGCCCGCCTGCACCTTGACGACCAGGTCTGCCAGCTCAGTCGTTCGTTCAGTAACAATCATCATCTCACTCCAGTTCGTTCAAGAAAAACACCAATCAGGATGACCGCACCAGCAGCGCGACCAGCGTCGCGACGAAGGCGATCACGCTGATGTAGCCGTTGACGGTGAAAAAGGCCAGGTTGACCTTGCTCAAGTCGTCCGGGCTGACCAGGCTGTGCTCATAGGCCAGCAGGACGCAGACCAGCGCCAGTCCCAGCCAGAAGGGCCAGCCCAGCGGCGCCAGCAGGCCAACAAGGAACAGCGTCAGCACGGTGAACAGATGACACAGTTGCGCCAGGCGCAGCGCCGCGGCCACCCCAAAGCGCGCCGGAATGGAATAAAGCCCTTCGCGGCGGTCGAACTCCACATCCTGGCAGGCGTAGATCAGATCGAAGCCGGCGATCCAGACCGTGACCGCAAACCAGAGCAGCCAGGGCAGTGGGCCGGACAGATTGCCGGCCACCGCGGCCCACGCGCCGGCCGCGGCCGCGCCGTCGGTGATGCCCAGGACGAAATGGCTCAGCCAGGTGAAGCGTTTGGTGTAGCTGTAGCCGATCAGCGCGATGACCGCGAAGGGGAGCAGACGCACCACGAACGCGTTGAGCATCCAGGCGGCCAGGGTCAGGATGGCCAGGGAGAGCGCGGCAAAGAGCCAGGTCCGCTGCAAGGAGAATTCGCCGCGTGGAATGGGGCGGTTGGCCGTGCGCGGATTGGCCGCGTCGAGCGACGCATCCACCGCACGATTGACCGCCATGGCCAACGTGCGCGCGGAGGCCATGGCCAGCGTGATCCAGATGAACTGCCACCATGTCGGCCAGCCCCCGGCTGCCAACACCATGCCCAAATAGGCGAAGGGCAGGGCGAAGATGGTGTGCTCGAATTTAATCATTTCGAGAAACGTGCGCACTTGCTTCATGACATCCCTCAGGCCAGCACGGCCACTGGAACGAAATCTGACCGCGTCAACGCCCCAAGCCGGGAAGGAATCGGTGTGGGCGCCAGCTCGGTCTCGCTGTAGGCCCGATCGAACGTGCGCACCAGGCGATAACGGCTGTCGCGCTGCGCGGGGGTGAAGCCGGCCTGGCGAATCTGCGCATGCAGGTCGTAGATGGTCATGCGCGGGTTTTCTTCGGTGTAGGCGTTGGCCGCGCTGACCACATTTTCTTCCAGCATGGTGCTGCCAAAGTCATTGGCGCCAGCGTAGAGCGCGCGGCGCGCCGTTTCCAGCCCTTGCGTCGGCCAACTGGCCTGGAAGTTCTGGAAATTGTCCAGGTAGATGCGCGCCACGGCGTTGGTGTGCAGATATTCGTCATAGTTCGCACCGTATTTGGCCCGATGGCGGCTGCGGCCCAGGCTGTTGGTTGTGCTGAGCTGCGCCGTCCACATGATGAACGCGGTGAAGCCATTCCCGTGCGCCGCCAGGCTCTCCGCCTGCAGATTGCGCAGGTTGGTCAGCGAGTTGATGCGGTTTTGCAGCGTCTCCCCAAAGCCGATGACCATCGTGGCCGAGGTGGTCATGTCCAGGCGCTGCGCGATGCGCATGGCCTCCAGCCACTCCGCCGTCCGGGTCTTCTTGGGGGTGATGCGCTTGCGCACCTCATCGTCCAGGATTTCGCCGCCGCCGCCCGGCAGGCCATCGAGACCGGCCGCCTGCAGGCGTTGCAGCACCTGCGCCATCGTCATCCCTTCGATTTTGGCAATCGCCTCGATCTCCGACGGACTGAAGCAGTCCAGCTCGATTTCGGGATAGGTGGTTTTCAACCAGCGCAGCATCTCCTCGTACCACTCGATGCGCAGGTCGGGATTGTGCCCGCCCTGCATCAGGATGCGCGTGCCGCCCCAGGCGATCAGTTCTTCGATCTTTTCGCCAATCTCGGCCTTCGTGCGCACGTAGACTTCGGGATGCCCCGGCACGCGGTAGAACGAACAGAACTGGCAGTCGGTCGTACACGCGTTGGTGTAGTTGATGTTGCGATCCACCAGGTAGGTCACCTGACCGGGCGTGGTGCGCGCCAGGCGCAGTTGATGCGCCACAGCCATCGTCGCCTCCGGATCGCCGTCCTGGTACAGGATCAACCCTTCTGCGGGCGTCAGGCGCTCGCCTTGCGCCGCCTTCGCCAAAATATCATTTATGTTCATCACATCAATTCACTGTTTGATCGTCACTGCTCAGATTGAAATTCAGCCTGATTGGGGCAGGAATTCGCTCGTGGCGGAGTCCACCACAGAGAGATCCTGTTCATCCTGTTCATCCTGTCAAATCAACTTGCAGGGTGAGCAGTTACGTTTGATCTAATTATTGCCGCGACGCGCCAGGCGCCGCACAACCGCCGCGGGGCGACTCAACAGGCTGCGGCTGCCCGGCCCCGCGCTGTTCGCGGGCGCTGCCTCGGCTGCAAAGCCATATTCGCGCCAGCGCTCGCTCACCTGCTGCTTGATCGGCTCGCTCATGGCGACCAATTCCGGCCATTCACGTGTGTAGCCTTCGCTCGCCCATTTGCGCGTGGCGTCAATCCCGATCTTGCCCCCCAGTGCAAAGCGATAGCTGGCGTGATCCAGCGCGTCCACCGGCCCTTCCTGCACGATGATGTCGCGGCTCCAATCCACGTTGTTCAGCGCGTGGAACATCGCCTCGCTCACGTTTTGCACATTCACGGCCTCATCCACAATGACGATGCACTTTGGTGAGCATCATCAGTCCCAGGCCCCACAGCCCGTTGATGACCTTGCGCGCATGGCCGGGGAAGCGCTTCCTGATGCTGACCAGGATTAGGTTGTGGAACACCCCTTCCGCGGGCATGTTGACATCCACGATCTCGCTCAGGAACAGGCGCATGAGCGGCAGGAACAGGCGCTCGGTCGCCTTGCCCATCCAGTAGTCTTCCATGGGCGGCAGGCCGACCACCGTGGCCGGATAGATGGGCTGGCGCCGCATGGTGATCGCGGTCACGTGCAGCACCGGGTAGCTGTCCACCGGCGTGTAATAGCCGGTGTGATCGCCAAACGGGCCTTCGGGTCGCTTCTCGGCCGGGTCCACATAGCCTTCGATGACGATTTCCGCCTCGGCCGGCGCCTCCAGCGGCTGCGTCACGCAGCGCACCAGTTCCACCGGCTTGCCGCGCAGCCAGCCGGCCAGCAGGAACTCATCAATGTCGGGCGGCAGCGGCGCGGAGCCGCTCCACATCACCGCGGGATCGCCGCCCAGGCTGATCGCCACCGGGATGCGGCCCACGCCGGCCTGCTGCGCCTTGCGCTCATGCTCGGCGCCGCCCTTGTGCAACTGCCAGTGCATGCCCAGGGTGTGGCTGTCATACACCTGGCAGCGGTACATGCCCACGTTGCGAATGCCCTTGACCGGGTCACGGCTGATGATGGTGGTCATGGTGAGAAAACGCCCGCCATCCTGCGGCCAGCACTGCAAGATGGGGAGCCGGTTGAGGTCCGCGTCAGCGCCCAGCAGGACGATTTCCTGCACCGGCGCTTTCTTGACGATGGCCGGGCCCAGGCCGATGCTCCGCAGCGCGTCCCAGTAATCGCCGGCGCGATTCATCATCTGGCCCAGGCCCTTGGGTAGCTCCGGTTTGAGCAGCGCGCCCAGGTTGGCGGCCAGCTCATCCAGGTCATCCACGCCCAGCGCCAGCGTCATGCGCCGGCCCGACCCCAGCGCGTTGGTCAGCACCGGCATGGACGCCCCCTTCACATTTTCGAACAGCAGCGCCTTGTTCTGGCCGGCCGGGCCTTTGCACACCCGATCGGTGATTTCCGCAATCTCCAGCTCCGCACTGACCGGCGCGGTGATGCGCTGCAGCTCGCCGATCTCTTCCAGTTTCGCAATGAACTCGCGTAAGTCTCTAAACGCCATATGTTTCCCAATTTTTCATGTACATTCTACATTCTACATTTCTACATTGCCTGTCGTCTCAACGCCTGATTGTACTTCACAGGTCAAGGTTCGTCAAAGGACTTTTGACTCTCGTTAGACGGCAAAAGGGCCGCGTGCGTCAACCGATATCGCCAGATGAGAAAGGAGTTTGAGTTTTTCTAAAGTTTCCTGCAAGGTTTTTGAATGACACCGTATTCAGTGCTATAATAGTGTCATGCCAACTCAAACCTCTCTCCGTGTCGTCATTGATACAAACGTGGTGTTCGAGGGTCTGACAAAACAAGGCGGCAGAACGGATTGGTTGGTCATGTTGTGGTGGGGCACGGGGGAGACCCCGGCGGCCGCGCCCGGGGGGGGGGCGGGGGGGGGGCGGGGCGCGGGCGGGCGGGGGGGGGCCGGCGGGGGGGGGGGGGGGGGGCGCGGGCGGGCGGGGGGGGGGGGGGGTGACATGAGTCGGTTTGACCATGTGCGTTTACCTGAAACATTACATCGGCAGCTAGAAACCCTGGCTCAAACCGAAGAAACGTCGCTGAATCAGTGTATTGTCTATGCCCTCACGCGCCAGGTGACGTTGGCCTATACCATACAACCATTATCGGATAGGGCGATAGCTGAACAGAAGGCGAGCTTCACCACTTTGCTGCAGGACTTAGGACAGGCATCGTTTGCTGAGATCGAGCAGGTGATGGCCGCGCGTGAGAAGGCTGAACCGGAAGATGGCTTAACGCCTGAGGTCATCCAAGCGATAACAAGTCGTATTGTAGCTCAACGCCATGAAGCGACACACAAGCCCAACCAACGAATTAGGGCTTGAAGTTCTCTTAGAACCCTGGTGCAATAGGCCGATGCACATAATTGTACCACCCCGGGCGCGCCTGTCGCGACCACCGGGGATCAATTCAACCGTCCCGCTGGGACGGACGCGGATCGTGCGATCACGGGTGACGGGTTAAGGTCACGTGTCCCGCAGGGACACCGCGGTCGCCCGGCTGAGGAACACCTCCGCGGCTAGGTCGCGGCCCAGGCTGACCTCGCTGCGGCCCACGCGCAACCGCAATGGGCCGTTGAACGGCGCCACGTCAAGCACCTCCACCGTGGCCTGAGGCACCAACCCAATGGCGGCCAGGTAGCGCAGATGCGCGGGATCGAGGTCGCTCACCCATTCAATCTTCACCACGTCGCGGGGCTGCGCGCCGGCCAGGGCGATCTGCGAACGCTCCGGCACGGTCAAATCACGGCTGGGGATGGGATGCCCATGCGGGTCCATCGTCGGCTGCCCCAGCGCCGCGGCCATGCGTTCCTCCAAATCCTCGGAGATGACATGCTCCAGGCGGTCGGCCTCGGCATGTACCTGGTCCCATGGCATGCCCAGCGCCTCCGCCAGGTAAAGCTCCAGCAGGCGATGATGACGCACGACTTCCAGGGCGATCTTTTCGCCGGCCGGCAGCAGCTCCACACCGTGATAGGGCGCATGGCGCACCAGGTTCATCTCTGCCAGACGCTTGACCATGTTGGTCACTGAGGCGGCGGCCACGCCCAGTCGCCGTGCCAGGGCCGACGTCGTCACGCGGCCCTCATCCTGTTGCAGCAGATAGATTGTCTTCAGGTAGTCTTCGATGGCATGGCTGGCAACTGTCTCGTTGAGCATGTGGCCTTTTCTCCGCAAATTTAGACTTAACTAAATTTTAGATAGACGTGACTGTTTTGTCAAATTGCCTGACTGGAATTCGGCTCACATTGCCGCACAGGCCTGACGTGGTATAGACAATCCACATTCATTCTTCGCGTTGCTCGGCGCTTGTGCTGGATGGATGTCGAGGTAAATGATGATCGCTATGCCATCGCTGACAAAAAACAACCCATCGGCGCCCACCAACGGCGCGGCCCAGGGCATTGACCTGCCTGGCCTGCTCGACCTGTTGGCGCACGGCAGCATCCGCGGACGCCAGGACATCCCCTGGGGATCGAACTACACCTTCCTGGTGCAGATCGAGAAGGCGCCCTTGCGCGCCCTCGCCATCTACAAACCGCAGCGCGGCGAAGCCCCCCTATCGGATTTCGCGCCTGGCACGCTGTGCTATCGCGAATATGTGGCTACCTGGTCAGCGCCGCGCTCGATTGGTGGCTGGTGCCGCCCACGGTGCTGCGCGATGGCCCGCACGGCCTGGGAATGGCACAGTTGTTCGTGGATGCCGACCCTAACGAAACCTACTTCGATCTGCGCGACGATCAGTTTGACGAGCAGTTGATGCGCATGGCCGCCTTCGACGTGTTGACCAACAACGCCGATCGCAAGGGCGGGCACGTCCTGCGCGACCGGGGCAGCAATCGCCTGTGGGCCATTGACCACGGCCTGACGTTTCACACCGAGTACAAGCTGCGCACCGTCATTTGGGATTTCGCCGGTCAGCCCCTGCCCGCCGGTATCGTATCCGACTGCGGCCACCTCCTGAGTCATCTGCAGAAGGGCGAACCTCTCAGCGCGGAGTTGGGCAAGTTGATGAGCCCCGGCGAGCTCAACGCCCTGCGTCGCCGCACCGAGGCTCTGCTCGCCCATCCTGTCTTTCCCTCTCAACACCCTTCCTACCGCAACATTCCCTGGCCCCCGGTCTAAGCCGTCTCCCTGCGTCGCGGGGCCGGGGTCACGCCGGCGTGCTACGCCACAAACTGCTGGACGATCATCTCCCGGTACAACCCGCCCTGCGCCAGCAGCGCCGCGTGCTGCCCTTGTTCGACGATGCGGCCATCCTGCACCACGCAGATGAGATCGGCATGCTGGATCGTGCTCAGGCGGTGCGCGATCACCAGCGCGGTGCGTCCGGTCAGCAGGCGATCAATCGCGTCTTGAATGAAGGCTTCAGTGACCGTGTCCACACTGGCTGTGGCTTCGTCCAGAATCAGGATGCGCGGATCAGCCAGGGCCGCCCGCGCCATGCAGATCAGTTGGCGCTGGCCCAGCGACAGATTGGAGCTCCCCTCGGAGACCTTAGTCTGATAACCATCAGGCAGGCTCATGATGAAATCGTGAATCCGCGCCAGGCTGGCCGCAGCCTGGATCGCCGCCAACGGCGCCTCAGGCCGGCCAAAGGCAATGTTTTCGGCCAACGTGCCAGGAAAGAGGAACGGGTCCTGCGGCACCAGGCCCATCTGGCTGCGTAGGGAGCGCTGGCCCACATCCCGCACATCCAGGCCGTCAATCCGCACGGCGCCGGCGGTCACGTCGTAGAAGCGGGCCACCAGGTTGGCGATCGAGGACTTGCCGGCCCCGGTCGGCCCGACGAACGCCACCGTCTGCCCAGCTTCGATGCGCAGACTGATATCGTGCAGCACCTCAACATCCTCACGGTAGGCAAAGTGAACGTGATCGAGTTCCACAAGGCCGCGAATGGGCGGCATCTCCAGGGCGTCCGGCCGATCGGTCACCTGGGGAGCGGTGTCCAGAATCTCCAGCACGCGCTCGCCGCCAGCCATGGCGGCCTGCATGGTGGTGTAGAGTTGGCTCAGCTCCTGGATTGGCTCGAAGAAACGGGTCACGTAGGCCAGAAAGGCCACAACCACACCCAGGGTCAGGCTGCCGCTGACGACAAAAGCGCCGCCGAAGAACAGCACGACGCACGTCGCCACCATGCCCAGGAACTCCACGGTCGGCAAGAAGACAAACGAGAGAGACATGGCCGCCACGTGCGCGTCCCGGTTGATGCGGTTGACCTGGTCAAACTGCTCCTGGGTCGCATCTTCCTGGGCGAACGCCTGGATCACCCGCATGCCGGACAGATTCTCAGCCAGGTCACCGACCACGGCCGCGATGCCGCTGCGCGTCTGGCGAAAGGCAACCTGGGCGCGACGGGTGAAGAGGAGCGTCACGAGCAGCATGATGGGCAGTACGCCAAAAGCCAGCAGGGCGAGGCGCGGGCTAAGCGACACCATGATGACCACAATGCCAATCAGAAGGACGCTGTCACCCAATAGAGTCACCAGGCCCTGTGAGAGCAGGTCGTTGATCACGCCCACGTCATTCATGACACGCGAAATGGTGACGCCCACAATGTGCGTGTCATGATAACCGAGCGGCAGGGCCTGTAAATGGCCGAACAGGGCGCGGCGGAGATTGGTGAGGACGCGCAAGCCAACCCAGGAAAGCAGCCAGCGCTGCCCGGCCGATACCAGGTAGGTCCCGATAAACGTGGCCGCAATCACCAGCGCGGTGCGCCCCAAGCCTGGCCAGATCGCCCTGGGCCATGTTCACGTCAATCGCAGTCTTGACCAAGTAGGGTACTGCCAGGCTCAAGAGGGAGGATACGAGCATCAACAGCAGCGCGGCCGCCATGTGCGCCCAAAACGGGCGCAAAAAGGCGAGCAGCCGCCGGGCCACGCGGCGGTCGAAGGCGCGGCCTTCCGCGCGTTCACCGAAGCGTTCAAGCGCCATGCCAGGTCCCATCCGTGGGCCAGGCGCGCCAATTGAAAAACTCATGGGGTCACCGCCGCCCCGGTTTCAACACCGGCGGCCCTTTCCTGCGGTCTGAACTGGCGTTGGTAAATCGCCACATACAACTCGGACGTGCGCAGCAACTCGTCGTGTGTCCCGCGCGCCGTGATTCGTCCGCCGTCCAGCACCAGGATCTGATCGGCCATGCGAATCGTGCTCAGGCGCTGGGCAATGACGAACGAGGTGCGCCCGGTCATTAGACGCGCCAGCGCGACCTGGATCAGCCGTTCGGTGTCCGAGTCCACACTGGCGGTAGCATCGTCGAAGATGAGGATGTGCGGGTCTTTGAGCAACGCGCGTGCAATGGCGACGCGCTGCTTCTGGCCACCAGAGAGGGTGACGCCCCGCTCGCCCACGGTCGTGTCGTAGCCCTGCGGCATTTCCATGATGAAGTCGTGAGCCTGGGCCGCCTGGGCCGCGGCCATGATTTCCTGTTCGCTGGCGTCTGGCCGGCCAAAGGCGATGTTCGCCCGCATCGTGGCGGCAAAGAGGGTCGTCTCCTGCAGCACGATGCCGATCTGATCGCGCAACGAATTGAGCTGCACCGCGGATGTCATGGCCGTCCACGGTGATTCGCCCGTGCGTGGGGTCGTAGAAACGGGGTATGAGGTTGATGATGGACGATTTGCCAGAACCGGTGGGGCCAAGCAGGGCAATGACCTGCCCCGGCCGCGCTTCGAATGAAACATCGTTGAGCACCTGGTGGCGCCCGAAGTAGCTGAAGGAGACGTGCTCGAAGCGCACATGACCGCGGATGGGCGGGAGAGCCGGCGCGCCCGGCGTATCAGTCACTTCTGAGCGGGCGTCGAGGATTTCAAAAATGCGTTCACCGCCGGCGGCCGCGGTCACCAGGGCCGGCAAGATCATGCCGAGGCGGCGCACCGGCTGGATCAAGAGACCCATGTAGGTGGAAAAAGCCACCAGTTCCCCAAGCGTCAGTCGCCCACCGACGACCAACGAGCCGCCGTACCAGATGATGAATACCGTGCCCAGGTTGGCGACCAGATCGAGAAAGGGCATGTTGAGCGCCTGCATGCGGGCAGCCCGGGCCGACAGGTCAAACCAACGATCGTTTTCGACGTCGAAACGGGTCATTTCGGCCGGCTCCTGCGCGAATGCTTTCACCACGCGTGCGCCGCGCAGGTTTTGCTCCAGGTAGGTAGTCAGGACAGCCAACTGCTGCTGAACGGCCAGGGAGACAGGTCGAAAGGCACGGCCAAAGCGCATGGCCCAATAGGCCAGGAGCGGCATCGTCCACAAAGCTAAGAACGTGAGGTAGGGGTTCATCAGGGCCTGGAAAACGATCGCCCCCAACAGCAGGATCAGCCCTTCGGCCAGCCGCAGGAACGCGCGCCCGGTCACGAAGCGAATGCGATCAACATCCTGAATGGCGCGGGAGAGGAGCTGCCCTACCTGGGCGCGGTCGTGATAGGAGAAAGAAAGAGCCGCCAGCTTCCGATAGAGCGCGTTGCGCAGATCGTAGGCCACACCCTGCGAGGCGATCTCGGTCCAGCGGCCGGTCAGAAAGGCCAGGATACTCTTGATCGCCGTCAAGCCCAGGATGGCAAAGACGGCGAAGCGCAAGACGTCGAGTTCAGCGCCGCGCACCCCGCGGTCAATTGCGATGCGGATGATCTGAGGCGTCACCAGGGTCAGTGCGCTGGTGACAAGCAAGACCAGGTAAGCCGCGCCCGTCAGTTTCCCGTAGGGTCGAAGATAGCCCATGCAGCGCATCAGGATGCGCACGGCGCCAGGCGGTAGGCCCGACGCAGGAGGCGGATTCGTGGTTATGATCATGCCAGGCATCCCGTGACTATTTGCCACACAGCGGGCCGCTTGCCGCACTGCGCCATATGCAGAGGTTGGGTCAATCCTTGTCCGGTCACAGGCGGCAGTATAGCACGCCGGGCAACGTTGGACAAGAGGTCCGCTCAGACTTCCGAAGTCTCGCAGACTTCGGAAGTCTCTTGTTGCCACAGACACGGCAAAACTCCTGGCGATGCTTGGGGTTTTTACTGGTTGTTTGCGCAAGAGGCAATAGGGCTTACAATCGTACACGGCGATGTGTGATATACTTCTGCGCTGGCTGCGCCGGAGCGCGCAGGCCGCGGGAGGACATTCGACCCGCACGTCACCGAAGACGTGCCTACCGTCCAGGGCGACCGCCTGGACAGCATCAACGACGATCAGAAGAAGACGGATGGAAGATAGAATGAGGAAGACAGAATGACCGAGGAAGGTACCGTAATGGCGGCGTTACTGCCAGACCAGTTTGTCACCCACGACTATGCTGGTGACTTGAGCAGCGACCAATTGCTGGCGATGCTGGAGAGCATGGTGCTCTCACGCAAACTCGACGAGCGCATGTGGGTGCTGAATCGCCAGGGCAAAGTCCCCTTTCACATTTCGGGCATGGGCCACGAGGCCTGCCAGGTTGGTATGGCTTTCGCCATGCGGCCAGGCTACGATTGGCTGCACCCTTACTACCGGGATATTGCCTTCAACCTGGCGCTGGGCGCCACCCCGACCGATCTCATGCTGCCGCTCTTTGGCAAGGCTGAAGACCCGAGCAGCGGTGGCCGTCAGATGCCGGCGCACTTTGGCAACCGCAAACTGCGCATCGTCAGCGGCTCCAGCCCTGTGGCGACACAGATTCCCCAGGCGGCAGGCATGGCCTTTGCCGCCAAACTGCGCGGACTCGACGAGGTGGTGGTGACTTGCTTTGGTGAGGGCAGCACCAGCCAGGGCGATTTCCACGAGGGCCTGAACTGGGCCGGCATCCACAAGCTGGCGGTGATCTTCTTGTGCCAGAATAATCAGTACGCGATTTCGGTGCCCATGTCCAAGCAGATGGCGGTGGAAAACGTGGCCGATCGCGGCTACGCCTATGGCATGCCCGGCGTCATCTACGACGGCAACGACCTGCTCGAAGCGTACAACGTCTCGGCCGAAGCCGTGGCCCGCGCCCGCCGCGGGGGCGGGCCAACCCTGCTGGAGGCCAAGACCTACCGGCCGGTGCCCCATTCGTCCGACGATGACGACCGCAGTTACCGCAGCCGTGAAGAGGTGGAGGAGTGGAAGCACAAGGACCCGATCCAGCGCTTCGAGAAGACGCTCCTGGCCCGCGGCGCGCTGACCGCGGCCCAGCGTGATGAGATGGCGGCCCGCGTGGCGGCCAGCGTAGATGCGGCGACCGAGTACAGCATGGCCGCAGCCTATCCCAAACCGGAAGACGCGCTCTTCCCCGTCTTTGGCAGGATGTGAGGCAACCCATGGCGATCAAAACAAATATCGAAGCCCTCCGCGACACCATGGCGCAAGAGATGCGCCGTGATCCGACCATCATCATCACCGGCGAAGACGTCGGCCCGCGCGGCGGCGTCTTTCGCGCCACCCAGGGCCTGTTTGCTGAATTCGGCCCTGATCGGGTGATTGACAGCCCGCTCTCCGAGCTTTCCATCATCGCAGTTGGCATCGGCATGGCGCTGAATGGTCTGCGCCCCATCTGCGAGATTCAATTTGCCGATTTCATCTTTCCCGCGTTCAATCAGATTGTCAGCGAAGCCGCGCGCTTTCGTTACCGCTCCAACGGCGAGTTCCCCGTGCCCATGCTGATACGGGCGCCGTATGGTGGGGGTATCAGCGGCGGGCTTTATCATTCGCAGTCCATCGAGGCCTTTTTCTGCCACATGCCCGGCCTGTACGTGGTGGCGCCC